>JBBSBI010000081.1:0-21184 GCA_038251425.1 Polyangiales bacterium
CCCCCCGCTTCGGCAATAATCCGCGGGGTATGACCGACACGCTGTCTCTCCAACTCATGACACGCGCTGAAAAGCTGATGCCAGGTGGCGTCAACTCACCCGTGCGCGCTTTTCGAGCCGTGGGCGGCAGCCCGGTGTTTATCAATAAGGCGCTGGGCTCTAAGATTTTTGGCGCCGATGGCCGCGAGTACCTCGACTACGTTGGCAGCTGGGGCCCCGCACTGCTCGGACATGCGCACCCAGCCGTCGTTGCGGCGGTGCAAGCGGCGGCCACGCGGGGCCTCTCCTTTGGTGCACCCACACAGCTCGAAGTGGAATTCGCCGAGGCAATCGTAGCCTCCTACCCGAGTATTGAAATGTTGCGCTGTGTTTCGAGCGGCACCGAAGCCACGATGAGCGCCTTGCGCGTAGCCCGCGGCTTCACTGGACGCGATGTGATTGTGAAGTTTGACGGTGCTTATCACGGCCACGCAGATTCACTGCTCGTGAAGGCTGGCAGTGGCGCCGCGACGTTTGGTTATCCAGATTCTGCAGGCGTGCCGAGCGCGGTGGCGGCTTCCACGCTGGTTTTGCCGTATAACGACGCCGAAATGCTGCGGGCCGCGTTTGAGGCCCATCCCCAGCAGATTGCGTGTGTGATTGTCGAGCCAGTGGCTGGCAACATGGGTTGCGTCCCCCCAGAACCGGGATTCCTGGAGGCCATCATCGACCTGTGTCGTACGCATGGCGCGGTTTCAATCTTTGATGAGGTGATGACGGGTTCTCGTTTGGCGCGTGGTGGTGCGCAGGAGCTTTACGGTCTCAGGCCTGACATGACCTGTCTCGGCAAGGTGGTGGGCGGCGGTCTGCCGTTGGCCGTCTATGGAGGGCGGACTGACATCATGCAAAAGGTGGCGCCTCTCGGGCCCGTTTATCAGGCAGGAACCTTGAGCGGCAATCCGCTGGCCGTGACTGCCGGACTTGCGACCTTGGCCGAGCTCAGCCCAAGCGTCTATGCCAAGCTTGAAAGTTACGGAGCCCAACTCGAAGCGGGGCTAACAGCGGCTATCGCCGAAACCGGCGGCGGGGCGCGCGTGCAACGTGTCGGATCCATGCTCACGCTATTCTTTACGGACGAGAAAGTGCGCTCTTGGGCTGAGGCTCTGAATTGCAACAAGCAGCGATTTACTGGTTTTCATGCTGGATTACTGACCCGGGGCATCTATTGGCCGCCCTCCCAGTTTGAGGCGGCGTTCATTTCTGCAGCCCACACGGCGCAGGATCTGGAGACGACCGTTCAAGCCGTTCGAGAGGCTCTCGCAGAGGCTTGAGCTCTGCCCCAATCATGAATATGGAAGCCCAAAGATATGCGCATCGTCTGCCCCACCTGTCAGAAAATTCTTGAGGATGTCGCGAGCGATTTCGAGCCGCGGCCGTTCTGTTCCATGCGCTGTAAACAGATCGATTTGGGCAACTGGTTTGATGAACGCTACGTCATTTCTCGCCCCATCGAACCCGAAGATCTGGAAGAAGACCCTGGTCTATTAGAGCGACTTTACAAAGAAAATTAGAGCTGGTCGCCCACTGGCCGCCTCGCCTGCTAGGCTCGCCGCGTGACCCTGGGTGCCGACCGCGACACAATCATCCGCTCCATCACCGACGATGGCGCTTTTCGCGTGATCTGCGCGCGCACCACGAACACCGTGCAGGCCATCACTCAGGCCCAGAAAGCCGTGGGTGGAACACTCCGAGCCCTCGGAGATTTGGTCACCGGCACCATCCTTTTTCGCGAGATGATGGCGCCTGAAATGCGCGTTCAGGGCATTTTACGCGGTTCAGCTGGGCAAGGTACAATCGTTGCAGATTCGCATCCATCCGGGAAAACGCGCGGCCTCGTGCAGCTCCCGAAGGACCGCCCAGAGTTTATTTTGGAAAGTGGTACGATCTTGCAGCTCATGCGCAGCTTGCCCTCGGGACGCATTAACCAGGGGTTGGTTCAATTGCCCGAAGCGGGCACGGTCGCGGATGGATTCATGGCGTATTTAGAGACATCCGAGCAGGTTACCAGCATGCTCGCGCTCGGAACCTTGGTGGAGGAAGGCGAGGTAGTCGCGGCCGGCGGCTATCTCGTTCAGCTCTTGCCGGAGGTGGGTCGCGGCCCATTGATGTTGATGACGGAGCGTC
The DNA here is from genome assembly GCA_038251425.1 of Polyangiales bacterium. Taxonomy (GTDB): domain Bacteria; phylum Myxococcota_A; class Polyangia; order Polyangiales; family Polyangiaceae; genus JBBRRP01. The sequence continues at coordinate 2,164 of JBBSBI010000081.1, forward strand.
TCGATGAGTTCCGTACCATTGATCACTTGCTAGAAGGCGAAGGCTTCACGCCTCAACGACTGCTTGAGGAGATTCTATATGGAATACCCAACACTCTGGTAGGCGGGGGCGAGGTGAGGAGCGAGTGCTGGTGCAGTCACGTGCGGTTGGTATCAGCGCTTTCGACGCTCAATCGGAAAGAGATCGAGGAATTGACCGCGGACGGGAAGGTCTTAGAGATAACCTGTGACTATTGTGGGCGCGAATACGGTGTCACGCCGGCGCAGCTGCAAGGCTTGTTGCAGCAGAGCTGATGCCGTTCACGCCCCGCTTCGGTTTCTCAATCTGGGTCTAAAAGGATGGCGGGCACCACGAGCTGATGGGGCGATCTCGTGCTCGTTCCGCGGCGACTGGATCAGGTGTTGGTGCGATTCTTCCAGCCTGGGCCCAGGTGTTCGCCCAATATTCAGGCCAAGCTTGCGCTCAGACGTGTTGCGGGCTAGCGATGCGCCGGCTTATGGCACTCGTTTCCCGCTCCGACCTTAGAAATATCGCGATCATCGCCCACGTCGATCATGGCAAGACAACCCTCGTTGACGCACTTCTGCGCCAAACTGGCGTCTTCCGCGCCAATGAGGTCGTGAAGGATCGCATCATGGATAGCGGGGATCTGGAGCGCGAGCGCGGTATCACCATTTTAGCCAAACACTGCAGCATTATTTATAAGGGAACCACGATCAATATCATCGACACGCCCGGCCACGCCGACTTCGGCGGTGAGGTGGAGCGTACGCTGAAAATGGCGGACGGTGCGCTCTTGTTGGTGGACGCCGCGGAAGGCCCGCTGCCTCAAACCCGGTTTGTGTTGCAGAAGGCTTTGGAGCTGAAGCTCCCGATCATTGTGGTGATTAACAAGATTGATCGCCACGACGCTCGGCCTGAGGATGTCATGACAGAGGTCTTCGATCTCTTTTGTGAGCTTGAGGCGAGCGATGAGCAGGCGGATTTCGCCACGATCTTCGCGATCGGAAAGAACGGCATCGCTCAACGCACTTTGGCTGAGGCAGGCACCGACCTCACGCCGCTTTTGGAGACCATCCTCGAGCGAGTGAAGGCACCAACAGCTGACGACGAAGCGCCGTTGCAGGTACTGGTTCACAATGTGGACCACGATGAGTACGTCGGGCGTCTCGGGATCGGGCGTGTCTACCGCGGGGTAGCGAAGGTCGGCCAAACCGTGAAGCTGCTCGGCGCCGAAGGCGACTCGAGCCAGCGAATTGTCAGCATCTTTAGCTACATCGGCACCAAACGCACCAAAGTGGAGGGCGCGCGCGGCGGCGATATTGTGGCGATCTCTGGCATGGCCGACGTCCAAATCGGTGACACTCTCGCTGATCCGCTGAATGCCGTCGCGCTGCCACGCATCGCCGTTGAAGAGCCCACGATGAAGGTGCGCTTCATGGTGAGCACTTCGCCTTTCGCCGGAAAAGTTGGCAAGTGGGTCACCTCTCGCCACCTGCGCGAACGACTCGAGCGCGAGGGGCATCGCAACCTGGCGCTGAGGTTTGAACCCACCGATGAGCCCGATACCTTCATCGTCTACGGGCGCGGAGAACTGATGTTGGCCGTGCTAGCAGAAACGATCCGCCGAGAAGGCTACGAGTTCTGCTTGGGCATGCCCGAAATTGTCACCAAAATGGTGGATGGTAAGATGTGCGAACCGCTCGAGCTCGTGGTGGTCGACGTGCCCGACGAATTCATTGGCGCGGTGACGACTCGGCTTGGCGAACGCAAAGGGCAGATGACCAAGCTCACCAGCTTGGGCTTTGGTAGAACGCGCGCCGAATTCCGCGTTCGTTCGCGCGGCTTGATCGGGTTTCGCTCAGCCTTTCTCACTGAGACCCGCGGCACCGGCCTGCTCAATACGATGTTTGAGGGTTGGGAGCCGTACGGCGGCCCAATGCTACGGCGGCCGAATGGTGCGATGGTTTCGGATCGAGCGGGCGTTGCCACGCCCTACGCACTTTTTCATCTCCAGCCCCGTGGCACGCTGTTTATCACCTCAAGCGTTCCCGTTTACGAAGGGATGATCATTGGAGAACACAATCGCTCCAATGATCTGGATGTGAACGTGGTCCGCGAAAAGAAGCTCACGAATATTCGCGCCGCCGGCAAAGATGAGAATGTGGTGCTCACCCCGCCCCGCCCGCTCACCATTGATTTAGCCATGGAATTTATCGATCGGGATGAGCTGATCGAGGTGACGCCAGACGCCGTCCGCCTGCGCAAAATGGTGCTTCCCTGCAATCGCCGCCCGCGACGCGAGGGCGCTGAGTCCGCCTAGCGCGAACGGCTGCTTGAAGGCTTCTTCTTGGCAGAGGCCTTCAAGTCGACGCTGCTCACCAGAATTTCCTGGACCACACCTCGGCCGTGCCCTTGGCTATTGATCGCGCGCCGTGCGGGAACTATGCGGCAGGTAAAGTCTGCGTACAACGCCTTGGTCTCGGGCGTGCACGAATTCGATAGCACGGCTTGCACTCCGCGCTTGGCGAGATGCTGGAAGACTTGGCCAAGCCGCTCGTGCTCAAGCATCGGAAATCCGTCGGCTTGGTAGCTGGTAAAATTCGAAGTCTTTGAAACTGGCAGGTACGGTGGGTCGAGATAGACGGCGTCACCTTTGCGGGCTTTCCTGCACACTTCCTCAAAGTCGAGGTGCAAAATCTCGGCTTTCTGGAGTAAGAGCGCCGAAGCCCTAAGATTAGCGGCGTCACAGATTGCAGGATTCTTGTAGCGGCCAAAAGGAACATTGAAAGCCCCTTTGCTGTTCACGCGGTAGAGGCCGTTGTAACCCGTCTTGTTCAAGTAGATGAAGCGGGCCGCGCGCGCAAAGCGATTGCGCGGTATTGAAGCGCGAACTTCATAGTAGAACGCTTCGGAGTGGCGCTCCTTCAGTGGCAGTAGCTGAAGAATGAGTTTTTCTACGTCATCCTTGATGGCGCGATACACGGCGACAAGCTCTTGGTTCTTGTCTGCCAGTACGGCCTTCTCGAAGCGATCTTGTGCGGCCAATTCAAAGAAAACAGCGGCGCCGCCCAAGAAGGGCTCGTAGTAGGTCTCGATGTGATCGGGCAACAACGGAAGGATCTGACCAAGCAGCTGGGTTTTCCCACCGGCCCACTTCAGCACGGGTCGTCGCCTTCTCGTCTGCATTACAAACGTCAGTGAGTACCTCGTTCTCCTCCGCTGTGTCTAGACCGCGCCGCTATTCGAGACCGACGAGCGTGCTCGTTTCTTCGGCAAAAGTGAGCGGTGTTTGGGCATCCCTCAAAAATACCCGCGAGTTATCTTGTGAGCCGCGATCCAGTTCAAAAGCGAATGAGCAGCCGAGCTGGGTGAGCGCCTGGGCGAGGGCTAAGTTGCTGTCCTGATTCACGTAGGCCAAAAACAGCTTGCTCTCCGTTCCTTGTGGGGCGAGGCAGAGGGCACCTCGCTCGCGCAGGGCGCCTCGGCTCCGTGCGTTGGCCGTGGGCTCTCCGAGCTTCAGCAGCATCGGAAGTTGAACGAGTTCCTCGTCAGGCAGAAGATCGGGCCGCGTCCCCATGGGCAGATACTCGAAGGCTCGTCCGGCTCGTGATTTCAGGCTCGCATAGCCCAATCGGAGTGGAAGCTGCGCAGTTCCTCGCGCGGCGAAGCCGTAACGCGTGCCGTCACTTGTGGCCCCGAGTGTGATCGCAATAGCTGCCCGGGTCTGCTCCGAAGGCGTGAGCGTGGGGCGTTCGCCACGAAAGGGTTCGGATTTTCCAGGCAGCAAGCGCCAAGCGAACTTATCCCAAGCAACAGTAATGAGCTGAACCTCAACGGCTCCCACCCGCAACGAGCGCCGTGAGATAGGCTTCAAATCTGGCGGTTTCGCCGGTGATACCAGCACGTGAGCAGGACCGGCCGTGGGCAGGCGGACCCGCTTTGCAACGATCGACCCGAGCTTGAGCGTTAGCTCGGAAGCGGAAATGGCAATGGTGAGCGTTTGAGTTGTCGGGGTGAACCGGTATTGGTGTGTGGCTTTTTCGCGTGGCCACACCGCCTGCAAAGGGTTGCAGTGTGCGAGGGATGAGGGGAGTTGGAGCAAGGAGACCCAGACAGCGCTAGCTTGTTGGCCCAGGAAGGCAGCGTGATCCCCTGACGCGATCAAGCGCGAAGCCGCTCCGCCCCCAATGGGACTTTGCCGTCGTGGCACCCCGAATCCGAGAAGTTTCCCGTCAGGCGCCAGGCGGGCGCAGCTTGAGTAGAGTGCGCGCGGGTGCTGTGAGTCGGGAGCGCCCAAAAAAAACAACGGCCTTCCAAGAAAATAATCGGCGACGACCCCGGAGGAGGGTGCCCACACCCAATCGGAGGCCTCGACACTTCCGCCGAACCGCTCGGCGAGCGCATGTGCCAGAGCAGGACGATCTGAAAGCGTACTCAACTCGCGAGGTTGACTTGGCAAGACACCCAACCAGGCGCCCAGCGCGAGGGTGCACGCCCTCCGAACAACGGGAGCCAGCCGACCTGCCATCAAGTGGCCCTGAAGTAGCGAGGTCCAGAGTGCCTCGCAAGCCTTGCTCCTCGCCGGGCATATTTAGAGTCTGTTTCAGGCCTCCCTAGGCTTGTGACTCTGGCGGACCGCTGATAACGCTACGGGCATTCGTGGCGCGCAGTAATCTAGTGATCCGTTTTGCGACTGCTCTCGGAGCAGTTCCGCTGCTTCTTCTGCTGCTTTTTTGGGGCCCCGTCTGGGGTTTTGCACTGTTGCTCTTTCTCGCCATGGCGCTTGTGGCGAGTGAGTTTTTTGCGATGACACACCCGGGCGACCGCGTGGCGCAGGCGATCGCTGTCAGCGTGACCGTAGGGACTGGCTTCGTATTTTACACGTTCGCTACGGATGCCAGAGTGTTGGTGTTGCTAGCCATCACGGTTCCCATCGTGGGCATGTTGGTCCCACTGTGGCGCCTCGGCGAGGTGCACACAGCGGCCCTGCGCGCTCTCTCGGGCGTGGCGGGTCCCTTCTACATCGGAGTTCTCCTCGCGACCTTAGGACTGATGCGGCGCGACCTCGGAAGCTTAGGGCCGGGGCACGTTGTCCTCACGCTCACCATCGCGTGGTTTGGAGATACCGGCGGCTATTTTTTCGGGCGCTATTTCGGAAAACGCAAGTTGTATGCGTTGGTGAGCCCTAACAAGACTCAGGAGGGTTTGGTGGGGGTCATCCTCGGAGCGATCTTGGCAGGGGTGCTGGCGCACTTTTGGTATCTTCCAACGCTCCCGCTTGGGCACGCACTGGTGCTGGGCGCCATCACGGGCGTTCTGGGCCAACTCGGAGATCTTCTGGAGTCCCTCTTGAAGCGCGCCACAGGCATCAAGGATTCGGGCCGAATCGTGCCTGGCCATGGGGGGCTCCTAGACCGGCTGGACGCGGTGCTCATCGTGGGGCCCGTGGTCTATATTTATGCCGTGTGGTTGGGGGTGGCAGCCGCCCCTTAGGAAATGGGCAGGAAGGGGCGTAGTTTTGGTATGTCCGATTCACGTCGCATTTCAGTTGTGCCGCCTCTGAACCCAACGGAATCGAGAGGGCTTGGCGGTCCCGAGCAGGTGGTGGGCAGTTCAGTTCCGGCACCAGCGGATAACAAACACGATTTCTTTGGAGTCGTGCAGGGTTACTTGGGCGCTGCCGCGCGTTTGATTCAGCTGCCGTCTCACATTCAAAGCATTCTGAGTCAGCCCAAGAACGAAGTGATCGTCCACTTCCCAGTGCGCATGGATGACGGACAGTTTCGCTTGTTCAAGGGTTACCGCATCCAGCACAACAATGTGCTCGGCCCGTACAAGGGGGGCTTGCGTTTTCACCACGCGGCTTCGCTGGACGATTTTAAAGCGCTCGCTGCGCTCATGACCTACAAATGTGCGCTCATGAATCTGCCGTTCGGCGGCGGTAAGGGCGGTATTAAGTTTGACCCAAAGTTAGTCTCAAAGGCCGAGCTCAGTCGCATCACACGCCGGTTCGTCTACGCGCTGGGCAGCAATATTGGGCCGGATTACGACATTCCTGCGCCCGATGTCGGCACCAACGCTCAAGTCATGGCCTGGGCTATGGACGCCTACATGAACACCCTGGGCACGTTTAGCAAGCAATCGCAGATCGGTGTCGTGACAGGCAAGCCGGTAACTAGCGGTGGCACACGAGGCAGAGAGCAAGCAACCGGTCAGGGCGTGGTGCACTGCATTCGACTTTGGGCTGAGCAGAATCGCTTTGATCTCAGCGGCAAGAAGCTAATGGTGCAAGGTTTTGGCAACGTGGGTTCGAACGTGGCGGTATTGCTCAGCCACTTCGGGGTTTCGTTGGTCGCGGTGGGTGACCACACGGGGTATCTCACCAACGCTGAAGGCTTCAATGCTTACCGGTTGAAGGAGTACGTCGAGCAGCACGGCTCAATTTCAGGGTACGCGAATGGCCAGCCCATATCTCGAGCCGAGTTCTTCGCGGCTTCGGCTGACATCTTGGTGCCTGCAGCGCTTGAGAATCAAATCCACCCTGAAGAGGCGGAGGCTCTCACGGTCAGGCTTGTGGCGGAAGGTGCGAACGGCCCGTGTCATCCCGCAGGTGAGGCCGTGTTGGAGCGGCGCGGCATCCAGGTGCTCCCAGATATCTTGGTCAACGCAGGAGGCGTCACGGTGAGCTACTACGAGTGGGTTCAGAATCGAAGGAGTGAACAGTGGTCGTTGGCGGAAGTCGAAAGTCGCCTGAGTGATGCGATGACGGATGCCTATTCTCGCATGCAGGATTTCGCACGCCGCCATCAGTGCAGCTTCAGGCTGGCTTGCTACGGGGTTGCCTTGGAGCGCATCCTCGCTGTCTACAACGAGCGCGAAATTTCCTGAGCTTCACAAAAGCAAAACGAGCTGTCCTTGGGGGACAGCCCGTCTGATTCGGAGGATCTTTTCTGCAGCTGGATTAAGCAGCTTCAGTGATAATGGCCTTCAACATCACCATCGCGCGCGAGTGCAACTGCGAGATACGCGGTTCGCTCACACCGAGCTGATTGCCCAATTCCTTGAACTTCACGCCGCGGAAGTAATGGGCGGAGACAATGTGGCGTTCGCGTTCCGGCAGCTTGTCGACGGCACGAACCAAACTCTCCCGAGCAAATTTTGCCTCACAGGCGCTTTCACTGTCGGGAATCGCCGCACTCAGGAGCGAACGGCTTTGCTCAGCGGGGCTCACATCATCGAAACGAACTACAGAAGGCGTCGCTCGATTGGCGTCTCCACCCTTATTAGCTAACGCTCTGACGCGACGCGGCAACCAATCCTGAGCGCGAAGCTCATCCAAGATCGCGCCACGGATGCGCACACGGACATACCATTCGAAGCTATCGGCGGGCCTGCCTTCATGACGGCGGATGGCATCCCAAAGCCCGCTCATGCCGGCCGCGAGCAGATCCTCTCGAAGCACGTTGCTCGGCAGCTTCCGTTGAAAGCCACCCACAATCTGGCGAACCAGTGGCGTATAAAGTGTGAGAAGGTCGTCGGTTCGGCCAAGAGCACTCGGCTTGGGTCGCGCGCGGTGGACCACCGTGGCAGGCACTGCAGCGTTCGGGCGCTTGTGACGAATTTTGTCAGCGGCGACTTGAACCTGAGCCTTAGCCCGACGCGCGGGTTTAGGTGGGATCGATGCACGGGGTATGATCGAAACCCTTGAAGAAGCAGTGCGCGCCTTGGTGCGCCGTGGAACTGCGGGGGCCTTTTGTACTGATTGTTTCGAGTGTCGCAAACTCATGGGTGAATCCTCCGGAGCCAGGCCAAAGCAGCGTCCATGCCAGGTCGTCCAATTTCGAGAATTGGGCTGTTTCTGTACGAGACAGCTTGGCGGCATGGGTCGCAGAGGACCTTGCAGAAGCGCGGTTTCTCTTCCAGTAGAGACGGATTCTGACGCATCTAATCTAATAAATTCAACAGGTTGGAATACAGCGACGCAACTGCGCCTCGGAGTGGGGCTCTGGGGACCCCCCGCGCGTGCTGGTGACGATTCTTGCGGATGGGGCGCGTTTTGCGGCCAGGTCAAGGACACCCCAGCCCCAATTCATCCGATTTCCCATGAAAGCCTGACGTCCGCCGGTTTCTTGGCGGTTTGCCTCCGACAATGCGAGAGTTTGTAGGACCTTCCGACCCGGTAGCGATAAGATCATGAGAGAAGGAAAGAACCTCGTTGGCGTCGATATTGGCTCAACGGGCATAAAAGTTTGCCAGCTTGAAGAAACGCGCCGTGGCGTGCGGCTGATTCGCTTCGGGTACGCGCCGTTGGCGCCGCAAGTGGTGGTTGACGGGCAAGTGATGGATGCCGGAGCCGTCACCGCGACGATTGAACAGGTTTTCTCGCAGCAGAAAATTCGGGAGCGCTCCTGTGCGCTGAGCGTTTCGGGCCAAAGCGTGATCATTCGAAAGATCACCGTGCCCATGATGACCGATGCTGAACTTGCGGAGCAGATCACCTGGGAAGCTGAGCAGCACATTCCTTTCGACATCAAGGACGTTGAAGTGGACTACCAGGTCTTGCGGCGCCGTCCTGAAGCCAGCCAGATGGATCTCCTGTTGGTGGCCGCCAAGCGCGATCAGATCAACGACTACGCTCAGCTGGCCCGCAATGCCGGGCTGAAGCCCGTGATCTGCGATATTGATTCCTTCACGGTCCAGAACCTTTTTCAAAGAGCGCGTGGCTTGCCTCCTGCGCAAATCATCGCGATCCTCAACATCGGGGCAAGTCTTTCCTCGCTGAATGTCGTGGCTAATGGCGTGAGCGCCTTCACGCGTGAGATTGCCAACGGTGGCAATCTGATCACCGAGGAAATTCAAAAAGCTCTGGGCATGCCTCAGGAGCAGGCGGAGGCTCTCAAGTGCTCGAGCACCCTGCCCGCCAGCACCGATTCTAGCCGTTCGGGTGCCCAGCCTCACAATCTTATGCGAATTATCGAGGCCGCCACGGATGCGATAGCGGCGGAGATCCAGAGAAGCCTCGATTTCTACTTGGCAACAAGTGGCGAAACCGAGATCGCTCGCATGTATATTACAGGTGGCAGTTCCAGTTTGCCGAGCCTGGCTCAAGCGATTGAGCGTCGAGCGCGTGTGCCAGTTGAAGTTTGGTCGCCTTTGGAGGGGCTCACTATTGATCCGAAGTACCTTGACGCCGAGTTGCTCCAAGCTCGTTCCGCTCAGTTGGCCGTAGCTCTTGGCCTTGCGCTTCGAAAGCACAAGGAGTCGCGGGCATGATCAAAATCAATCTGCTGCCAGATAAGGCACGCAATAAGGGCAAAAAGGGACCCCAGGAGAGCCAGACGTGGCTCATCGTCTTGATGGTGCTTCTGCTGGCTGAAGTTGCGGGCCTGTTCGTGTTCCACGGATTCAAGGAGCAGGAGCTTTCCCGGCAAACCGATAAGAACTCTGAGGTCCAGAAACAGATCGATCAAGCCAAGACTCAGGTTGCTGATCACGACAAAGTCAAAGAAAAGCTGAAGCAGCTGCGAGCCCGCGAAGATGCCATTGCGGAGTTGCAGAGCGCGCGAACCGGTCCGACGGCCATGCTGCTCGAACTCGCACGTATCTTAACGCCTGGCCGCGGCCCCAGCGTGAATCCCGACGAATTGAACAAGCTCCGCCGTGATAATCCGCTGTCTATCTACAATCCGTCGTGGGACGGTCGCAGGCTCTGGCTCGCTCTCTTCACCGAAGAATCTCGCAAGATCCAGTTGCGGGGGATCGCGCGCGATGGGGAGGATGTGAGTGAATTGGCGCGCAGGCTAAATCTCTCCAGTTACTTCACTGACATTAAGCTGATGCCAGCGAAGAAGGTTGATCTGATCAAAGCTGGCCCACAAATGATTGAGTTCAATCTGGAAGCGATGGCGAGGTACTGATGGCGGAATTGACGCTCTCCAAGCTGCGGCTACCAGCGAAGATTGGCGTGGGCGTGGGCGCGGCGGTGCTCTTCGGTGCGGCGTACTTCGCCGTGTTCTATGGGGATGTCGCGAGCAAGATTGAGGCTGCAGCGAGTTCTGAAGGACGCCTCAAAGGTGAACTTCAAGATTGGAAGAAGTCCCAGTTCGCCTACAACAAAGATCTTGAAGAACTGACCGAGCGCGAACAACGCCAAACCGAACTCAACAAGATTCTTCCTTCCTCGACCGAGTACCCAGCATTTCTCAGCTCCGTACAGAGCGTGGCCAACACCACGGGTGTCAGCTTGATCGCGTGGACGCCGGAAGATGAGGTCAAGAAGGAGTTCTACGCTCGCATCCCGATGAAGCTTGAGCTTCGAGGGCGCTACCACCAAATTGCCAGATTCTTTTATGGGGTGGGGCAGCTGGATCGCATTATCAACATGGAGAACATCAGCATCTCCGATCCCGTCGTGAAGGGCGACGAGGTCAACGTGAGTGTGAAGGTGCTCGCTACAGCATTTCGCGCTCTAGGTGCGGAATCGGGTATCCAGGCGGACAAACGTGGCGCGGCTTTGGGGACGCCATGAGGCAGCTGAGGCTCGGAGCGCTGTTGTTGACGGTGGCTTTCTTGCAGCTCGGTTGCGAGGAGCCTGTGGCGACCGGAAATTCGGTTCCAACCCCAACCGCCAAGGCTGCTGCGGTCGGAGTTCAGGCAGCTGCCAAGCCCGCGCCTCCTCGGGTGGAATTTCAAGAGTCGGAGTTTTCCGAAACGGATCGTAGCCGAGACCCATTTCGCAGTTTTCAAGATCTCATTTTGGCAGAGGTTCGCGGAAACCTGCGTTCGCAACGCAACGTGGTGCTCGATGAGTACTCGATTGATGAACTTAGGCTGATCGGGATTGTGACTGGAATTCGGCCCGCCAAGGCCATGTTGGTGGATCCGAAAGGGAAAGGTCACGTGGTCGAGCGGGGTCAATTCATTGGGCGCCCAGAGACCGTTCAGGGCGCGGGCGCGGGCGCGACCACTTTCGAGATCAATTGGCGCATCGACAGCATTCGAGACGGTGACATCGTTTTGGTTCGAGAAGACCCCAACAATCCTGATGTTCCGAGTTCCACACGTGTGATCGCCCTCCGGCCCGAAGGCGAACAGCCGCCTCCGTGAGGCATTGGGCCAAGAAGCCTGATGAAAGCCTGATGCTTGCCAAAAAACGCGGGCTCATGTGTTTACATCGAGTCCCTTGGCCTGACACAATCAAACAGAGTTGGTTCAAGAGGAATATGTGCCCACCCTGCGATCCAGTTGGAGCTAAGCGATGATGCGGAGGATTCAGCACTTCCCGGCGATTTATGCACTGTCGACGGCGATCTTTGTTTCCGGGGTATCCGGGAGCGCCTGGTCAGCCACGGCTGCTGGGCCAGTGCGTCACGCGACGGAGGTGACAGTTCAGCAGAAAGATGCTGACGGGCCGACGGAAGTTCGCATTCAGTTTGATGCCGCGCCAACCTACACGGCGCGCGTTGATCGCGGTGGCCTGCGAGTGATCTTGGACGTTCCGTCCGCAGTCGTGAAAGGCGCGAAGCCGGCGATTGTGGGGAAGACTGGCTTGGTTGCCGGCGTGCTCACGCAGTCATTCGGTTCAGGCGAAAGCTCGACGGCCCGCGTCCTCGTTACGCTCAGTCAGCTTGCAGAGCGCGTGATTCGCGTCGAGGGGAACGCTCTCGTTCTATCGCTCTCCCCGGTGGCCGGGACGCCGAAGCGTGAAGGTGTAGCGGCGGCCACTCCCACCACCCCCGCCGCCCCCCAAGCCGTGAGCGAGAATCGCGTGCTTGAAGTCAAATTCAGCCACCTTTCCGATCAGGATCAGCTTCTGGTTAAGCTGGCGGCGCCGCCGAGCTACGGCTTGGAAAACGGCCAGGCTGGTCGTTCGCGTTTGGTGCTTCGGAATACAGTTTTACCCGCGGCTCTCCAACAAACGCTCGATACAACGGCCTTTGGTGGTCAGCTCAAGGCAGTTTCTTCGTACGCGGACACAGCGGCACATGGGGTAACGCTGGATGCCGAGCGACAGGTGCTGGCGACCAGTCAGGTACGTGTCGAAGGCTCGAGTCTCGTGTGGTCCTTTTTTCGGCCGGGCGATGTGAGCTCAGCCGTGACCGGGATAGCGGCCGACGGCAAAGAAGCGCGTCGGATCCGCACGCTTCACGTGGATTCCCCTGCCTCAGATCTTCCGGAGATCCACTCGACGTTCAGCGGCTTGGAGCAGAGTTCTGGTCCGGTTGAGCAGGCCGGCAGCTTAACGCCCAGCGTGTTGGGGCAAGTGGCAGGTGGTGGGGGGCGCAGGATCGATTTGGATCTGAAAGATGCGGATATCCACAACGTGCTCCGTTTGCTCGCGGATGTGGGTAGCGTGAACATCGTGACCGCCGACAACGTCACCGGATCAGTCACGATTCGCATGCGCAACGTGCCCTGGAAGCAGGCGCTTGACGTCGTGCTTCAAGCCAAAGGCTTGGGCATGATTGAGCGCGGCAACATGGTGCGTGTGGCGCCGCTCGCGGACCTTGAGAAGGAGCGCGAGATGGAGGTGGCACGTCGCGCTCAGGAAGTGCGACTGGCGCCGCTTGAGACGCGGCTTATTCCCGTCAGTTACGCCACCGCTGATGACGTGCAGCAAAGAGTTTCTCCGCTGCTTTCTGAGCGCGGCAGCGTGGCGGTGGATACCCGGACCAACATGCTCATCGTTCGGGATCTTTCCGGAAATCTGGACCAGATCGAGCAGCTCACGCGTGAACTCGATACCCAAACTCCACAAGTCTTGGTTGAAGCTCGGATCGTTGAGGCCACCAGCCGCTACATCAAGGACGTCGGGATCCAGTGGGGCGGGGATGCCAGCTTTTCTCCTGCAACCGCCAACCCTACCGGCCTCGTTTTCCCAAATTCAATTGGCATCGCGGGTGGCGCTAGCGACGGCAATACGCCGACGGCCGGGCTTAGCCCCACCCAAGCGTCCGTGACCAATCCGAATTTCGCGGTCAATCTCCCGGCAGCTGTGGGTGCTGGAAGCGGTGGCGCTTTAGGCCTCGCCTTTGGATCGATCGACAACACGATCAATCTCGGGTTGCGTCTTTCCGCGGCGGAGACGAGCGGCATGCTGAGGATCCTATCGAGCCCCAGGATCCTAACGCTCGATAACAACGAAGCGCGTATTTCGCAGGGCACGCTCATTCCTTTCTCGCAGGTGAGTGCGCAGGGCGTGCAGACCACCTTCCAAGAAGCGAAGCTCCAATTGTTGGTGAGGCCCCACGTCACGGCAGATGGCAGCGTCAGCATGAAGGTCAAAATTAATCGCGACGAGCCAGACTTCAACCAGACATCCGCTCGCGGCGACCCGACCGTCCTCAAGCGTGAAGCGGAGACAGAACTGCTCGTTCCTGATGGGCACACTGCAGTCATCGGCGGCATCTACACCCGGAATTCGGGTCGTAGCGCCGACCAAGTCCCTTTCTTCGGTGACATCCCGCTCATCGGCCTGTTGTTCCAGCGTCGTCGCGCTACCGATCAGAGGCAAGAATTGGTGATCTTTCTCACCCCTCGCATTGTGAATCGCGCGCAGGCACTTGGTCGCTAAGCCCGCGCATTCGAGCGTCCAAGTCACGGGGCCGAAAGCTTCAAGGGGGCTTCTCCCTCGTGAAAATGCCGTGGTTTTTTCAATCCGCTTGCACGTCTGTTGCGGCGACGGCTATAGCGGAATGTCAGATCTTACTCGCTCGCTTGAACGGAGGTCCTGAGTGAAGGAACTTGCAGAATATCTTCTCAGCAACTTGTACGTAGACTTCCAGGGCGACATCTCGGTTGAGACAATTCGAGAGTTTCTGCGTGGCGATGACAGTCGCGAGGCACGGACTCTTCTCGCCAAGATCATTGAAGAAAAAGGCATTAATGATTTGCTGCTGACGCTTGCGGATTGCCTGCGAGAGCACCTCCGAAGCGGTATTCGCCCTGAAACGGTGCGCGATCAGCTCAACGTCTACACGGACAGCTGAGCCGAAACTCTGAGTTCCAGTTGAGTCGATACTGGGCCATCTGAGCCAGCACCGGGCCGAATTGCGTTCTTACTGTAGCGTCGCCCTGGTGGGCGCTGGAGTCTGATGGCTTGGCAGTCGTGATTTAGGGCGACCCAGGAGCCAACTTTGTTGACGATCTGAGTCAGGTTCTCAGCTAGCCTATTACGTGGTGATTGTTAGGGCAGGGTGTCAACTTTGTTGACGATTGGAGGCCATGTTCTCCAACTCGACGCCGTGATTGGCAGCGGTGGGACCAGCTTTGTCTTCAGGGCGCACGATGTCGCCACAGACGAGTGGTTGGTGCTGAAGGCCGCTCGCCGAGCACAGAATGCTTCGACATTCCGCAACGAAGCTGAGCGGCATGCTTGGGTTTGCTGTCCCGAGATCGTTCCGCTGCTCGCATTCGGGCATGCTAACTGCGCGGCGTCGCCTTGGAATGGAGCGGAAGCGTCGATTGTGGGCGGCGCTCCTCTGCTCTTGTTCCCTTGGATAGAGGGCCAGCCGCTGAGCCTGGAGACGCCGGAAGGTGCGCCGAGTGCACAGACGCGAGCAGCGCGTACGTTTCAGGTCGCCTGGGATCTCGGCCGAGCGCTAGATGAGCTCCACGAGCTTGGCTTGGCTCACGGCGACATCAAGCCAAGCAATGTGCTTTTAACCCGTAGTGGTCGCGCACGGCTGTTGGATCTGGGTCAGAGCGGAGAGGCCGCTCAGTGGCTGCCGAGTGGGGGCACCCCGCGTTATTTTGCGCCCGAAACCATCGCCTTAGAAAATCGTGGTGAGGCGAGGGCGCGTGACTTATTTGCGCTCGGTTTGCTGCTTGCCGAAATTGCTGAGCCGGAGCTGGCAAAGAGCGAGAATCCTCTCAAAGAACTGAAGCAAAGGCCGCTTGAAGCAGGGCTCGCTTCGATTGTCGAACCGCTCCTCGCTGAAAGCCCAAGCGCTCGCCCCTCCGCACGTTGGGTGTGGCAGCGTGCCGGTCACAAGCTGCGCGTCTCCGAAGCGCCTGAAGCTGTACGCAGCTGGCGTCTCCGCCGTGCTCGGGCAG
This sequence comes from Polyangiales bacterium, assembly GCA_038251425.1. GTDB lineage: Bacteria > Myxococcota_A > Polyangia > Polyangiales > Polyangiaceae > JBBRRP01. Next base: position 17,221 of record JBBSBI010000081.1, read on the forward strand.
CTTATTTGAACGCACGCAGCGCTGAGTTGCGAAGTGCATGGGGAAGTCATTTTGAGACGGATCTGTCAGCGATAGAAGCCGATTGGCTCAGGGAGTTCTTGACTATCAGCGGTCAGGTTGGCGCCGTGCCCGGTGTCTCAAAGCCACCACCGCACGCGCTCCGCTCCTTGAGTGCTGCGGGTCTTGGTGCGTTCTTGCTGCATCTGGTGGGGCCCGTGGCCAGCGATTGGCCAATCGGACTCTTGGGAACCGTCCCCGCAGTGCTTGAACGTGTTGTTTCGCTGCTGGAAGCCACGGAACCTTTGGCGCTGACGTTTTCGATGTTGCAAGGCAGTCAGGCAAGCGCCCCACTAGCTCGCCGCTCAGAATCTGTTGTGAATACTGATAGCGCCGACGAGAGGGTCGACGTCACGCTCGCTCTGGCGAGTGAAACTCAGTCGCTTTCCGCGTTGGCGCGTGCTGAATTTCTGATTTCAGAAGGCAAGGCTCCACCGACGCTCATTGGGTTGGTAGCGCGCCGTTTGCGGTTGGGTGGGCAATTTGGCCAAGCGTTAGTACTGCTCCAAGGTTCGCGCACGCCAGGGCACCAGATTTTTCTAGCTGAAACCTATCGTCGCGCGCGGGACTTCCCGAGCGCTCGGGTGAGGCTCGCGCAGCTTCAAGCTGAGGGGCCAGAGCTCACTCCAAGTGAAGAGGCACAGCTCCGTGCAACTTTGGCGCGGATGCTGCTCGACGAAGGTGAGGCGGAAAATGCTCTGAATCTGCTGCTCGATGCACCTCAACTCTCGGTCGTGTGGGAGACTCGCGCTTTGATCGAGGCCGCACTGGGGCGGGCTTCGCTGGCTCTCGAGTCAGCGTCGCGTGCGAAGGCGACAGCACGCGACGCCGAAGAACAAGCACGAGCAGAGGCTGTGCTCGGTCTGGTTGCGCATCAGCGGGGGGATTTTGAGCTTGAACTCCAGTCCTTTCGGCGCGCATCCGAGCACGCGTCACGTGCGGGTGCAGTGATTGAGGAGGCGCACTATTTGACCGGGGTGGCTGCGGCCAGTGTTCAGGTGGGCGCCTATGAGGACGCTCAGAAAAGCGCAATCCGGGCACGTTTGCTGTTTGATTGGGCAGGGCGCGGGGGAACTGCGGCTCGGGCTGTGCAGGCAGAAACCGCTGTTTTTGCGGCATTGGGGGCGACAGGAGAAGCGGAAGCCAGTGCGCGCGATGCCGAGCGGCGAGCGAAATTGATGGGGGATACTCAGTGTCGCGCGTACATTCACTTGACGCTCGCAGACATTGCCACCGTTGGTACGAGTGGGCGTGAACACGCAGAGCGCGCCCAACAGCTGCTGGGTGCACGGATTACCCCAGCCGATCAGGTGCGCGTTGCTGCCCGGGGACTCCGACATGGGGCACCATTAGATATCCGGGCCGTTGACGTTCTAGCTCGGAGTTGTGCCGCCGTGGATGCGGCGTTCGAATGGTGGGGAGCACGGGCCGTGCATGCTGAAAAAGCCAGCGACCCTAGCGCCTCCGCGGCGGTGATTGCCGAACTGTTGGCTCTCTCCACAGTCCGCGCTGCAGCAGGCGTGCGTGGGCCCGCGTTGGCGGCAGGGGCTCGATTGGCCTCGGTACTGGGTGATGGCGAAGCAGCGCGTCGGTTGTTTGCCGCCGCTGGCGAAGCGGCGCGTCAGGTTATCCGGTTGGCGCCAACCTCGCTCATTGCGAGAGTCGAAGCGATCCCATGGATCGCGCGCTGCCAGGCGGTTCGCGAGCAAACACTTCTGCCCGAGCAGCTTTCGGATGTTGAGGGGCTAGTGCGTGCGCTCGGTGGCCGGGAAGGCCTCCGACTTCAGTTTGAACGAATTTTGGATATGTTAGTGTTGTGGACGGGAGTTGAACGAGCCTTGCTGCTGCTGCCCGCACCCAACGGGAAGTTGATCGTGCGCTCCGCTCGAAACCTGGCGCGCACCGATCTGAACGGCCTGCAGCTTGAGCTGAGTCGCTCGCTGGCGCAGCGTGCACTTGATGAGGGGCAACCCGTGGTTGCAGTGGACGCTCAGTATGATTTGCCCGAGGCGCACGCGAGTGTGCACACCCTGAAGTTGCGCAGTGTGCTCGCCGTACCGCTGATTTCGCATGGCCAGAAGCTGGGCGTTGTCTACTTGGATGATCGCATCAAACGCGGTGCTTTTGGACCCCAGGAGCTCGGCTGGGTGCGCGTGATTGCCAGCCTGGCGGCGGTGGCGTTGGCAGATACACGAGCGCAACTCTTGCTCCGCCGCTCCCTGCGCCGTGCTGCGCGCGCGGAAGCACGCGTGCGTGCAACACTCGGGCAACGGGAAGCTGAACTCGATGCCGCACAAAGAGAGCTTGCGCTGGCGCGGAAGGGGCGTAGCACGCGTTACGCCTACGACGCCATCGTCGGCGAGAGTGAGGCCATTGTGAGCATGCTCTCATTGATTGATCGGGTAGCCGGTGCCGACATTCCCGTGCTCATCGTCGGCGAGTCGGGAAGTGGCAAGGAGCTGGTTGCCCGTGCGTTGCATGTGAATAGCCCAAGAGCGAGCGGTCCGTTCGTCTCCGAGAATTGTTCTGCGATTCCGGAAACCTTATTAGAATCCGCCCTATTCGGGCACGTCCGCGGGGCCTTCACCGGCGCCACGAACACGCGGCCCGGTCTGTTCGATGCCGCAGATGGCGGAACGCTCTTTCTGGATGAAATTGCGGAAATGAGCTTGGGCATGCAGACGAAGTTGCTGCGGGTTCTCGAAGATGGCCTCGTCAAGCCCGTTGGTTCCGAGCGTGCGCGCAAGGTCAACGTGCGGGTTCTTGGCGCCACGCATCGTGATCTAGAGGAATGGGTCAGCTCGGGAAGGTTCCGTAAAGATCTCTACTATCGATTGAACGTGCTGACGCTCAAGGTTCCGGCCCTCCGGGAACGCTCGGGGGATGTGATACTTCTGATCAAACACTTCATCGGTCAGTATTCCACAGATCGCCCTCGCAGGTTATCACGTGGAGCTGAAGCCGCGCTCTTATCGTATTCTTGGCCCGGCAACGTGCGACAGCTCCAAAACGAGATCCGGCGCGCGCTCTTGATGGCAGACGACACCATCGAACTAGAACATCTGAGTCCACCAATCATCGGCGCCGCCCCTGGCGATGCCGCACGCGTGGAGTCGGTCAATCTGAAGGTGCGAGTGGATGCCATGGAGCGCCAGCTCGTTGGGCTTGCATTGGAACGAACTTCCGGCAATCAAACACGCGCCGCCGAAATGCTCGGCGTGTCACGCTTTGGGCTACAAAAAATGCTAAAACGCCTAGAAATCGACGCCAAAAGCTAGATCGATCGCGCATTGGCAAGACGGCCACAGCACAGGCGGTGTCACCTAGGGAATTGGGTATGCTGGGCAGGGTTCGCGGAAGCCCCTATGCGGGGCAAGGTTCGCGGAAGCTTCCGGCGCAGGGCAGGGTCCACTGCTGCGATCCGATAGTAAGCATGCTGACTACTTGTTGGTGCGCCGCACGGGATGCAGGCAGCGCAAGTATACTTGCGATGGGTGATAGCGCAGGTTCCATTGCTGCGATCCGATAGTAAGCATGCTGACTATCCTTGGTGCGGTGCGAGGCATGCGGGCAGCGCGCGTACAGCTAGGGGCGTGATTGAAGAAGCGGCAGCACGAGCAAAGATGACGCGAAGTGCGGGGCCGCGCACCTCAAATGGATGAACCCGATGGGTTGGAAGCGAAATTTCTCAAGCAGCTGGAGGGCGATTCGCCAGCTAGCCTTTTCCATGAGCTCCTTGCAGTGGCGGCAGTGGGCGCGCCCGCTCGGTGCACGTTCTATGCGCGAAATGCGGGATAAACGCGGAAAGCTGACACCTGCTTGGGCGAGGCCTTCGAGCACTGCCTTATCGGGAAGCTCGCCAGCGTAGCTAGCGGTTGTTGCTAAGAATTTTTCTGGGCGCATGCAG
>JBBSBI010000082.1:0-20908 GCA_038251425.1 Polyangiales bacterium
GGCTGCTGCTCCTCGACGCCTGTGTGCTCATCGACTTCGCGACGAGCGACCTCTCCGTGCTCACGCTCGTCACGGCGCACATCGGCCAGGTGCACGTCCCGAGCCCGGTCTTCGACGAGGTGGAGCAAGCGGCTTCACGTGCGTCTCCAACGACCGACGCCTTCGTATGTCCTGTGAAGCGGAGGGTGTTCCGGTCCTATGGGGCCTGGAACTGCTCGTCGAATTAGTCGCGGCGCGAGCCATCCCGGCGGAGGCGGCGCGCGACATCGCTGCTCGAATCGTGAGCGCCAACCGACGGATGGATCCGAACGTCTATGCGCGCTTTCTCAAAAGGATTGGCCTCGCGAAGTAGGGGCGTCCATGAGAATGACCTGCGCAGCAGAGCCATTATTTGTTGCGCTCGCGGCGAAGCTCGTTAGGCCCCTCGCCTGCGCGCAACGCGCCAAGCATACCGAAGCGACCCAGCCTTACGCGCGTGAGCACAGGTTTGAGGGCCTCTGCCGCGCGCAGCTACGCGAGCACGGCGGGCCGACACATCTTCTCTCCTTCTAGGGAGCACAAAACTTCAGCGTCGCAATCGGGCTCAGCTACTACAGCCGTGTCGAGCAGGAGCCTCACGAGCCACGCACGGGGACTTCAGCGTATGCTTGTTTAGCAGCTGAGGGGAATAACCTGCCTCCGCCGCCTGCTTCGTCGTGAAGTGCCCATCCTGACCGAGCGCGAAGTCGAAGAGGCGATCCCAGTTCGGGGTGCATTCAGGTCCGGACGAACAGCTCGAACAAGGCGGGAATCAGCTTCCGCTTGGTCAGGTCGCCTGAGGCCCCACTACCGGTGGGAAGCATGCTGCGACTGTACGGAGCATCGCAGCGCGACGCAAACCTCGGGGCGAAGCGGCGTGAGTTGCCCTGCGCGGCATGCCTCATGCACGATGCGCGCATGTCACTAGAACGCGCTCGGTCGGTGGTCACTCCTGAGCGTCACCAGAGTGCGCGCGCCGTCTGGCTGCGTGCGGCAGTGCTCGGTGCCGACGACGCGATCGTGTCCACTGCGAGCCTGATGATCGGCGTGGCAGCCTCTACTGCTGGGCGCGACGCCATCTTGGTGGCGGGGATTGCCGGCTTGGTCGCAGGCTCAATGTCGATGGCAGTCGGAGAATACGTTTCGGTCAGCTCGCAGCGCGACGCCGAGCGCGCCGACATTGAGGGTGAGAAAGAAGAGCTGGCCACCAACCCAGAAGCAGAGCTCTTGGAGTTAGCCAGTATCTACCGCGAGCGCGGCCTCGATCAGGACTTGGCCATGCAGGTTGCGACGCAACTGAGCGCCAAAGATCGACTCGGCTCCCATCTGCGCGACGAGCTCGGCATCAATGCTGCATTGTTGGCAAAACCGCTGCAAGCTGCCTGGATTTCGGCGGTGAGCTTCGCCTCGTTCGCCATCATTCCGATCCTCGGCCTGCTGGTGGCCCCCGCATCGCTGCGCATGCCGACGATTGCAGCCCTCTCGCTCGGCAGCCTCGCCGCGCTCGGCGCGTTCGGCGCCTACCTGGGTGGGGCACCGCTGATGCGTGCGGCATTGCGCGTCACTCTAGGTGGCGCGCTCGCGATGTTCGTCACCGCCGCCATCGGTCGTCTGCTCGGCGTCTCCGTCGGCTGAGCAGTACCGGGAGGCGCCAGAACTCTCAACATTGGTGAGAGAACTGCTTTGGTCGGCGAACTTGCACATCTTGAGCGGGACCAAGCGTCCAGAAGAGCGGAAGTTTCTACCTGCGCCTGGCTTGATTCGCTGAGAGCTGAAGAACCCGCACGCCGCGGTGTTCCCACCCGCCATCATGTGAGCTGGATCGGCTGATAGTTGTACACGTCGGTCCCAAACGAATCGAGGGGAGCGCCGCAAAGGCGTGCGAGGGTCACGAGGAGGTCTGCGTGGTGGTGCCGGCCCAATGGATCTCCGTAATTCAGGCCCGATTCGATCTGCGTGCCTGCGCGATCCTTGCCGCCGATGAAGACTCCGCCGCGCGAACGCGGCTCAACATCGGGCAGCTTAAGCCACCTGCCGCGCCGGATCCCGCCGCCGCCGCCGATCACGGTGTGGAGCTTACAACGGGTGTCGTGTTGGCCGGTTTCGACCTCGCCCGTGAGCACGATGATCGTGTTGTCGATGAGCATGCGGCCGTCAATGTCTGGGGTCTGCTCGAGCTTTTGCACAAAGGACACGATCTTTTTCACGTACCAAGCTGCCCATCCCTCGTAGGCCAAACGCGCATCCGGCGTCGCGTGGTGGGCTACGTCGTGGTGGAAGCCCTCCACGTTCCAGATGTTGCCGATCTGCGGCTTGCCGGCGCTGTCCGTCCAGCTGTAGTCCTTGCTTCCCTCGCCCAACCCAAACACAGCCACCCGGTGTGTATCCGCTAAAAACACCACGCGAATCATCTCCAAGTAGTCATCGATCTCCTTCTCGAAGGCCTGCTTGTCCAACGGCCTCTGCGGCAAATCCGCAGGCGTTAGGCCTCCGGGCGAGGGCGCTGCCGTGAGCCGTTGATTCAAATCATTCAGGGCCGCTACGTGTCCTTCGAGCTTCAGCTTCTCCGTGCCACTGAGCCGCTTCAGCAGGCGATCCATATCCTTTCCAACGTGCGAGAAAACGCTCTTTCGAACCGCGTCGCGACCCCGGTTAACGTCAGGAGTGGCGCTCTGCGAGAGCGGATTGATGATGGCGTCGAAGGCCTGAATTGCGGTCGTGTAAAAGGCTTGCTGCTGAGCTGATTGGTTGAAGCAGATCGGGTTGTAAGGCTTCCCCCAGGATCCGTAACCAGCCGTTACCCTCAGCACGTTCTTTTTCAGCACGTTCCCAATGTGCCAATCAATGGATGGGCCCATCGGCTCAGGAAAATGCTCACCCAACTGGGCGGAGCCCCCTTCGTCCCAGGGCACCGAAGCCGTGAAGAGATCGGAGTACGAAACATCGTGGGCATTGCCCCACAGCGTGCCGCGCAGCCCGTCGACAAAAACGCACTGATTCTTGATCGCCTCAAAGCCCGTGAGGGGCTGAGGAATGGTGAACTGGGTCTCCGTGCCGCTGAAGGTTTTAATCTGGCGGTCCCTGCCCCAGCCATGTGTCAGCGGGATCAACAACAATCGCACCGGGGCCGCGCTGGCCTGTCCGCGGGCGACCTCGGAATCTACGAACAAGGAACCGAGGGCCGCGCCTGCGCCCAAACCAGCGAGAAGCGAACGACGAGGTAGCTTAAATGACTTCTTGACCGGCATGACTTCTCCTAAAGCTGGGTACGCGCCGTGAAGCTCGGGCTCATCACGAGCTTCGCTGCAAGCTCCTCGAGGCCGCCAGGGTTGGTGGGGGCAGCTAGCACGGCTTGGCTCCATTGATTGGATTCGCAGCCGTTTCCGCTTTGACCGAGCGCGTAGCTGAAGTAGCTCTCCAAGACCGCGCGTGTGAGCGCCTTCGATGCCGCGAGAGCTTGGAGAAACTCGACGCTGTCTTGGTAGGTCAACGTCTCGTCGGCCAGCGCCAAGCTCCCCGAAGCGTCAATCGGCACGCTGCCCTTTTCCTTCAAACGATACCGCCCAGCCGAGTCGAAGTTCTCGAGTCCAAAACCTGCAGGATCGATGATCGTGTGACAACCCTTACATGCAGCTTGAGAGCTGTGGGTGGTTAGCAGAAGATCGCGGGTGCTGGTGGTGGCAGGATCGAAGGAAGGAGGAAGCGTTGCGACGTCGACACCCGCGACGTTGGGGGGTGGAGCGGGTATGTCGAACGCCAACAGTTGCTCCAGCACGAACACGCCGCGCTTGACGATACTCGTGGATTTCTCCCCCGCGTGGGACGTGAGAAACGCCGGGTGCGACAGGATCCCAAAACGCTCGGTCGCGTCGAGCATCTGATTCTGGAGCGCGCTCGATCCCGGCGCGGGGACGCCAAAATACGGGGCGCTGTCGTCGTTTACTGGGAAACCCGTACCGGAAAACACTTGCATCAAGGTCGCTTGCGGACTCGACAAGGCTCGGGTCAAGGCTTGCTGCGCGGAGTCGGCGAGCGCGAGCCGCACGGGATCGCTGAGCCCGAGCTCGGCATCTTTCTTAATGGTCCGAATGTTCTCGAGCTTCAGGTAGTCCCAGAAAAATCCCGCAACCGCCGCCGGAAACTTAGGATCTCCAGCAAGACGGGCGGTCTGGGCCGCGAGCACTCCGGGATTGCGCAGGGAACCTGCAGCTGCGAGCTCGAGCAGCACCGTATCCGGCGGCCTATCCCACAGCGTGAACGAAAGAAGGCTCGCGAGCTCGTAATCGGTGAGGTTGCCCGCGGCCTCGCCAAGCTCGGCGCGATAAAGCATGTTCGGGGAAAGCAACAGCGCTTGCACCAAAAACTCGGCCTGTTGGCTCCGAGTTCCCGTCTCGCCTTCGATAACCGCGAGCTCCGTCAACAGATCGGCTTTCTCGGCCGCCAACACCGGACGTCGCCAGAGCGCGAGCCCGAGCTTTTCGATGATTTCGCCAAAACAATCGGGCGAGGTACCGGCTGCGCAATCCTTGACCTGGGGCACCTCGAGCGCCACGCGCGTCGCCATGGCCTGCCCGGAGCGGTAAACGCTATCAATGGACACCGTGGTCACGCGGAGCTTCTGGGGATCGTTGGCCAGCCCGATCGTGGGATTATCGTCCTGAAAGCGCGGCAATTCGGGATCGGCGAAGAGAATGCCGAACGCGGCCTCGACGCTGTTTTTATACTGCAGCGGCGTCAGGCGTCGCATCTGAACGCCGAGAAGCGGTTGCTGTCCGGAGCAGAGCTCGGCCACGGCGACAGGACTGTTCGGTACGGGCGTCGTATTAGTGCTGCTCGCGTTGGGAACTGGACCCGGGCCTCCGCCGGGAACCTGCAAGCCGTCGTTCGGCGCGGAACCTGCGGGCGCCTTCAGCACACCTTCACAACCAAAACCCAAACACACCAGAGGCAGCAAGGCCAGTCCGCGCAACATCGACATAGCAATTAGTACTATCTCCGCGCGTGTCCCCACAGGTCAAGCAATGCCCGCGATCGTGTTGCGAATGAATCTCACATCATGACACTCGGGCGTTCCTTGTACTCCTACGAAGGATTAGCGCGTATTCCAAGCGCAAAGGATCATTGCACCTGCGCGTGCTCTTCTCGCATCGCAGCCACCGATGACTACTGACCTGAATGGTCTGGCTAAGGGAGCTCAGCCAAGGGCTAGCTCGGTCACCTACACGGCGGCCTTTCCCAAGCTGCGCACAGGCAGCAAAGAGTGGGACTACAACGTGGACGGTGTGGCTCACTACGGGCTCCTTGCAGATTTCGTCTACGCGATCAGCGCAGCGATGGCGCGCAAGTGAGCGCAACGTTGAACCGCAGCGCTGAGGATTTTGCGCAAATGTGGGAGCAAGCCGAAAAGCAGAAGTCCAAGCTGCGCTAGCCCCTCGGCTCGCTCGAGTCTCATTCTAGTGGCGTTAAATGCGCTGCGGCGCGAGGTGAAAATGCCGTAGGCCGGGCGATGCAGCTGAATTAGTCAACTTCGGGTGTTAAGGTCTCGCGACCATGAAAAGAGTGGCAAGGTTGACGGTCTGGGGGTTCGCTGTCAGCGGCTTTTTTGTGGGCTGCACGACGGACAGTTCACCTCCGGCTCCCGCGATCGGTGCCGGCGGCAGTGCTGGTAGTAGCGCTGGCAGTAGCGCACCGGCACTTGGCGGGTCACCGAGCCAGCTCGGCATGGGCGGTGCCAGTGGGGGTGGCGGCGAAGGGGGTTCGGCGGGAACGACCATCGGCGGGATGCCCGGAGGTGGGGCGGGAGACCCTTTCCCCGGTGCTCCCGAGCTCATCGCTCAATCGCCGGCTTCAGGTGCTGTGGGTCTCTGGTTCTTCGCGCCGTTGCTCTTCACTTTTTCTGAACCGTTGGCCCCCGACTCTGTCAACGCGGACACCATTTCCGTGCTCACACCCAATGGACAATCACTCCCAGCCACGATCACTCTTGAGGGTCATCGTGTTACAATACGCATACAAGGGCCGGCGGCGCTCAACACGACGCTGAGAGTAACGATCGGAGCGGTGAAAGATCTCAGCGGCAACGCGTTTGCCGGGACGACCTCGACGCTGGGATTTTCCAGATGGTTTTCCATGACGGAAACCGCCAACGCCTACCCATTCGGCGACGCTCCATCCTTGGCAGCAGCTGACGACAACATCGTGCTAGCAAACCTCGCCGGGGTTGCTGGCTCTCGGCGAGCTCAAGTAACGCTGTTTGGTCCCGGGCAACCTATCCAGCTAGGAAGCCCGATCCCGAGCGATGCCACGCTGACTTCGAAGCGTTTCGAACTCCAACTTCTAGCTGAGGAGCCTTGGCTGATGTGGCAAGAAGCTAGAGGCCTGGGGCAGCGCGTGTTCACCTCACACTACTCAAGTGGACGCTGGCAAACGCCTGAGACCCTTGGGGAGAGCCCCGAACCCTTCGCGCGTTTGGCAACCCTTGGAGGACAGCCCCTCGCTGGGTTGCTGGTGGACACTCACAGATTTCAACTGTTTCAGTCTACCGCGGCGTGGTTGCCTTTCGGACCGGCGCTGGAGTTTGGGCAAGATGCGGAGATCCTGGCGCTTAGGCTAGCAGTCAGCGGAAGCCGCCCGCTGGTTGCGGTTGCCAAAAAGGCTGGATCGATTTTGGTCTATCAGCTGGACAACGGTGTTTGGTCTCCGCTCGGTGGTCCCCTCAGCTTCGATACCAATCATGTTCCCGAGTTCGCCTTGGCCGCGCTCGACAACGATGCCCTCCTCGGCTGGACTGACGCGACGGCGTTGGTTCCCGCTCAGTTTCAGGTAGCTCAGTTTCGGAACGGCGCCTGGGTCGGCCTGGGTCGCGCGCTCAATGTCGACGTTGAAAACAGGGTTGAGGAGGTTCAGCTTTCATTCGACGCGCAAGCCCGACCCATCGCGGCGTGGGCTGAACTCCATCCAGCTGGCACGCGTTTGCACATGGCACAATTTGAGAACGCAAACTGGCGCCACTACCCGCCCTTGAACGAGCGCAGCGTGGGGCCGCGTGCCTTCGCCTTAACGCGTGATAATAGGGGGCAAAGCGCCGCAGCCTGGCAATGGGACCAAGAAGGCGCGCTCGAACTTCGCCGCTACAATGGCGATCCCTCGCAACCCAAAGCTGAGTTAGTTCGTGCTAGCACGACCCCCTGCAGCTTCCCCCCAGACGGGCCGACATTTCCAACGCTCCTGAGCCAAACGGGATGCTACACGGATATGGCTTCCCGCACGACTTCGCCCGATCTGGTCGCGTATGAGCTCAATTCGCCGCTTTGGTCCGACGGTGCACTCAAGCGCAGATTCTTTTCCATTCCAGTGGCGAGCACACTTGGGTTCGCGCCAGAAGGAGCACTCCGACTATCTATCGGGAGTGTTTTGGTTAAGGAGTTCTGGCTCGAAGCAACCAAGGGCGTAGCGTCGAGCGCGTTCCCCATGGAGACTCGTTTTTTAGTTAAACGGTGTGAGCCAGGCGAATGCGTGGAGCCTTGGCAGGGGTATAGCTACCGCTGGAACGCAGGCGGCACCGACGGTTCCCTGTTAGCTGCCGCTGAAGGCGGCGCGGTGCCGTGGCTCTTGGATTCTGGGCAACAGCATCAGCACTTTTATCCAACCCGTGACCAATGTGCGCGCTGCCACCACTCGAGCGTGGGATTCGCACTGGGTTTTCAGGCTGGGCAGCTCGACCGCAACGGCGAGTTTGGGACTCTCGTCGACAATCAGTTGGAGGTCTTTGATCGGGCGGGTTTACTCGACGCGGACTTCATGTCGGCCCGCTCTACCGCATCCAGCCTCCCGAGCCCCGCCGATCTCTCGTTTTCAAAAGAAGCGCGAGCGCGTGCCTACCTCCACGCCAACTGTTCCCACTGCCACAATCCGCAAGGCGAGCGGAGCACCATTGACTTTCGTTTCAGCGCGCCGCTCGCTAGCGACAAGATTTGCAACCACTTAACGCCGACCATTCCCGCCACCTCGCTCATCCTGGAAAGGATGAAGAGCCGCCAGGGGAATCAAATGCCTCCGCTTGCCACCTTCCAAGAAGACGCACTCGGGGTTCAAGCTGTGGAAGCCTGGATAAGCCTCAACAGCTGCCCCTGATCGAGGCTACTGCAACAGCCGCACCTGATCGAGGCTACTGCCTCCGGGCGCTCCGTCGACGGCGGGCTAACGTCAACAGAACAGCACCGAGAGCAACATACGCGCCGGGTCCGCCAGCGCCAGTATTCCCTACCAAGCGGCAGGAACAGCTACTTTCAGTGTCGGGCGCTCTCGGTGGCACTGCGCCGACAGAGTCGCCCCCTGCGCCCCCTGCCCCCGGCCGACCCGCTTCTGCAGCGGGCCCTCCGCCTTGACCAAAAACGCCCCCAGCACCGGCGCCGCTCAGCATTGCGCCGCCCCCGCCAAACATCCCTCCCGTTCCACCTGCCGCGCGCATTCCACCCATTCCGCCCATTCCACCCATTCCACTGACTCCACCCATTCCACCTGAACCGAGCGGCACGACGGGCAGCCCTGGAAGATCGAGCATCCTCTCGCACGCATCCCCAATCCCGTCCTGGTCAGTATCAACTTGCGCTGTATTCACCAAGCTGCGGCAATTATCGCAGAGATCCCCGATGCCATCTTGATCCGTGTCCGCTTGACGCGCGTTCGGAACCGAAACGCAATTGTCGCGTGCATCAGCAATACTATCCTGATCAGAGTCGAGGCCAAACTCCGCCGTTAGATTGAAACTGTCGTTGCCCCTATGGGTGTGAGTTTGTCCGAGAGCATTCGACCAACTCTGAAACACGAACTGTGCTTCCACCAAGTTTTGTGGCGACCGCGCCGAGAGCTCAACCTCCGCATTCTTAACCAGGGTGTGGACGCTGGGCGTTGGCTGAACCAGCCCCCCGAATGCCAAACTTAGACCCGGTGGATTGGTGGCTAGCCCGAGTGTGACAGTCGATGGCAACACTTCAACCACAGTCGAGGCGCTCGCACCGAGGGAGTCGGTCGCGGTGAATTTGACTTCGATTCGCGATGGGTAATGAGCGTTCGGAAGTTTGACCGAACCAGTGATCCCGACCAAGGTTGCGAGCAGGCTCGTCGTGCAAGCGCCTTGTCCGCAATCATGCAAGCTGACGTCAATCCGAACTTGGGAAGGCGCGAGCACCCCATCCTGGAGATCCGAAGCCGACCCTTCGATCGTCAACGTATCGCCCACCGACCAGAGGTCCGTCAAAAGAGGCTTCACGATAGAGAGGCTCGGAGGGCTGTTATTGGCCGTGAGCGGGAGAGAAGTGGTGGCCTCCTTTTCCCCATCGCTCACGCGGAGCCACACGGTTTCCGTGCCCGTCCGTTGAACGGTATAGCTGAGGCTGCCAAGCGTTGAATCATCGAACTCGCCGTCGGCATCCAGATCCCATGCGTACGTCAGGGTGCCTCCTTCGGGATCAGTGGAGTCAGTGGCGCTCAAGGAAACCTGCAACGGAGCAAAACCAAATGCTGGCGCAGCGGTGATCTTGGCGGTCGGGCGTTGGTTGGTTGTTTTCCAATAGATGCGGCGTACGGTGCCTGAGCCATGGGCGACGTAGTAGATGTCCCCATTCGGCCCCCGGCGTAGATCCACCGGTGAACTCGCCCCCGCAAGTACTGTTTCAATGGGTGCGGCCGCGTCGGGTAAGCCATTCGAGCCGGCCTTGATTGCCCACACGCAATTGCGGCGCACGTCGGTAAACAAAAGTGAGCCGTCGAGCGCGTTGGGGTAGTCCCCACCCGCGTAAAATTCGACGCCCGAAATAGCCGAATCCGATCCACCCGCGCGGCACGCTGCGAGGCCGGGAGCTTGACCGTGTTTGTATTCGTAAGCGGGCGACGTCAGGCTTGCCGGAGCGCCCAACGTGCCGGCCTTCAGATCCTTGCAGAACTGCCGAGCCCCGTAGCCACCGTGGGCTGCTGTGCCCTCGTAACAAGGCCACCCGAAGTTCTCGATGAGGGCGTCCGAAGGGTCCGCAATCCTGTTGATTTCTTCCCAGGCTCCCCAACCAACATCTCCGATCCAAAGCTCGCTCGTTTTGGGGCGCACCGCCATCCGAAACGGGTTACGGAGGCCAATCGCAATCACGCGAGCCGAGCGCGCATCCCCACTCCAAAACAAAGGATTCGTGGCAAGCCCAAGTCCCGTTTCCGGATCCAGCCGGAGCACAGTTCCAGAATAGCCCAGCGGATCGAGAGGCGTGAGCAGATCCTGCGAGCGAAACGCCCCCCCTTCACCCAGCGGATCGCTGCAAGGATTGGTGGCAAGGCCGAGCTGCCCGAAATCTACGGTGTTGTAACTCCCCCCTTCGCCAGCACTCACATACAGGGCGCCATCCGCACCAAACGCGAGATCCCCAATAGAATGGCTCGAAAACTGCTGACAATATTCCTCGTTGAGCAAAATCTGTTCATTGCCTACCAGCAGGTTATCTCCACTAATCTGCAACCGCGAAAGGCGCCCCATGACGATGCAGCTGCCGTCGTTGGAATTCGTGCAGGAGTCCGAATAGGCTGGTGTCATTCCACCCGGAGGTGCGTCGAGCGTGTACAGAACGTACACGTACGGCGTATTCGGGAAGTTTGGATGCAGCGCCATGCCCAAAAGCCCGCGATCCGATTGGGCCATCACTCCTTGCGACAAATCCACGAAGGTGTCAGGCGTGGCGTCGGTGAGCGAGGAGTACACCTTGATGGTGCCGCGCTTCTCAGCCACAAACACTCTCCCATCCGGAGAGAACTCCAACGCCGTCGGCAGGGTGAGGTTGCTGATCACCACTTCCTGATCAAAGGCCTGCGCGCGGGCGTGCCCTCCTAAGGCGAGCGTGAACAACGCTGCCCCAAGCCTAGCTATTAACGAATTCCGATCCATACCCGGCCTAACCACTCATCTTAGCCATGCGCGCTTGCATTTCTTCGGGCGTCAGATCTTCCTTGTGAGTCATGATCGACCAGCGCTGCCCGAAAGGATCTTTCACCGAGCCTGCGCGATCGCCGTAGAACTTGTCCGCTAGGGGCTCGATCACCGTAGCGCCCGCTTCGACCGCGCGCGTGAACACCGCATCGCAATCCTCCACGTACAGGTAGGTCAACGAAGACGTGCCTGCCCACTCTGGCCCGCCAGAACCGAGCATCACGATCGAGTCGCCAATCTTCAGCTCCGCGTGTGCGATACTGCCGTCCGGCATCGGCATGCGCATGGTTTCCTGCGCATCAAACGCACGCGTGTAGAAATCGATCGCCTCCGCGCATTTCGAAATGACTAGATACGGAGTGATGCTGCCATACTCGGCTCGAATGGGTGAAACCTTGCTCATGCTGTCCTCCTGCGTTTAGCGCGGAGCCTAACATCCTCCCGTCAACGGCGAAGCTGAATAGTAAATAGTACTTTTCGCGCCTTCGGGGGCCCAAGGCCCGCTTGGGATGGGATGGCGTGAGTGCTTGCCCCCGCCGGCTAGCGTTTCGTGCGCGCCGCCAGGGCTGCGAGGTGGTCTGTGGCACGCTGCTCCAGGCTCCGGGCACCTGTTGAACGGGCGATATCGATGGCTTCGCGATAAATCTCGGTCGCAGCTCGGGGATCGGTCCCCTCCAGCTGTTCGCCGCGGAACCGGAGGAGTTCGGGTAAATACACGCTCTCGTTGTGTGCGATTGCAAAGGCGATCATTTCGTCGGTTAGACGGCGTGCCTCCGCGACGTGGCCAGAGAGCCTCAGCACGTCGATCAATACCAGTGCGATCAGGGTGGAGCACGTGGAGACTTCGTTTAACCGATGACGCAAGCCGCTGAGCAGCGGGTCAATCACCTCAAGCGCGAGCGGGGCATGCTGGGCCTCTGCCCACAGTGCAAAGGCTTTGGCCTCCATCAGGAGCCCCTGGTCCACAGAGGCTACCTGAACCGCGAGCAACGCTTCTTTCTCGACGATGGCTAGCGGATCGCGCCGCAGATACCGGAGCCGCGCGAGTACCACGTGGGCGAGCGCCAGCAGAATCGGAATCTTGAGTTTTTCGGCAAGGTCGATCGTCTCTAACGCTTCCTTGAGTGCGCGCTCGGAGTCTCCGACGACCCAGCGCACGCAGGCGAGATGTCCCAACGCCAGCGCCCTGCCGGCGAGGTTACTGTGAAACACAGATCCCTGACCTTCGAGAGGGACCAGCCTCTCGAACAGGCGAAGCGAAGTGGCCAGATCTGCGCTAAAAAAGGCAATGTACGCTCGCGCGAAGATCCCAGCATGCAGCAGCGCCGGATCCAGATCGTGCGCCTGTTCGATCCGCTCAAGCTCGGAGGACAGCTCCGTCGACAGATCGTATTGCGCGACGATCATGCGGTAGTTGCACAGTTGCGTGATGGCCGCATACACGCTCGGAGCGTCACCGAGTGAGCGAGCGATCTCGATGGACCGCGCGTAGACCGCGAGCGGCTCACGGCCTGCGAAGGTCGCTCGAAACGAGTTCGAGCTGAGTTGCTGAGTCATCGTTCCCAGGATCTGGAACTCGAGCAGGTCGCGCCCCCGGCTTGGCACCACGCGCGGCAACAGATCCAGCGCGCGTGCGCACAACGCAACGGCATCGGAGGTTGCGTAACGCTGCGCTGCCTGGCGCCCCGCTGCTAGGTAAGCAGGAACTGCACGCTCCGCATCGCCGGCAGCGTCGAAGTGCTTGGCGAGCAGGTGTGAGATCTCGTCTGCGCGCGGATCGCCCGCGAGTGCCTCCGCCACAAGCCGATGCCAGCGCTGCCTGCGCACCGGACTGCTGCGCTCGATACAGACCTCCTGAACCAGCGCGTGGTTGACGCCTACGACGTGTCGTCGACGTGTCGCACTAGAACATCACTGGAATATCGAGCTGAACCGCATTCGTTTGTTTTGTGAGCAAGGGAGCGTCGAATCCACGCGCGTCGAATCCGCGCGCATAGGAGATGCCTGGGCGGACCCAGGCGTGCTCGCCCAACCTGATGTGCACACGTGGGCCCACCACGACTATGACCTTGTCCATATTCGCGTTCGAGATTGGCACGCGCACTCCGGTCATCGTGTCTAGAGTGGTCGGGTGAGAAAGCCACCGCTGATAGAGCAGATCGGCGCCCAGTGACGCAGGGCCGCTGGCGCCATAGCCAGGACGCGAGTAGGCGAAGATCGGCGCATGATGCGCGACCTCACTGGCGACCTCGTCCCAGGGTGTCCAGTCGTCGCCCAGCCCAGCCTCGAAGACGACGGTCGCGGCGCCACCAGCGCCGGCCGTCGCGATCTCTACCTGGTATCACCAACACCGTCGCCAACGGAGGGTGGGAGCAGGCTGCCGGCACGGATTCTGGCACCGTGAAGGCCGCCGCAACGTCGGCGTTCACCAACCTCACTCCGAGTTCGATCAGTCGCGACGCCGACGGCACACTCCACTTGAATGGTTTTTTGCGTGTACACGTCGTCGACCGCGGGCGCGCACTTCTGAGCAGTCCGAATCGAGCCTGTTGGTGACGGCTCCCGTGGGACCACAGAGCTGCGAGGCGATGCTGCTGTCCAAAGAGTGGCGTGACGAACGCGATGGCTTGCGGCTCTATTTGTGGGGCAGTTCAGAAAAGCAAGCTCAACGTCCCCGATTCACCCCGATTCAGTTCTGACCCGTCGAAAGCGCTGTGACTTCAGCCTGGGTCAGTGCCCGATTGTAGAAGCGCACATCGTCGACCCGGCCGTTGAAATAGCCAGCCTTCCCATCGGGTGAACCGATGTGGAACGGCGCTGTGCTCGAGCAGTCTTGCGGTGCGCGCGTACCCGCGCTGGCGGTGCCGTTCACGTAGAGCTTGTTCGATGTTGCGTCTTGCACCACCGCGACATGCTGCCAGGCGTTCAGGGTTGCTGCGGTTTTCCCTGGGCTCGGCATCTCATTGGCTTCGTAGGAGAATGAGTTGGTGTCATCGATGTAGATGCCACAATAGTTGCTGGCGACTGCGCCCTCGTTGGCGATGACGCCCATCCAGGTCGCGTCAGTCGTGAATGCTGCGACAAGGATCCATGCTGAGATTGAATAGCTGCCCGTGGCGTTCCAGGTTCCGTAGGTTGCAGAGGGCTGCAAGACAACTTCATTGGAAGTTCCGTTGAAGCTCAAGCAAGCCGTACTTTTGCCCGCAAGCTGCGGAGGAACCATGGTGCTCACCGTGGGCTTCGTTGCGCTGTAGGTGCCGGGATGGTTGCTGCCGGAGGAATCCATGGGCATCCCGCTGGTATCCGCCTCATCCAATTTCCAGTGACCCACCAAACCCGGGGTAACCGCTCCGCCGCCGCCCGATCCCGTTTTTCCTCCGGTGCCAGTCATGCCCCCCGTGCCCATTGCCGAAGCGCCTGCTGCAGCACCACTCGGACCCGAAGCGCCATCACTAGAACACGCCCCAACTCCAATACCCATCGCAAGAATAATAGTTCCGGAAAAACGCATAAGACACCTAAAATGCTACAAAGCCAACGGCCTGGACGGCCCCTTTTCATGGCTGCTTAGTCGCTCAGGCGTTCCGTGTCCATGATTCAGGCAATTTTTTTGCGGCCATGTCGGTTCCCTCCTGCGCTGCTACCTCCCATCCTCGCAAAAAGCTTGCCCACGCTTTTCAACCCGTCTCAACCCGTCCAGCAGCACCACCGGTTTCGTTCCGGCAGCTCAGCTCTTACGTGCCGCAACTGTTCAACAATCTCATCGCTCGTAGCAGGACTATCATGTCGTTGATAGCGACATGATAGTTAGAACTTTCGTTATGGTCTACATGATGACTTGGCCTTAGAAAGTACGTGTCGCGCCACGCTGGCGCTCTCAGAAGGAGAAAAGCCATGAATATCCAAGTTCGTTTGAGGGGGATCGAGGCATCTGACTCGGCCCGTGATCATGTCGTCATGGACGACCCGTTCAGGAGGGCGTCATGAACTGTCCACGTTGCCAGGGAGCCGCTCTCGAAGAGCATCAACGGGACGGAGTGGTTGTCGACGTGTGCCATGCCTGCAGGGGCCTATGGCTTGATCGCGGTGAGCTCGAAAAGCTCATCGCTCGCGCAACGCGGGAGTTCGATGAGCTTGCACCTCGTCAAGACCACGCACCGCCGCGCGGGGGTCGCTACCACGATGATGACGACGACGATAACCAACACATCCGTGATCCACGAAAGAAACGGCGCTGGTTCGAATCGCTCGGCGACATTTTCGACTGACCATCAGTGCATCTTCAATCGAGGCCCGACCATTGCTTTCGTTGAGCGCCTGGCATTGCAGGCAGCGCCTGGCGACAGCGCGGGTGCGGACGGTTTGCTTTAAGATCTTGAACGAATCGTTCAATCGACGGAATCGAGCGACTGGGCGGCGCCATCGGCCCACTTCATCCGGGGCGGGTTTCGCGTTGGCATTTGCGATCCTTAAACTCCGTCTGAGGTCAGCGCCCCGATAGCTCCACAGTGAAGCTTTCGCGCTCGAGTTCAAACATCGTTGCGTCGAGGCGCAGCGTCCAGGTGTTCTCGACGAGACACATCGCCATCGCGTCCTTGGTGTTCGCGGTTGCGACGTCGACGACCTCAAACATGATGCGACATCGATTAGTGTACGGAAGTCAGGCTTGCATGCCCAAGTGCTTCCAAACTTGTCCGTGGCCGCCATCTCAAAGTCGAACACGAGGTAGTAAGCATGCTTACTATCTTCCAAGGAACAAAAAGGGACCTTCGCCCGGCGCTCCCGCCGTGCAGCGCAGCGCCGCGGTCAGAGCTATGAGAGACAGTCATGAATGATACGGATGGCTTCGTGCTGACTCAGTGGGGTGACTGGACCACCGACCAAGGCGTGATTGCCATTAACGACGCCGCGCGCGTCGGTGCACGCCACGTCACGATCATCGTGGAATTGACCCAGTCGGGCCGATTCGCACACGACGTAGCGTTCGCCCGAACGCCAAACCCCAAGCAAGGACCAGAGTTCGCTGCGTCCCAACAGCGGCTGCGCTTGGCAGAGGTAGCTGCGCACGCGCGCTCCGCTGGCCACAAGGTAAGCGTGCTCCCGATTTTGTTCGCAAGATGCCTGGGCGATCGTCAGTGGATCAGTCCTCTCGACCCGCGGCGTTGGTTTGAGAACTACGCTGCCTGCCTCTCAAGTCTCGCGCGGGAGCTCGAGCCCCTCGGCGTGAGTGAACTAGTCGTGGCGAGCGAACTCACGTTGCTCTTTTCGCGTCGCCGACCGTGGCTACACGTTATCAAACAGATCCGTCGCGAATTTGGCGGGCACCTAACGGTGGCGGCGGTAGCCCCTCAGTATCCGTTCTTGCGGTTCTATGACGCGCTCGATTCCATTGGGATCTCGGCGTATTTTCCGCTCGCGTTCAGGCGACGAGCAACGGATACAGACCTCGCCGCAAGCTGGCGGCTACACCAGAAACACCTGCTAGCCGTCGCTCGCCGTCACAAGAAACCGCTCACCTTCGTTGAGCTTGGCTATCCCGCGACAGAAGTTGCAGCGTGCCGCCCGTGGAACTTTGACTTCCAGCACGAAGCCGCTGATCTTGAGCTTCAGCGACGTTGTTTCGAGGCGTTTGGCGAAGTTTGGTCCAACGTGGAGGAACTCCGCTCGTTTCGCGTCTGGGGCCTAAGTGCGCCGGGTTGCAGCCACCCGCTCGCATTTGAGCCGATTGGGAAGCCCGCCGAAACCGCACTGAAGAAAATATTCGTTCGCCGATCTCGGCGCTTTCCTTGAGCTCTCCTTGAGTTTTCCCTGAGCTCTCCCGAGCCTCTCAGAAAAGCTTACCCAACCCCCCGGGGAGTTTGTCTTTGAGATCGTTCAGGTCCAAGCCGAGCCACTTGGGTACCTCATCGGCGTGCTCCTTCAAGAAAGCAATGACCTGGTTAGCCTGATCAGGGCTCAGCCCAACTTTTTTCGTGAGACCTTCGATGAGTTGTTCCATCGGCCTCGTTTACCACAACTTCATCCGCGTTTGGCTTGATCCGAACCCAAAAAAGGGCTCCAGCCCGTTACCGATGGCCAGCGCACTTCTTGATTGGAGGGTCCCGCAGTAACCTGCTGATCCATGCAACGCGATCTCGAGGAGGAGAATCGAACCCTGCGAGAACGGGTTCTGCAGCTTGAAATGGCTTTGGCTTCAGGCGTCGACCCGATCTTACGGGCGCTCAGCGAACACGCGGCGTCGTACCTCTCGGTTCTCACACCGGAAGGTCGCTTTTTGGCGGTGGGGCGACCTTCTGAGGCGTTCGGTTCAGTGGTGAGGCGCAGTGTTTTTGAGTTTGTCGATCCTAGCTCGGCTGAGCGCATGCGCGAGGTATTCGCGCGCGTTGTGCAAACCCGTCAACCGGAGCACTATGAAAGCGTCGGGTACGGAGAGGACGGGACGCCTGCACACACGTATCTTACGCGCGCCATCCCGTTGTGCGAAGGCGCCGAAGTTCAAGCCATCGTGCTCGTACCCATGGACATCACTGAGCACGTGCGGCTCGAGCGTTCCCTCGCAGAGAAAGAGGAGTCTCTTCGTTTTGCAATCGAAGCGTCGCGTATGGGATTGTGGTCGTGGGACTTGGCGACCAATGAAGTCGTCTGGAACGACAGGCAAAGGGAAATATTCGGGACCGAAGGCACCCCCAAAAACTACGAACCCTACCTCGAGCTCGTTCACCCCGACGACCGCCCGCTCGTACAACACACGGTGGCGCAAGCGCTCGAATCCGGTGTGTTTACCACCTTTGAACACCGGCTAGCACCCCAAGGGACCCCTGGAGAACGCTGGGTCCTGGCTGCTGGCACGGTCATTAAGGACAGCGACGGAAGAAATATTCGCCTGATGGGCGGTGCCTTTGACATCACCGAACAGAAGCGCCTTGCCTTGCAAAATCAACGTGCAGAGCGCGTGGAATCCATCGGCCAGCTCACCGCGGGCATTGCTCATAATTTCAATAATTTGCTCGCCGTTATCATGCCGAACCTGGAGATGGAGCTCGGCCGAAACCAGCAGAACGTGGCGCTGACCGCTGCCATGGACGCTTCGCTCCAGGCACGAGACCTAGTAAAGAATCTGTTATCGCTCACGCGGCGTGACGAAGCCGCTGGTGAAGGCCACGCTGATCTACTGGCGGTCGTGACTCGGGTGATGAACATCTGCCGCGCGACATTTCCCCGAGAAATCGAACTGAGAAACGAAGTCCGAGCGGACCTCGGTCATGTTTCAATGGCACCCAGCGTGCTGCAACAGGTACTCTTGAATCTATTGTTCAACGCACGAGACGCCATTTTAACCTCGTCCGGCACACAGCGCGAGATTGTCGTCAGCGCTGAGCGGCTGTCTGCTGAAGGCCTTGCCGGAGTGATAGAGCTCCAGGTGAGAGACACCGGAATTGGCATGAGCGAGGCGGTGCGCGCTCGGGTATTTGAGCCATTTTTCACCACCAAGCCGCCCCTCAAAGGCAGCGGCCTTGGGCTCGCCAGTGCCGCCGAACGGGTACGCGAGGCAGGCGGGACCTTGAGCTGTGAAAGCACTCCCAACATTGGAACGAAATTCGCGCTGCAGCTTGCTCAAGTGAATCCTCCAACCACGGAAGCGACCGACCCCCCAGTGCTTGAACAACCGAGCCTAGCAAGCGAAACATTGCTCTTGGTCGACGACGAACCGCTTGTGCGTAGTGTCTTACGCCGGCTGCTTGAGCAAGATGGCTATCGGATCCTAGAGGCCGCAAGTGCCGAAGAAGCACGAGCCGTTTTGAAACGAGAGCTCAAAGTCGACCTGCTCATTCTTGATCAGTCGATGCCTGGCGAGACTGGGACACAGGCACAGCCATCCCTTCGCGCTCTCACAGCTGCGCCTATGTTGCTCTTTTCGGGCATGGCCCCCGAATTGCCCCCGGGCTTTGCTGGGATCCTCGAAAAGCCAGCTCGTTACGAGGAACTTCAGCGCGTGGTGCGTCAGGCATTGGGAGAAACGCGGACCCGAAACGGCTCTTGACTGAAAGCGGTGCGGCAAACGGGGCAGACGTCAATCCCGACGTAGCCTACGTGATCGCGCTGTGGGTACCTGTTGTTTTCAGCGCCGTGGTCCCGGAGGATTCGTAGGGCCCGGCCTTGGCGTCTGTCGTGCCGCTGCGGCGCACAACACGCATGCTCGCGACACCCCCTCCGCGCCGATCTGAGATAGTAAGCATGCTTACTACTTTCTTTCGCGAGTACCCCCGCCCCGCCAAGCTGATGGCTCGAACGCGAAGAGGATCGAGACGCAAACAGCACGCATCGAGACGACGGCCACGCGTGCCGCGCGCAATGAGCGCGCCAACCAGTGGCGCCCCAAGAAACTTTGAGGCGTTAACCTGGGTCTAGAGTTCCGATCCTGCTGTGTTGGGGTCGCGCGCTTCGGGTGTTCCTGCCTGCAACCGGCGCCCGGTTATCAGACGTGAGCCACGCCGATAGGCAAAGTAGGCGAAGGTCCAATCTAGGAGCACGACGAGGCGATTGCGAAAGTCGATCAGGTAGAAGATATGCACGAATAGCCACGCGAGCCAGGCCAGAAATCCTGAGAGCCGGAGCTTTCCGATTTGAGCCACGGCGCGGCGACGACCGATGGTCGCCATTGAGCCTTTATCTACGTACTCAAATCGTTCGCGTGCCTCTCCCTTGAGGCTGCGAGCGATCTGCCGAGCGACGAAACGCCCCTGTTGCATCGCCACAGGGCTCACGCCGGGTAACGGTGAGCTCGCGCCTTCTGGCACGAAGCAAGCTGCGTCTCCAATGACGAATACTTCCGGCAGCCTAGGAAGCGAACAATCAGGCTCAACTTTGGCTCTTCCTTGGCCATCCACTACAACGCCGAGCTTTTTGCACAGTGGACTGGCTTCAACACCTGCAGCCCAAAGCACGGTTGCTGCTTCAATGCGCTCTTCCCCGCACGAAACACCCCCGGCGTCGATCGCTGTGACTCTTAGCCCCGAGCGCACTTCTACGCCCATGTCGATCAGGCTTTGCCGGGCATGAGCCGAAAGCTCCGGCGCAAATCCGCTCAAGATCCGCGCACCGCCCTCGACAAGCACCACGCGGGTTCGGTCCGAATCGATAGAGCGAAAATCACGCGCCAAGGCAAAGGTGGCAAGCTCTGCTATTGAACCCGCCAATTCCACGCCCGTTGGGCCACCGCCAATCACCACAAACGTGAGGTAGCGCTGTTGCAAGCTAGGATCTGCCTCAAGCTCAGCCGATTCAAAAGCCAGAAGGACACGCCGCCTGATCTCGATGGCATCATCCAGATCTTTGAGGCCAGGTGCTGCGTGTGCCCAAGTGTCGTTCCCGAAGTAGCTATTTCGAGCCCCCACGGCTATCACGAGGTAGTCGTACGGCAGGGGTTTAGTTTGTTGGGTGTGAACCTGACGCGCTTCCAGATCCACGTGCGTGACTTCGGCCAAGAGCACGCGCGCATTTTCCTGGTGCCGCAATACCGAGCGAATGGGGACTGCAATTTCCCCGGGAGAGAGGCCTGCCATGGCCACTTGGTAGAGCAGGGGCTGAAAGAGGTGGTGATTCGAACGGTCCACGAGTGTCACGTGAACGGGCATTTTTGCCAGCTCGCGTGTCACTGCGAGCCCGCCAAAACCTCCACCAATCACGACTACGTTACGCCGGAGCTTCATGTGAACCGTTTTGTTCGGGCATAGCGTTGGCGTTGACTAGCATGAGAGCACCGCATCTCAAACGAAGATCTCCTTTCGTGCTTTTTCGGAGATAGCGACGACAGCAGGGTGTCTGATCTTGCGCTCGAGCGAAATGGCGTAGAACCGGTGTCGCAGAGCCTCGCGGCCGACGACCTGCACCTCGTATCGCTGCAAGACATCCTTCTCGATCACA
>JBBSBI010000083.1:0-20781 GCA_038251425.1 Polyangiales bacterium
AGCCCTTCGGAGTGGCGTTCGCGCGGATAGAACGTAACGTTAGATTGGTGATGCCGGCCGACATCATTCAGTGAGGGGCTGAAATAGTTAAAAAATGGAGGCCTCCCGGAACAAACCCTTGGGGGATGGGGTTGTCCACGCCGAAGCGTCCGGCGCTGGGCCGGCCTTTCTTCTTGGAGTCACTAAAATGCAAATTCTCAAGTCTATTCTGGTTGCTGGAGTTCTCGCAGGCGTTACCGGTGGTGCGATGAGTCTCGCCTATGCTGGCGATGCGAAGAAGAAAATGTGCGACAAGGAACACAAAGTCTGCACGGTTGCTGGTCCAGACTGCAAAGCCAAACTCTGCAAGGCAGAAAAGCACTAACTTCCTAGGGTTTTAGGCTGAGTTCTGCTAGGTTGGAAGCACTGCAAGACAGCCATTCCACCTGGCAGCGCCTTGACCCGGCGGGCGAGCTGCAGCTATTCGCTGAGGTTTGAATCCCCGTTCTTCCACGCTGAGATTTGCAAGTTTTGTTGGGGCTTTGTTGCTCCTGTTAGTGCTTGCAGCCGTGCTTTCGCTTTGGGTCGGGCAAGGTGATCTCCGTGATGGGAATTTGCGGAGCACGTTTCTCAAGTTGCGTGGCTTGCGAACGTTCGCGGCGTTCTTGGCGGGAGCAGCACTCGCGGTGGGCGGCGTGGTGGTCCAAGGGCTGTTTCGCAATCCGCTCGCGAGCCCCGAAATTCTGGGCACGACGGCCGGCGCCGCTTTGGGAGGAAAGCTGGCGTTGTTCTTCTATCAGACTGCTTTGGTGGGATGGCTCTCTTGGCTTTCTCCGCTGACGCTGGTGCCGCTCGGCTCGCTCTTGGGCGCCTTATTTGCCCTGGGATTGCTGCTCCTCATCGTGCGAGTGCGTGAGGATATTGTCGTGTTGCTGCTGGTTGGTTTTCTGCTCTCCGCGCTGTTCTTCGCGTTGGGTGGGTTGGTGATGGCCGTCGCGCAGGAGCGTTGGGAATTGTCCCGGGCTCTCATCGCATTCTCATGGGGTGATCTGAGCAGCGTAGGTATTCGCCCCGTCTTGATCGCAACACCGTTGGTGATGCTGGGGAGCGTGGCATGTTGGTTCTGGGGGCGCCCGCTGGATGTCTTGCTGTCGGGCGACGAAGAAGCGCGTTCGCTGGGCGTCGATGTTCGTCAGACCCGATTTTGGTGTATTATTTGGACCTCCGTATTGACGGCGGCAGCGGTAGGTATCGGCGGAAATGTGGGGTTTGTCGGGCTGATTGTGCCGCACGCATTGCGGCCGTTCGTGGGTGTGGGCCACCGTCGGCTCGTGGTGGGCTCTGTGCTGCTCGGGGGAACGTTCGTGATCTTGTGCGATGTGCTGGCGCGCGTATTGCCAACCCGCAGCGAAGTGCCGCTCGGCGTGGTGACGGGCCTCTTGGGTGCTCCCATCTTTCTTTGGCTACTCTCTCGTGCACGGCGGGAGGTGCAGTTTGGTTAGGGGGGCGTTGGGCGCTCTGAATGCTGTCGTGGTGCTCTTAGCCTTGGGCTTGAGTGCGGGGGCGAGCGTCCGTCCTTTCTGGGAGCCCGTTGCCGCTGAATCAATATTGCCGCCGCCAGTTTCGCGCACCGCAAGCGTTGAGATGGTGGACACACCCAAGGGTAAAGGTGTGCGTGATGCCGCAGGTGTCGTGATCCCAAGTCGTCGCTACGCGCGGATTGTGGGTGGGAGCCTGGTAGCGGATCGTTTGTTGCTGGAGCTTGTCGAGCCGTCACAGGTATTGGCGGCTTTGGATTCATCCCGGGCGACTGCGTGGGGTTATCGGATTGCGGCACGGCACACGCTCAGCGATCCCGCGAGCCCCGAGCATTTGCTGGCTATTCAGCCTGATTTAGTGGTTTTAAGCGACGTGGGGCAGGCGATCAAGATCCAACGTTTGCGCGAGTTGGGGATTCCCGTATTCGTGCTTGGGCCGATGCGCGGTCGGGCGCTGCTGCTGGCTCAGATCCGTGCCCTGGCGGCCCTGCTTCAGGTGCCAGAGCGTGGTGAAGCTGTGGTGAGTGCTTTTGAACGGCGCAGCGGGGCAGTGGCGCGTTCAATCCCGTTCGAGAAGCGTCGTTCGGCACTGTATGTTAGCTCCTATGGCGACAAGCTGTTCGGAGGGACAACTGGCACGAGCTACAGTGATGTGCTTGAAATGGCGGGCCTGCGCGATGTCGCGCGGGGTAAGTTCGAAGGCTGGCCGCAGTACAATCCCGAGCATATCTTGGGCATGGATCCCGACGTCATCGTAACGACGCCTGATTCCGCCAGGAATCTGTGTGGGCAAGTGGGAATGGAGAAATTACGTGCTTGCAACTCGCCGGGCTCATTGGTCACGCTCGGCGAGGGCGTTCTCGGTGATCCCGGATTGGCGATGTTGGATGCGGCGGAGCAGCTTTTCGCGGCTGTGTATGGTCCGCAGGGAAGCTCACGTCGTCCGCGCTAATTCGAACCCCAACCCCCCACCCATCACCAAATCCACACCATATCCGGCCAAGATACGCTCTTTCGTGATCACTTCCGATGATCGGCCCTCCGCCAACACACGCCCATCGCGCAAGAGCAGGCTGCGGTCCGTGAAGCGCAAGGCTTCGTCCAGGTGGTGCAGCGCGAGGACAATCAAATGCCCCCTCTGACTCAGTGTTTTCAGGAGTTCCAGAAAGCCAAGGGCGAAACGAACGTCGAGAGCTGCCGTGGGTTCATCCAACAGAATGACTTCAGCGCCGGTTGCTAGGGCTCGCGCCAAGAGCACACGCCGTTGTTCGCCGCCGGAAAGTTCGTTGAAAGGACGCTCCTGCAACTCTTCGGCCACTACAGATTTCAGAGCCTGCACGATGGCCACCCGATCACTCTCTGAGTTCCCCGAGATCCCCGTGTGTCGGCTATAGCGGGCCAGCGCGACAACATCCCAAACCAGCATCGGTGCGCTGAGCAGCGACTTTTGAGGCACGTAAGCCAACTTCTGGGCGCGTTCTCGAGGAGTTAACGTCTGCAGATCCGTGCCCCCCACGGAAACACTTCCGGAGTAGCGAGCGAGACCGGCGAGTGCACGCAAGAAGGTCGTTTTCCCCGCGCCATTGGGCCCCAAGAGCGCGACGATCTCACCTGATTCTGCCTGGAATGAAACCTCGGAAAGCACGCGCCGGGCGCCAAAATCAACGCTGAGCGCGTGAGCGGCAAGGGCGGAAGCGGGCATCGCTCAGCGTTCTTGCACAGTCACGGGAGCCGGAGTAGGAAGCTTTGAAAGCGACTCCTCCATTTCTTTCTCAAGTGCCGTGAGGCTGGAGAGCGTGTCGGCCACACCACTTGACTTCTCACCAGGCTTCGGAAAATTCGCGAGCATTACCGGATTTTTCGCCCCCGGTAGTTCGATGGCTTCAGGAACGAGCAGGATCTGGCCAACACGCAGCCGGCGCACTTTGAGTTTGTTGAGTGCCACGATGCGTTCGTTGCTGGTGTGGTAGGCCTTGGCTAGCCGGGTGAGGGAGTCTTCGGGGCCGACCACGTGTTTGGCGTTCTGTTCGGTGCGTTGGATGTGCCCCTCGGTGACCAACTGATCGTACAGCAGCCTGCCGCGCTCACGCGCCATGGGGCTCGCGAAGCGAACATGAAAGTGGTTGTTGTGGCCTGGCTCATGCTTGATGGCGGGGTTAGGGTAGCGGCCTTCGCCTTCGAACATTTGCTTGAGCCAGAGCGGATCTTCGCCGATGGATGCCGCGTACTCACGAAACCAGGTTTGCAGCTGGCGATCGAGCAACACGTAGTCGATCGGGGTCTGCGTGAGGAAAGCCTTCAAAATGGCCCAGCTGCGCGGGTAATCAATGTCATCATGCTGCGCGGGCTTGAACCAGGTCTTGCCGTCCGTCTTGTAGAAATAGACGTCCACATCACGCCCCGTGCGGTGGCTCTTGTGAGGCGGTGCAAAGCCGCCGCCTTGGGGGCTGAGCGAGCCAATCATGACGGGCGGAGAATTCGGGAATAGCTCGTGCACTGCGGCGATAGCGCGGGTCAGCCCAGCGATGGTTTCCTCGGTGCCAAAGCGATGTTGTGGGACCGTCACCACCCAACGCGGATCACTCTTCAACCCGACGCCGTTAATCAAATATCCAACATGGGGCAGGCCCAGGCTGATGGCACCGATCGAACGTGTCGCCTCCGTGGTGAATGCGGAGCGCTCGGGTGCGGGGGCTGGCATGCGCGGCGCCTGCGGGAGGCCAGACTTCTCGGATGTTTTCTTGTTGAGTGTTAAGGTCTTGCTGGGTATTGAAGTTCGGGCGGGCAGTGAACGGGGCCGAGCTGGTGTTACCTTCGCGAGAGCCGGTGAAGGCGCCAGCCATGCAAGAAACAGCAGTAAAGATGCCCTCTTTACCCAGTCGTTCATGAACTTGTTCCTGAATTGAGCGCGCGTAAAAAAGGGATTCATCTCAGGGTGAACAGTACCAAAAATCGGCAATTCGGGCCAAAATATGGGGTTCTGGCATCGGCCGCTGGGGGCCTCAGCACCCCGCCGAATGGCGAACGGTGGCGAGCACGGTTTCAGCGTTCAGCTTGAAGCCAGCGAGCGATTTCTGAAGCAAGCTGCTTACCTTGCTCAAGCTCCAAGCTTCGGGTGGGCCAGCCGATGCCGAGCCCCTGGTTCTCATCGGGCTTGGGGATGATGTGAAAGTGTACATGCGGTACGGCTTGATGCGCTTCTGGGCCGTTATTTTGCAGCACATTGAACGCGCTCACGCCTGTGGCTTTCTGCACCGCACGGCAAATCCTGGGTAGTGCTCGGCCGAGGGCTGCCGCTGATTCATCCGAGAGTGCGTCGAGAGTTACCGCGGGCTCTTTGGGCACCACCAACGTATGGCCTGGTGCGACGGGATGGATGTCCAAGAACGAATAGACAAGCGCATCTTCGTAGACTTTGATCGAGGGGACTTCGCCGCGGATGATTCTCGTAAAGAGCGTGTCAGTCATGGAGGTCTGCGTTTTCGGTTCAAGCTGCGGGAGTTTAGCGTCGAAGGAGTGATTTCGCTTGGGCAGCGTAGGGTCCGGTGGCGAAGCGTTCTAGGTATTTCTCTGCCACATGGCGCGCGCCGGCGGCGTCGCCCGCGCGTGAGCTGGCGTCCATTTGGCGACCCAAAGCTTCCGCCACCAGATCGCCGTTAGGGCGTTCTTTTTCGTAAGTGCCGAACCACTTCGCTGCGTCATTCGGGCGACTCTCTAGCAGTAGCTTTCCGAGTCGGAAGGCGGCGTTCGGCCCAGCTTCGGTGCGCCCGAAGCGT
Source organism: Polyangiales bacterium (assembly GCA_038251425.1). Taxonomy (GTDB): domain Bacteria; phylum Myxococcota_A; class Polyangia; order Polyangiales; family Polyangiaceae; genus JBBRRP01. The sequence goes on from JBBSBI010000083.1 coordinate 5,294, forward strand.
TCCCACACACAACCTAGCAAATGTTCGGCTGAAAGTGGCTCCTTGGCTAGAACAGCAAGATCAGCAGCTTGCGTGAGATCGTCAGCTGACCAAGTCTTGCACTGAACGTCAAAAGGAACGCCTTGGGCTCTGGCGAAAGCGTCTTCATAGCTGCCTTTGGCGGCTAACTCTTTCCAGCTGAGCCCATCGACGGTGCTTGCTTGGCCAGCTTGCCCATGCGGGTTCAAAGCAGGATCCGCCTTCTTGGCGCTCGGATCAGGTAAAGGTATTGGCTTTGAGGTTAGCTTGGGAATGCAGACGAGTTGAATGACCGTCTTCTCACGCAGGCGACGGGGGGCCTGGCCGCAGGCGCTCAGGAGCTCCGCGCTTCCGGAGTTAAACTGTAGCTCAAAGGAGCCTTTATCTGGCGACCAGCCAAGTCGGAAATCGGCGCCGTTAATGTACATGCGAAAGGGTCCCGCCGACGCGATCCACTCTCGATTCGGACCTGCTTCCACCACAAAATGTGCCCCACCTTCTTCCAGGCGCACCTCCACGCGGGGTTCTGCAACGGTCACGACACGTGCTTTGGAATTGTTTTCGAGTTCGACTCGGCTCCCCTCCCAAAAGGAGATTTCGCGGGTTGCTTGAGTGGCAATCAGCTTGTCGGTTTCGGTGATGCTGCCAGCCGTGAAGCTCGGGGCGGTAGCGCGTGTCCGGAGTGCTCGAGCAACCACCAACCCCAGGGGGATGGCAATGAGGGCCAGCAAGAGCAGCGTGGCAATTCGAGGTTTCAACAACGGCCGGCGAGCAGAAGGCGTCATTCAGCATTGTCCAAACCACCGCGCGTCGCCCCCGTCAACCGGCCCCATGTGACTCCGGCCGCAATATGCGCTGAAATTCCCCCAAGCGGTGTGGCCCGGAAGTGTGCGCGTGTCACACCTGGGCGCATGAAACTGAGGAACTCCGCGTGGCTGGAGGCATACGGTCTACGCGGCCATGGCCACTGCTGTCATACTACTGGGTTAGCGATACCCAGTGAAACCCGTCAGCCCACCCAGCACAGACTTTGGAGACCAGACGGTCGAGGTCGTCGTTGCTCGCAATCCGCAGGGGCAACTTGAGTTTGTTCAACAGGCTTGCCTGGTGGTGCTTGCTGGTCCTCGAATTGGGCAGCGCGTTGCGCTCCAGTCAAAGCCTTTGACAATTGGGCGCGGTAGCAAGAGCAAGCTGATCTTCGACGCCGATTCAGTCAGTCGGCTTCACAGCAGCATCGAATGGAACGGTGGACGGCATCGGGTGAAGGATCTCGGTTCGACCAATGGCACGTTCGTCAACGAAACGCGCATCGATGAGCGTGTCCTAGAAGATGGCGATCGGATTCAACTTGGCCGAGTGCTGCTCAAGTACATTTCAGGCAGCAATATCGAAAATGCCTATCATGCTGAAATTCAGAGGCTCACGCATTTCGATGGACTCACCGGCGTCGGCAATCGTCGTCAGTTTGATGAAGCTCTAGCGCAGGAGGTCGCTGTGTTCAGTGAGCACATGCGGCCGCTCAGTCTGATCTTGTTCGACCTCGATCACTTCAAACAGGTGAACGATAAATATGGGCATCCCGCCGGTGATTCCGTGCTTAGGCAGGTTGCCGAGGTGGTGAATCAGACAACGGGTCCGGAGCTTTTGTTAACCCGCACGGGTGGTGAAGAGTTTGCTGTGTTGTGCGCAGGTGTCACGGAAGGAGCAGCCCAAGAAATCGCTGAAAGGATCCGTGTGGCTGTCGAGCAGGCGCGCTTCATTTTCGACGGCAAACACATCCCAACGACGTTGAGCTTGGGTGTTGCCGAAATGGCACGTGCTCGGGTGCCTGACGGCAAGAGCTTATTTTCAGATGCCGATGCGCGCTTGTATGCGGCGAAATCGGCGGGGCGTAACTGCGTGCGCGCAGGCTGAGCTGGGCAAGTCGCTCGTTACGCCCCGTTCTGTTGGACTTAGGAGCTTAGGCGCTGGCGCGCGTTGAGCTCCGGCGACCCTTGGCGGCTCCGTTGGCACCGGCCCCGTTGGTCTTAGCAGGTGCGGCGGCCTTAGCAGGTGCGGCGCTCTTAGCAGGTGCGCTGGCCTTAGCAGGTGCGGCGCTCTTCTTGGCGGGTGCGCTGGCCTTTGCAGGTGCGGCGCTCTTCTTGGCGGGCTTTCCACCGAGAAGATCGTCGGCCATCTTGGCGGCGCGGTGCGTGCTCTCCCAGGAGAATTCTTTGCGCCCAAAGTGCCCATAGGCGGCGGTGTCGCGATAGATGGGGCGCAGCAGGTCCAGCTCTTCGATCAGTGCGCGGGGGCGCATGTCGAATTCCTCAGAGACATACTTCTGGAGCTTCTCGTCGGCGATCTTGCCGGTGCCAAAGGTGTTCACGTAAACGCCCATCGGTTTGGCGACGCCGATCGCGTACGCAACCTGCACCTCCACGCGTGTGGCGAGACCAGCGGCAACGATGTTCTTGGCGACGAAGCGTGCGTAGTAGCAAGCCGAGCGATCGACCTTTGAGGGATCTTTACCGCTGAATGCTCCACCGCCGTGACGGCCCATGCCACCATAGGTATCCACGATAATTTTTCGGCCAGTGAGCCCCGCATCGCCAAAGGGCCCACCCACCACAAAACGCCCAGTGGGATTCACAAAGTACTTCGTCTTGTTGTCGAGCAGGTGCTTCGGGAGCGACTTCTTGATCACGAGCTCCATCACTGCGTCTTTGAGTGTCTTGTACTTCACGTCTTCACTGTGCTGAGTCGAAAGCACGACCGCATCGATGCGCTTGGGTATGTCGTTCTCGTACTCAACCGTGACTTGACTTTTGGCATCTGGCCGAAAGAAGTCCACTTTTCCAGCTTTGCGGAGCGCGGCAATCTGGCGCACCATTTGGTGGGCGTACATGATGGGTGCCGGCATCAGCTCCGGCGTCTCGTCGCAGGCATAGCCAAACATCAAACCTTGGTCGCCCGCGCCTTGTTCCTTGAAGAGCCCTTTGCCCTCGGTCACGCCCTGCGAAATATCCGGTGATTGCGGCTCGATGGCAGTGAGCACACCGCACGTGTTGTAGTCGAAGCCCATCGAAGAATCGGTGTAGCCAATCTCTTTGACGGTCTGGCGAGCAATCTTGGCAAAATCCACTTTGGCCGTGGTGGTGATCTCACCGGCTACAACGATGAAGCCCGTCTTGCACAGCGTTTCGCAAGCGACGCGGCTCATCTTGTCTTGGGTCAAGATAGCGTCCAACACCGCATCGGAGATGGCGTCGCACATCTTGTCGGGATGGCCTTCGGAAACGGACTCAGAGGTGAAAAGGTATTGGCTCATCGCGTATTACTCGTCGTGGTTGGGTGGGTGCTGGGGTTGATGCCTTCGTTCAAGGGCTCGGAAGCCCCCCAAGGGCGGCGGACCCTATCATGAATTTTTCGCGATGGCAGCTCGCACTGATCGCCGCGGAGACGTGAGCTAATTCCAGTGATTTAGCCCGAATTACTGGGGAATTACTCGGCTCTGGGAGCCTCGACGCCGGGGCCCTGGCTCGGCCCGGACTTGAAACGCTGGGCGGGCGTCCGCCGGAGCGTGACTCGAATCACTCGTTCGCCACGCAGCACTGTGAGTTTCACCGGATCACCGACTTCCCCAGTGAGCTTCTGGTGCAGCGCCTTAGGCGAGAGATCCCGAGCAGCCACGCCATCGATCAATAGTATTTCATCGCCGGGTATCAGCTCGGCATTTGCAGCGGCTAGCCCGTGTGGCGCATCGCGCACAGTGACGCGACCGTCCGGCGCTTTCGTCAAGAGTGCGCCGATTGTTCCGTGCGCCGAGAAGCAGGCACTCGCTGTCAGGGAAAGCAACAACGCCCAGCTGAGCGGAACAATAGGTTTCACCTAGCTCCTGTATCCCGCATTCACATCGACGTACTGGTGGCCCAGGTCTGTCATGAAGTAACGACAGTGTCCCGGGCCGGTGCCGAGCGACAACCGTATCGAGAAGCTGGGAGCTTGCATGAGTTCTTTGGCGCTCGCTTCGGCCGCACTCCCGACGCCCACGCCGTTCTCAACGATGGCAATGTCATTGATCGCAATTCGGGCAGCGTTCGGATCGAACTTCACGCGCGCGCGCCCGGCTGCAGCCAGAATTCGCCCCCAATTGGGATCCTTGCCAGCCAACGCCGTCTTCACCAAGAGAGAAGTAGCTATAGTTTTAGCAACCTGCAGCGCTTCCGCCTCTGAGGCAAGGCCGCTCACCTGAAGCTCGACGAGGTGCTCGCTGCCTTCGCCATCTGCGACAATCGACTGAGCCAACTTCGAGAACACCGTCACCAATGCGGCTTCCAGCTCGCTCTCGGAAGCCTCGCCGGCCTTGCCGGAAGCGAGGACGAAAATGCTATCATTGGTGCTCGTATCGCCATCGACAGAGCAGGCGTTGAACGTTTGCTCTGTCGCGCGCTCCAAGGCGCGAGCGAGCGTTGCTGGGCTACAAATCGCATCTGTGACAGCGAAGGCGAGCATCGTGGCATGCGGCAACCCGTCGCCGCTGAGATCGGGATGGATCATGCCAGCGCCTTTCGCCATCGCAAGTATCCGGGCTCCACTCGATCCGCCAACTTCAACTTCTGCAACCTTCGGCCAGCGGTCAGTCGTGAGGATCGATTGGGAAAATGCCTCGTAATTGGACGGCGAGAGGATCTCGATCAACTCCGGAACGCGAGACACGATCAGCGGCGCGCGCAAAACTTCACCGATCACACCCGTTGATGCCGGAAGGATCTCTTCGACTTGACAATGAAGAGCTTCGGCAAGTGCGCGTGTCGTTAACAGTGTGGCGTTCATGCCTGGCTCTCCGGTGCAGGCATTGGCACACCCGCTGTTAACCAGAATGGCTCGCGCGCTCCCTGATTTGATACGCTCCATGGCCACGAGCACAGGCGCCGCCTTGACCAAATTGCGAGTGAACACGCCCGCGGCAATCGCCAACTCATCGGCGACCAAGAGCCCCACATCCAAGCCGCCACGCTTCTTCAAGCCGCACGCCAGACCCGCAAAACGAAACCCTTTGGGAACGATCATGCGGCGCTTATATCGCCGAGAGGCTCGTTGGTCCAATGGGAGGCAAGGCGGGGAGGCTGTCTAAAGCGCGGCGAGCGGGTGCGTCACCCGGGGCCTGGCTACCCAGCTGCAAGTATCTTCACGAGTTGATCTTCGTTCATTTCCTCGGCGGCGCGCTCAAGAAGAACGGTCCCTACCTGTAAGGGGCCGATGGCCTTTCCGGTGGTCTTGCTCAAGCGAGCGGCCATTGTCACGAGCTGCTTGTAGGTCTTCGCTCGAAGCGCGATCTGACGCTGAACGGTCAACGATCGGTCGGTGGCTCTGCCACCAGTGGTCGGCACCTGAAACCGCCGTTGGACCTCGGCAAGAAGCTCCATGGCTCCGAAGTACCCCGAGCGGGATTCAACGCGACCGCGCCGAACCGCACCGAGCCCTTTTGCGATTTTATTGATGTTCACCTTGGTCATGACGGTTCTCCTAGTAGTCCGTGATGGCGAGGTACTCGCCGTCGACAACGAGCCCAATCTCACCCTGTTTCGTTTCCTTCCCCATACGGCGGCAGAAGGTGCGCAATTTAGCGAGGTTCTTCTCGTCCTCAATCTGGTCGCGTTTCGTGTAGCAGTGGAGGATAACTGACTCGTCAAAAACGAGCTGGCCATTGTTGGCGTCGTCCCTCCACACACCCCGAGCTTTCGGAAATGCGGTGGCGCCGCCGAACAGCTTCCCAAACGTCTCAAGGGCTTTTTTGACCCAGCGCTCTTGGTCTACTGCGGTTTGCCCGTCGCGTTCGACGCTGGGCACAAAGAGCACAACAAGCACCGTCTTCTTCGAATCAGCCACGACCCGATAAATATAGATCGACCGGTGACGGGCGGCAAGCAAGAATTGAGCTTCGCGGAGTGTTCAAGATCTCTCTCGATGGCCTTCAATGTTCCGCGCGGATCCGCGCAGGAATTCCAAATCAACCTCATCGCATTTGGAGCCAACTTCGAGAATTGAACTCGAGACCTACGGTTTACGAAACGGGGGAGAGCGTTTCATTCAGGCCAATTTAGTGGGTCTTGGTCTCCGGGGCCTTGGTCTGTCCCCACAGAAACCCCGAGAAACGATCCGCGGGGGCAATTGAGCGGAGGCGATTCTCAGAGGGCCCACGAAATCCTCGGATAGTACATGAGAGCTAGGGCGGACGTCATCGCGGAGGTGCTCGCGTGAGAGGGCGCGCGATTGGCCGGGGTCGTTTGCTGCAAGCGCTTGAAGGCGCTTGGGGCGCCTGTTAGCCGGCTTACGGAAACCAAGTCTTGCAACGCTCGGCGTACAGTTCCTTGTACTGTTCGGAAATGAGAAGGTGTCCCCATAGCTGCTTGAGACGATCCCTCTCATAGTCTAGAGCCAATTCGGCCGCGACTTCAGACAGGAACGCAACAAACAGGGCCAAAGCGTCGGCTGCCACTGAAGATCGATAATTCCGCAGGACATCTTGGGAATGAGCGCTTGCGTCGTACCCCGAGAGGTGGCCACCACGCCTTGCGAGACCTGGCAAGCTCAGATGTGAGTCGCCCGACAAGTACGAATAGTACCACTCATCCAGAAATCGAAGAAACTGCCCGCGGCCGGAATCGCGCACAAGTCTGATCATCTTACCCGGATTAGGCCACCACTTTATGGTCTTCGGATGGGTTTTCTCGGCCGGAGTGATTCCGGCGTCCCTTTCCCAACCATCGACGTATACGTCCTTGTGCGTCGCAAGCCACCCTTTCCACTTAAGGTCGTTGCCGTGTCGCAAAACAAGTCGTTGATGATATGCTGCTGCTTCGCGCCATCCGCTGGCGTAGTAGGAACGCGCATTTTCGGTCGGGTTGTCGAACAGATAGACCGTCGTGAAGAGCGAGTCGAGAATCGTTCGTGCAAGTGGCGGAACGCTGATGGACAACTCTGGAACGCGACCGCTACCATCAGAGGTATCGGCGCATAGGAAGCGGATGCTCTGCCAGGTGTTCGCGGAGACCTTGACCATTATGGGCAAAATGATGTCGAGCCCCTGGTAGATTGCTTTCAATTCGCCTTTCTTCTCGCGCGACAGACGATTGAAAATGGCCTCCGGGATCTCCTGCAGTGGCGTTCGAAGGGGAGACAGGTCAATTTTAAGTGGTGTCTCTTCAGCCATGGTTTAGTGGCACCCAAGAGCGGCTGGTTAACGTACCGCGCTTCAACATCAGGAGCCAGAGGGAGAGACCGAGAAGCCCCTCTGCTCCAACGCTTTGTTGGGCGGTCCGTCCTCGGGATCGCCGCATCATTTTTCTAATACTTCGAGAACCGGGTAGATATCGCTTGGAAAGATCACCCCCTGCGATTCGAGAGCTCGTAGCCGCGTGGGAAGGTCACGAGGTAAGGGTCGATGATCCGTGACATGCTGTTGGCAGTCCGCGATCACACGCTCGAGCATCTCTATTTCCCGAGACCGAAGTAACTTCGTAAGCCCGCCACTGCGCGCGGTCCGCTCGACCACGAGAGCTCGAATGACGACCCAAATACTTAAGTTCGGATCGTGGGTATAGTGGTATGAATCGTCCACGAGAAGCGAGAGAAGCGTTTCAATCTTTCGCCGACAGCTCGACACACATTCACGATCGCCGATGAACCGATCGACCCACCAAATTTCGAAAAGTACTGCCTCGAGCACCTTTGCTGAATGTTCGGCGCCCTCAGCCTCGCTCATCCCATACATGAGCCCAAGAAACGGGAAAGCTTGTAGAAGTTGCTCGCGTTTAGGTTCAAACGATTTAATGACCTGAACAAACTGAGGATCGGTGTCTTCAAGCGCCAAGTACTCCGCTAAGCGCTGCTTGATTTGAGTCAAGGTTGCCATCGTGACGCCTCCCGGTCCGCTCAAGGTACCGCGCTTCAGCGGTCGCTCTCGTCCGCGGCGAGCGCTTGTTGAGCTACCTCGGTCGGGTCAAAGCGCCGGGGTGCGAAGTGCACGTGCTGTTTACCTGATTCAAGGCCTACGCGTTTAAGCATAGTGAAGATGGCACCAAGGTCGAAGTTATTCTCCGCAGCGATGGATTCCCGAATGGTGCGAATCTCGTCAACGATATGTGATTGGCTCATGCTTCTTCCTCGTCCAATAGTTCGAGCGGTGTACAAATGATCGGTGGGACGTAGCCTGCGCGACGGCAGACGTCCTCAAGTTTCGCACGAATAGCGGCGTTAGCAATATGCGTGCAATTCCAGGTGAGCAGGAAGTCGACACCATTCGTGGTGGCGATCGCGACGTGAGCGGCATCAATGGCAGCTCGGCGAGGCAAGGCGGCGGCACTCAGGAGGGCCTCAGCAAGTGCACGGGCCTCGTCTGACGTATCCAGGAGGGGAATGCCAGCGATTGCCTCAAGCCTTCGAAAGGCAGCCTGAGAATCGCCGCGAGAAACCTCAGCGAGCACAGCGTCCGAGACGAAGAGGTCGAAGCGGGAGCGGCGATGCCACCAGTCTCTGGTCACTTGTTGATGGCCCGCCAACACTAGGTCACGGCTAGGGTGAGCCGTTAAGTAGCTGATTACGGACGTTTCAAGGTAAATGCGATGCACTGGCATACCTTCGAACAATAGCACGAGCGGGAGGATGACCGAGATTGACGGCGCGACACGCGCACTATGGGCGGGAAGCAGGCACCTCGCCCCCTCCTTCGAATCGTCCCCTGGCGGGAACACTCGCCTTCACTCCCATCGTTCGTGGAGCCAACTTCGAGAATTGAACTCGAGACCTACGGTTTACGAAACCGTTGCTCTACCAGCTGAGCTAAGTTGGCGAAGGGGCGGGGAGGATACGTAAAGGCGGTCCTGCGTCAAGTTGGGCCATTTTTCCGCAGGCGACACACGTACATCGGCCCGGCGCCCTCGGTATCGGGCCAGATGCTCCAGCCGAAGCGCTCGGGGTGTCCCAAGTTGAAACCGAGCGGTTCTTCTTTCCACTCAGTTCCGAGCTTGCGATGAAGGCGGCCGATGACGTTGGCATTTTCTTCTTCTAAAAGTGCACACGTTGCGTAAACGAGCACGCCGCCGGGCTTGAGCGCTGCGAAGGCGGAGCGCAAGAGCGAGTATTGCTGGATTGCCAAGTGTTGGACCCGAGCTTCAGACCACTCCGCGAGTGCCTTCGGATCGGCGAGCACGTGGCGTTCCGAAGAACACGGTGCGTCCAGCAGGATGGCGTCGTACGTGTTGGGATGATGCTGTCCGAAGCGAGTCGCGTTGTGCCCGCGGACATCGATGCGCTGTCTGATTTCGGGTGGCACATAGTCGTCGAGCACACGCGCCAAACGCGCGCGTCGAGTGCGCGAGAGTTCATTCAGCACGAGTGTGCGGCGTGCGACGCCGTCGTCCTCAGTATCAGCAACGCCCCCAGAAACACTCAAAAAGAGCTGCTCTGCGAGGATCAGCGCCTTTCCGCCGGGTGCAGCGCACATGTCCAACACTTGCATCCCCGGTTCGAGCGAGAGGCTCTCGGCTGCCAGGATCGAAGCCCGATCGAGTGCGTAGTGAACAGCCAAACCCGGCGAGTGTGCCGCGAAGCCATTGGGTCGCTGGACATGCTCGGTGGGAGCCAACAGCGCTTGGCGCAAATCCGCCCAGCGTTCTTTGAAACGACTCTGATAGTGTTCTTCGAATCCGGCTGCACCGCGCAAACGAGCCACAGCCGGAGTCTAGCCTCGCCGTCCTGCTTCAGTCCTCGTAGTCAGGGTTCTGCCAGGGCTGCTTGGCGACGCCGTCGTCTTTCTCCACGATGAGGCAGCGTGTGGTGAGCATCGTGCCGGCAATGGATGCGGCGTGCTCCAGGGCACAACGCACGACTTTGGTCGGGTCAATCACGCCGCTCTTGATCAGATCCTCGTACTCGCCAGTGGCTGCATTCAGGCCAAATCCGCCGGAACCATTGCGCACCTTATCGACGGCCACACTTGCTTCAAGGCCGGCGTTCGAAGCGATCATGCGCAGAGGCTCTTCGAGACTCCTCCTCACGATGTTCACGCCAATTCGCTCGCCGTCGCTCACTTTGAGCTTATCCAGCACGCTCTGACAACGGAGCAGCGCCACGCCGCCTCCGGGAACGATGCCCTCTTGGGTGGCAGCGCGCGTTGCATACATCGCGTCGTCCACGCGATCCTTGCGCTCTTTTAGCTCCATCTCACTGTGCGCGCCCACCTTGATGACGGCAATGCCACCGCTCATCTTAGCCAGGCGCTCCTGCAGCTTTTCCTTGTCGAAGTCGCTGGCGGCCTCTTCAATTTGAGCGCGAATCAGGTCGAGGCGACCCTTGATCAGAGCCTTATCGCCCGTCCCATCCACGATCAGTGTGGTCTCGTGATCCATCACCACACGCCGTGCTCGGCCAAGATCAGCCAACGTCACGCTCTCGACTTTTCGACCTGTTTCCTCGGCAATCAGCACGCCGCCGGTGAGGACGGCCATATCCGCTAGGATCTCTTTGCGGCGATCGCCGAAGGCGGGTGACTTGACTGCACAGCACTGGAACGTGCCGCGCAGGCGATTGATCACCAGCGTGGCAAGGGCCTCCGGGTCGAAATCCTCAGCGATAATCAAGAGCGGCTTACCGGTCTTTACGATCTGCTCCAACAACGGCACGAGCTCGGCCATGTTGGAGATTTTGCGCTGATGCAGCAGAATGTAAGGATCTTCGAGCACGCACTGCATGCGAGCCGTGTCCGTCACGAAGTACGGTGACAAGTAGCCCTTGTCGAACTGCATGCCGTCGACGGTTTCGAGCGAGGTTTCCGTGTTCTTGGATTCCTCAATCGTGATGACGCCGTCCTTGCCAACCTTCTCCATGGCCTTGGCAAGCATCTGGCCGACTTCTTCGTCGCCATTCGCGCTGATAGTGCCGACTCGGGCAATTTGGTCGTTCGTCTCGATGGGGCGCGAGATCTTCTTCAGCTCAGCGACAACAGCCTCCACGGCCAGCTCGATGCCACGCTTGATAAACATCGCATCGTGGCGGGCAGCTACCATGGCCGCGCCTTCGCGATAGATTGCTTCGGTCAGCACCGTTGCCGTCGTGGTGCCGTCCCCAGCAAGATCAGCCGTCTTGGAAGCCGCTTCTCGCACCATGCGCACGCCCACGTTGGTTAACCGGTTGGGCAGATCGATCTCTTTTGCGACCGTCACTCCGTCTTTGGTGATTCTGGGAAGACCTGCGTCCTTCTGGAACACCACATTGCGCCCTTTGGGGCCCAGGGTGACTTTCACGGCGCGGGCCAAAGCCTCGACACCTTCCAGTAAATGCTTCTGAGCTTCTAAATCGTATACAATCTCACGTGCGGCCATTGCTTGAGCTTCTCCTCGGGGCGCGCAATGTGCGCACCTGGCCGACCCGTGGCAAGAGGAGAAATCGGCGGGCTCGCACTTTTGCCCCAGTTGAACGGCGGCTTGGCGCTAGTCACCCAGTTTATTGAGGTGCTTCACGCTTGGCTGGAAAAATCCGATTTCACCGACTCCAAGCATCCTGGTCGCGTTTACCCGGCCCTGCCTCCTCTGGAGCCAGAGCCGGAGGCGGGTGCGCGCCGCCTGGACCGAGCACTGTGCGCAGATTTCCCGCTAGATAAAGCGGCAATGACACAAGCTGATACTTTGCCTTCCTCCCGTCGCGAACGAGCAGGTCGAGGTCGGCAACTGAGGGCGGCTCGCTATTGAAACGCACCGCTCGGGGTAAACCGCGGAGTGACATCAGTAGGTGCAGCGACTTCAGGGTTCCGCTTTTGCACGCTTTGACTTCGATGGGTAAGATCTCCCCGCCCAGCTGGACGACATAGTCCACTTCAGACTCGGCGCCCCTTTCATCTCGCACCCAATAGTAAAGCTGCGGCTCTTGATTCGGTGGCAGAAGGAGCCTCAACGCCTGTCCCACCACTTGCTCGGCAAGAGCTCCCTCATTCGTTAGAACGAGCTCCGGAGCACTCTCCACGCTGTGCCAGGCTAGTCCGAGTGACGCGGAGACCAAACCAACATCCAGAAAGATCACTTTAAAGGTTCGCTCATCAAGATCCGCACCGAGTGGCAGGCCCGTCGCGTCAGTAGAAAACACACGGTGGCATATTCTTGCCATGCCGAGGAGTTCGAGCGCTTGTCGCAGGCTAGCGCTCCTCTCCTCACGGTCGACGTTGGAATACTTGAATTTTCGCCCGACCTGACGAGGGACGGTGCGAAGCACTTTCTGCAGACGAGGGTGATGGGATGGTGACGAATACTTCCCGAAATCATCCCGGTAAGCAGCCAGCAGGTCCTGCTGTCGCGAGGAAGCCTCCTCGAGTGAGCGTGTTACACGATAACGTTCCACAACTCCGGGCATGCCCCCCACGATGAGATATTCCCGAAACAGTCGCATGAGTTGCGTGTGTAGCGGGCCCGGGATCGCTTGGCCTACGCGATAGTCATCAATGATTTGGCGGAGTGCGATACTGTCGACGGCTTCGACGAACTCGGGAAACGACATCGGTTCGAGATGCATGAACGTAACTCGCCCAACCGGCATGCTGAACTTGTGATCGGTGAGAACGAAATCAAGAAGAGAACCAGCTGTTATAATCCGAAGCTCGGGCATTTCCTCGGCGAACCAACGGAGTTTTGACAAAAGGGATGGTGCTGCTTGCGCTTCGTCGAGAAACAGCAAGCTTCGGTCCGCCACGCTCGTTCGGCGCGACCAGGCGACGACGGACCTCCACGTTGCCTTGGCATCGTTAGTGTGGAAGAGCTCGATCAGATCGGGATCACGTTCGAAGTTGAGTTCGATGAGTTCGAGGTTCTCCAGTTTGGCCAATTCGCGGACCAGGTGAGATTTTCCGACCTGCCGGGCTCCCCGCAGAATCAGAGGCAGGTGCGGCGACCGCCGAGACCAGGCTTGGAGTTGAAGACAAACGTCTCTTTTCACATAGGTGATGCTAAATGAGACGTCTATTTTGTCAATCTAGGTGATAATTTACGAGATATGCGGATGTATAGGCGCATTCGGCATCGTTTCTTCGGGTGGGCATCCAAGCCCCTGATCGCCGACCTCCGCGCAGCTGCGCCTCGCAGCGTGCCCGTTTCAGGGAATTAGCTTGGCGAGGAACCCGCTAGAGGCCGCCCCATTTACCGGACTTATTGCGGTCCCGAGCAGGTCCATCGGCTGACCCACTTCGCCTGCGATGTAGATGCTGTAATCGGGAGCAACCGTCACGGCACTGATTCCGTTCGGCGCGCCGTCGTACGCTTGTGACCAGCGATGCGCGCCAGTCGAGGTGAAACTCACAAGGAACACCGAGGTGACGCCCGCTCCACCGATGCTACCCCCACCGAAATTGATCGCGCCCTGTTGGCTACCGGCGAAGTAGACGTTGCCGTTTTGATCAGTGGTGATCGCTGAACCAAAGTCCGCAAAATTCGAGCCGAATCGCATCGACCAGCGATGAGCCAACGTGCTCGTGAAACTTGCGACGAAGATATCGGAGGTGCCGAGTGCCGTTAGGTTGGAACCGCCAAAATTGATCGTTTTGCCAAAGGAGCCCGTGATGTAGAGATTGCCCGCCGAGTCGCGTGCGGCATCATAGATGATGTCATCCCCCGCGCCCCCAAAGGTAACAACGGAGCTGTAGGCGCCGGCCAAAGTGTAGGTAGCGATCGCCGTTTTTCTTGGTACCTGTACGGTGTTCCCGAAGGCATAGATTTGCGCCGGATCTTCGATGGCATGCACCCACTCGTAGTTGGGTAGAGTGCTGGCTGCTAAGCGAGTCCCTGCGCCGTCGAACATCGCCAGGTACGCTGACATGGTGCCCGTCGTTGTCGTGAGGAGCGCGCCGTCCACAGTGAGGTCCATATCATGCCCACCGAACAGGTAAACGCGTCCTGATGCGCCGACGGTGACCCCTTGGCTGAAGGGAGATGAGAACGTCGAGGCACTCAACACGGCGCCTTTCATCCAGACGGGCGTTCCGGTCGCATCCATGACACCCACTGCCGCGCCACCGTAGGCTCCGGTTGCCACGGAAAGGCCACCAAAAGTGAGTGTGTTCCTCTCGATGGTGAGCGCGAAGGCGGTGCCGGAAGCGGCGGAGGCGAATCCCGTAATTCCATCATTCGCGGCAAGCGCGGGATGGTTGGCCCAACGGTAGCTGCCGGTGTTGCTGTAGCTGGCCACAAATCCATCCGCTCCCGAAACGCCCGACGAAATGTTCCCACCCCCAAAGTTCACAGCCTTCGTGAAGTTGCCACCAACCTGAACGTTGCCACTCCCATCAACGCACACGGAGTTTGCCACATCGTCAGGTCCCGTCGCGCTTCCGTAGACCTTGTACCACGAGAGAACCGGAGGTCCGGCGAGTGCGCCGCCGGTTCCACCAGTTGCAGCACCACCAGTTGCAGCACCACCCGCACCTTGCGTTCCACCGTTCGCCGAGCCTCCGGTAGCCGGCGTTCCACCAGAGCCGCCGGATCCAACGCTGCCTCCCGCTGAGGTGGCGCCACCGCTCGCCATGGCAGCGGGCATTCCTGACTGACCGCCCATTATCAGCGCCGCGGTCCCGCCTAGCTTCATCGCTGCGAAGCCTCCAACACCGGTTGGAGGCATGCCACCGGTGCTGACCAATCCGCCTCCGCCAACACTGGATCCTGAACCCATATTGTAAGTTCCGCCAGCACTAGATCCACCGCTGGCGCCTATCTGGAACGGATCGGTGGGTGCAGCTCCAGCGAGTCCGGGAACGACGGCGTCGTGCTCAAACGGAAGCGAATCGTACCCAAATGAGCACATGCTGAGCAGTCCAGAGAGCGAAAATAGGCCCAAGTACTTTAGGATCGCTCGCGGCAAATGTGGACGCATCACTAGCTATCCAAGAACGGAACAAAGCTGCCGAATCTAAAGAGGAATTGGGCTAGGATCGCGTAATTCCGGGGGACAAGAACCTACTTGGGCAACTCTGTCGGCGTGGCCACCGGTGAGGAGCGGATGCTGCTAGTGCGTTCCCAAGCGCGCGCGCAGCGCAGCTCGTACGTGCTCAACCAGCCGTTCCTTGATCGCTTCCCATCCTGAAGCCGTAAGCCCCAGCGGGAACAATTCGTCGGCCTCAGCATCAGCAAAATAGGTTAACGCCCGGAGCACATGATAGATATCAGATTCGCCAACACCGTAGCGTCGACGGTAGGCGTCGAGCGCCTCGTCAAGTGTGGGTTTGCGGTGTTCGAACATCACAGTGAGGTCCCAGAAATCACGACGAATTCCCCGCCGAGAAGCTGCTGAAAGCTTCATCGTCGACAAATCCAGAAGGCTTGCGATCGGGAAATGAGCTGGACCGTCACTCGGTTGCTAGAGGCCTTATTCGATCCAAGGCGCGGAGCTGCTCTTCCGCCAGGTCGCGGGGCTTGGCCATGCGTCACCAGTTTCGTTGAAAAATGCGCGCCAAA
>JBBSBI010000084.1:0-20724 GCA_038251425.1 Polyangiales bacterium
CCAACCCAAGTGGCCAGCATGAACGAGCTCGCCTACCAGGCGCTGAACTGCGATCTCACGCGCGTCGCCACGGTGCAATGGTTGAGCTCTGGCAACGACATGACGTTTCCGTTTTTGGGCGTGAATCGCAGTCACCATGGCATGCAACACGACTACGGCGACGATTTCGATGTCGTTCAGACCTGGTTCATGTCGCAGGCCGCCGCGTTCATCCAGCGCCTCAAGAATACCCCGGAGGGCAGCGGCAGCATGTTGGACAACAGCGCGGTCTTCGTGGTCACCGAACAGTCGCAAAGTCATTGCTCCACTCCCACGATCGGTTTCATCGCTGGTCAAGCCGGCGGAAGCATCCGTACCGGTGGAACGTTGCTGGGCAACCAATCCTCGCTCGCGGACTTCCACATTGGGCTAGCGCGCGCGTTCGGCGTGAATCTGAGCACGTTTGGTGAACCACAGTGGGTGAAGTCCCCATTGTCGCTCGGGTAAGGGGCGCCTCCGAGTGGTCGTACGCTTCCGACGATGTCGCAAATCGAGTAAAAATGACTCTGTTGACGCGAGAATGCCGTGGCGACCGCTGATTTAGCCCGCTAACTTAAGCCATATCGCAGGGCTGACCGAGGTCACTCACATGCCTGTGGCGTCTCTCGTGAGAGCGAGAGGTGGCCGGATCTCCCTCTAATTTATGATTGGTCCAGCTGGAGGCTGTACTCGAATGAAACACGTATTGTGCGGGGCGCTTGTCCTACTGTTCCTTTCAGGGTGCTCCAATGAAATCGCGAATAATAGCGGCAAAGCTCGGCAAACGCCTGTTGGAACGAGCCCCAGTAGCGCCGGCACGAGTACTGATCCCACTACCGGTCTGCCGCTGCCAGTAGCAAGCAGCACCGACACGACGCCGATCGCAACGAACGCCCCACCGGTGGTGATCGCTGCGGGTGAGCCCGGACCGACGGCTTTGCGCCGACTCACCAACGACGAATATCGAAATTCCGTCAAGGACCTGCTGTCGCTACCCGCTGCTCCCACTGACCCACTGCTGCCAGATTCGCTCCAGCTCGGTTACGAGAACTTCGCCAGCGTCCACACCGTTCCTCCCGTTTTGGCGTCTCAATACGCCACCATGGCAACCCGGCTGGCTCAGGAGGCCAACATCACGGCGCTAGCGCAGTGCTCCACTCCTGCCGCGGACAGCGACTGCGCGACCACGTTCATCAATGACTTTGGCAAGCGCGTCCAACGGCGCCCGCTCACCAGCAGCGAAACCATGGGATATCGCGCCGTCTACGACCTGGCGCGCACGACCGGTACCTATGAAGAAGGCGTCCGACTCGTCCTCGAAACCATGCTGCAGTCGCCGTTTTTCTTGTATCGCACCGAGTACGGCGACGCTGGTGCAAAACGCACGTTAAGCCCCTACGAAGTGGCCTCCGAGCTTTCGTACTTCTTGCTCGGCTCGACCCCCGACGCCGAGCTTCTCCGGGCGGCCGACTCCAACAGCCTGGGCACCGCCACCGAAATCGAAGCCCAAGCGCGACGCTTGCTCGCGCTCCCGAGCGCTCAGGCGAGCGTGCGGAAGTTTCTCGCACAATGGTTCGGCACAACGGGAGTCACAAGCCTCAAGAAAGACATGATAGCGTTCCCGACCTTCGACAGTGCGAAGAACGCCATGCTCGGTTCGGCCAACATGCTTCTCGATACCGTCGTATGGCAGGGCGAGGGAACGTTACGCGGGTTGCTTTTAGCGCCGTACACCTTTGCCAATACTGCGCTGGCTCCCATCTATGGGATCCCCGACCCGGGCCAAGGGGACGTCTTGGTGAAGGTGACTGTCAATCCCGCTGAACGCGCCGGAATTCTCACCACTCCTGCTCTCCTTTCGGTCGTGGCGCACCCGAGCGATTCGGGGCCGATTGCCCGCGGCAAATATATACGCACCCGCATGTTCTGTCAGGCGCTGCCGCCCCCTCCACCGAACGTTGTGATCACGGTGCCAGCAGCTGACCCAACTCTCACAACCCGAGAACGCTTTGCTCGACACACCAGCGACCCAGCGTGTGCAGGCTGCCACTCGTTGATCGATCCGGTGGGCTTTGGGTTAGAGAACTACGACGCCATTGGCGCCTTTCGCACCAGCGAAAATGACCATCCGGTGGACTCGCAGGGTGCGCTTTCAGGGACGGACGTCGATGGCCCCTTTTCGGGAGGAACGGAGCTTGCCAACAAGCTTGCGGCAAGCGCCACCATGCGCCAGTGCGCTGTCTTGAATGCAGCCCGCTGGGCCTTTGGTCGGTCGGAGATTGAAACCGATAGGCTGGTGGCGACGACTCTCGAAAAGCAACTCGGGTCGACGGGAATGGATGTGCGAGAGCTCTTGGTTGCACTCGCCAAGACCGACAGCTTCCGCGAGAGAACTCTGCAACCTTGAATGAGACTTGAACTCGCCTTGAGGAATTTTTCTATGTCTAAAGCACTCATCAAGCGTCGCTCATTCATCGCCAGTCTTGGCGCTGCAGGTTTTCTCGCAACCCCTGTATTTCGGGCCAGTTTGGCGGAGGCCCAGGCCGCGCCCGTGCGACTGATCATTGTCTATTTCCCCAATGGATCAGGCACTCAAGACAACTTCACGTTCGGAAAGCTGCTTTCTCCGCTGGCGCCTTTCAGCTCGGACATCACTCTGATCGATGGAATGCCCGACTTGTTGCTCGGGTTCGGTTTGGGCCATGGAGGCCCGCAAACAATGTTGACTGGCAACGGTGGAGGCAACGTCGAAGACAGGGTGCCACCGGCAGGCATCGTATCCGTCGATCAGCTCATAGCCCAGTCTATCGGAAATCGGACACGCTTTGCCTCGCTCCAGTTCGGCATCAACACCGACCAAATCAGTCCCGGCGCCGATTTTGAGCGAGGTCGGATTGTGTATTCGAACGGCTTGCTAGTGCCCCCGGTCTACGACCCACAGACGATGTTCACTCTTTTGTTCGCTGGAGGCGCGCCGAGCCCAGCCCCAACCACTTCGGCTGATGTCGCCAAACTGCAAGCGCTGGCGGCGCGGCGCCAGAGTGTGCTCGATACACTCAAGGCTCAGGTGGTGAGCCTCCAAGGGATCGTGGGTTCCCTGGAAAAGCAGCGCCTCGACGAACACTTAACGGGACTGCGCGAGTTGGAGAAAGGGATCATGGCTTCATCGGGGGCAGCTCAGCCGGGCGGTGTTGCGATCACTCCGGGTACTTCTTGCGGGGCCCCTGCGCTCGGGAATGCCGGAGATGATCCTGCAGTCGGGGCCGCGATGAACGAGCGCCTCTATCAGGCAGTGAACTGCGACTTAACGAGGATAGCCACCCAGCAATGGTACAACGACGGGCAACAGGTTGTCTTCACTTGGACAGGGGTCAACAAAGGACAGCACGGGCTGGCACACGAAGGCGGCCCTGATTTCGACAAGGTGCAGACGTGGCTCATGTCTCAAGTGGCTGTCCTTGTGAAGCGGCTCAAGGAAACGCCCGAAGGCGGCGGAAGCATGCTCGACAACACGTTGATGCTGGTAATGAGCGACATGGGCAACGGTTCCGCTCACCAGTGCGATTTTATTCCAGCTTTTATCGCTGGCAAAGCCGGGGGCGCGTTCCGCACGGGCAGGACCTATCAGGCCAACGGCAGCACCCGTAACAACCTCCTGCTCAGCGTTGCCCGCGGTATGGGCGTTAGCTTGCCATACATTAGCGATCCTCGATTCACGTCGCCGTTTGATTTTTCCTAAGGTTTACCGGACTTCGTCAATGCGGTGAAATACCGGAGTTAGCCAAGCGCCAACGAAAGAAACTCACGACATGCTCAAAGCCGTTCTCAAGCGCCGAAGCCTTCTAACGCAACTCGGAGCGGCCGCCTTCTTGGCCACGCCCGTCTTCCGCTCCGTGATCGCCGAAGCCCAGACCTCCTTTCCGCTGCGATTGATTCTCTTGAATCTGCCCGGAGGTATTCCCTTTAAGGGTGGAGCCCCCGACGGAGCCGATCTCGACACCTATTTCGACGGCATCTACAAGCCGTGGGCCGCGCTTGAGTCGGACATGATCATTTTCGACAAGATCAACAACCACGCTGGCGACAAAGTGGCGAGCTACTTTGAGCTTGAGGGCCATGGCGGCGGCTGCCGTTCAATGTTTGGCGGAGCAGTCAATGATCAAGGTTGCGGCGGACCGACCGCGTGCGGCGTGGAAGACAACGCGTATCGTTACGGCACAGCGACCACGATCGATCAGCAATTGGCGATGGCCATCGGGCAGAAGACCAGGTTTCCGGCTCTCCATTTTGGCTCCCTATGGAATAAGGGGCAGGGTGGAGACCACTGCGAATGCTTCTACAACAACGGTCAAGCGGTTCGTCCGATGGACGAGCCTGTCACCGCGTTCGCCCGCGTGTTCGGCGCAGGACTACCCACCGCAACCTCAACGCCGGTCGCGACTGTAGCCGCGCCCGATCCGGCGCTCGTGAATCTCTACCAGCGCAAGAAAAGCAGACTGGATCTCTTGTATGCAGAGATCGCGGACGTTAAGGCGATAGCGGGTAGCGATGAGCAGACTAAGCTTGAGCAGCACCTAAGCGCGCTGCGCGAACTCGAAAAATCTCTCGTCAATCCGGTCGGAGGCAGCGCAGATTCGGGTATGCCCGGCGCCGGTTGCGCACTCCCCGCCATGCCGATGGACGTACCTCCGCCAACGGCCACTTCGCAACAGGGGACGGGTCCGGTGGACTACCCAAACTACGACATTCGAAGCTACAGCAGCGCCTTTAATGACATCGCCTACCAGGCCCTGAATTGCGACCTCACGCGCGTTGTGGCGCTGCAATGGCTCTCATCCGGCGATCAGTTCCCACGCTTCGAGTTCTTGGGTTGTAAAGGCGATCATCACGGGATGGAGCACAGCGCTAACGGTGGCGAGTACATCAAGGCGCAAACCTGGATCTTCGAGCAGATGGCCGCCTTCGTGAGCAAGCTCAAGGCAACCCCCGAGGGCAGCGGCAGCATGCTTGACAACTCGATTGTCTACCTCGCGTCCGAGATGGGCAATGGCACGCATGTCCTCTCTCCGGCTCTTTCGACCATCATCGGGAAAGCGGGAGGTGCCTTCAGAACAGGCCGTCGCGTGGACGTTCAAGGCCGCAACATCAATGACGTGCTCCTCACCATAGTAAATACCATGGGCCTCAATGCCACGACAGTCGGCGACCCTGAATTCAATGCGGGTGCGATCAGCCTGAGTTAGCCTATGAAATAAACGGTCACTCATTTCACGGAGATCGTCCGCAGGCTCACCATGATGAGCTTGCTCGTATCCGGCACCCTGGCCCACACGCTCACTTCGTAGATCCCTGGACGCCGCTGGTCGTTCAGTGGCACGTCGATGGTGAAGTGGTTGCCGTTGACCTTCACGGGGATCGGCGTGACGAATCCTTCTGGGAAGTACGTCGCGTAGGGCGCGGGTACTGGGTAACTGTGCGTTTGGTTCAGCTGGGCTGGGCTCATGGCTCGCGGAGTATCGATGCGTGCGACTCCGATGCCTGCAAACACGGCCGGAGGCGTGATGTTGCCGGCGACGCGAATTGACTTGCCCAGGCGAGCCGAAACCGGGAGCGGCGTATAATCTCCGTAGTGGTCGACGAACTCTTGGGCGACGCACAGCAACGGGACACCAGCAGGCTTGCTAATCCCGATCCCCACGTGGGTGTGCCAAGGCGTCAGAATGTTGCGCCGGTGTCCGTCGTTCGGTGGTTTTTCCCCTATGAAGAGAGCTTCGATGCTCTCCAGATTCTCAGCGGAAAACGGCCCGTTGGCGTCGAGCTTGCGATCCTTACCGTCGACGATGCAAGCCACGTTCTCCTGAACCATCCCCGTCCCGCCGGCGTTGGTGTAGCGCAGCTCGGGGACTGAGCCATCCGTCCCGATGTGTGCGGTGTAGCCATGGGTAGCCATGTCGACTGCGTGCTCTTGGCCCGCTTTTTCAGCGGCGGCATCTCTGGCGACGGGTTCCAACCCCTCCGCTTCGCGATCACGATTGATGAGACGCAAGAGGTAGCCTCTCGCGTCGGCGAGCGACATCGGACTCTGTGGCCGTGCGATCGTTTCAGGTTTTCGCTTCCCCGGTTCATTCGTGATCGTTATTCCCTCCTTGGGACCGCACCCTGCCAGAAGAAAGGAGCCGAGCACCGCACCCACGACCTTCACGAGTGGCCCCGGGATCTCTGTCGTTTTTTGGGAGTTTAACGCTAATTTCGTGCTTGCCATTCAGTTTCCTATACCTGGTATTGTGCGCCAGATCGAGACGCATGTCGGTTGACGCGTGTGATGTCTGCAAGGATTCCAATTAGGTTTGCAGAAGGCGCCGGACTATGCTGGCCCGCTCTGGAGGTCATCATGCGACGAAGTGCACAATTCGTAATTACGGTCATTGCTCTCGGTACGCACCACAAGGCGACGCCGTCGCGACGGGCGAGGCCAATGCCGCACCTGCCGACACGCAGGCGAAACTTGCCGAGGGTGCGGTGAAAGGACAAGCGGCTGCCAGGGCAGCGGTTCAAGCGCGGATTGGTGGCACCGTGATCCCCACGGGTGACTTCAACGTGGAGGTGCTCGCGTTCACAAGCGGACGCGTCGAAGCGATTGTCATGGATGCCAAGGGTGAGCTCGTGGCTGAGCCCGCAAAGCTTGGGCTCGTCGCAAGTCTGGCCGCCAAAGGCAACGGCCAAGCCAAAGTCGAGCTAGCTTGGAACGCTCTCGCGGTGCGCTTCACGGGTCGTGTCGGGGCGGGAGTGACGCTCGTACCAGGGCCGATCACCGTCGACCTCAAGGCGGAGGGCAAGGTGGAGGTCGGCAAGCTCGCAGCGTTCAACCTAGCAGTCGAAGCAAGCCACGGCGGTCAGATGGTCATGGCGGGTGATTATTCGGTCGAACTCGTCAACGCCGGAGGGTTCGTTACGGCGTACGTGTTCGATGCTTCGGGCAAGGCGCACGCCGCTGGCGATTTGGCTCTGGATCTGGATGCGGGTGGCGCCTCGAAGCTCAAGTTCGAATGGGATGCGCCGAGCTTGAGTTACAGGGCAAAGGTTTCAGGCGACCTGGATCTCAATGCGAAGCCGATTGTGCTGAGCGTGTCCGCCGGCGGAAAAATCGCGTTGGGAGGGCTCGCCGCATTTCGCACGGACGCCAAGGCAGCGCTGGCTGCTGAAGCGCGTGCCAAGCTGGCCGCCGACGCAAAACTCGGTGCCGTCGCCAAAGCGGATCTGAAAGTCAAAGTGCCGGACGTCTCCGCACAGGTTAACGCCACGAAGGCTGCGGTTGCCAAAGCGACGGCCAGCATCCGCGCACCCAGTGTCAACGTGGACATCAATAAGACCGTCGGCACGAGCCCGAGCGGTAGCGCTACCGCCAAGGCCAAAGCAGGATTCAGCCTGGGAACTAAGTGATAGCTAGGCCGGGCTCTTGGGAGCGGTTTCGTGATTGGGATTTGCACCTATTCTTTGACACGGCGGGCTTCCGCAATCGTCGACTCAATGTAGGGAATGGCGGCCAGATCCTTGGGGCGACCAGCGCGGGTTTTTATGGCCAAAAGCTCCTCCAGTTTTAGCACACGGATCTGGCGCCCATCGAACTCCATGGAAAGGCTCGCGTCCACCAAGTCATCATAGGTTCTCGCACCGTCGATCGTACCCAAACAATCAAAATCCCCGAAACGCGTTTCAAGCAGGATATGGCCCGGCCCGATCAGATGCGTGGCGTTAGGCCGCAAGCGACGTCTATCGTGCCGCGCGACGGCGTTTGGGGACCCCTTGGATAACGCCCGATGCCATCCCCACGACAATCGACTCAACCCCGGCATCCGCAAGGCGAATCAGGATCTCATGATACTTGGGTTCGGATGCCACGGCGCAGCTTCATGTCGTTGGCATTTCGAGCGAAGCCACTCGCAATCATTGAAGTCGGTGCGAGCGCGGGCCTGTGCTGAACGTCGTGAACGTCTGAAAGCTGCGCTCGACGTGGCACAGGCACCTCAGGTCAGATCGCCGGCGTGCAGTCGGTACGCTGAGGGGGCGGCGCCGAACCGTTGTCGAAAAGCACGGCTGAAATGAAAGGGATCCAAAAAGCCGCAGCTTGCACCTACCGCAGCGACGCTGTCAGCGGTGGCGAGAAGACGGTCGCGGGCTGCGAGGAGGCGACGTTCCCGGACCCAAGCCATGGGCGGGGATCCGAGATGATGCTGGAAGCGTGCATGCAGTCGACTCGGTGACACGCCAACCTGGCGCGCGAGATCGGCAATCGAGATGGGCGTAGCCAAGTGTAGATCCACCCAAGCACTCAAAGGCGCAAGCTCAGCGGCATGGGCCAAAAGGGGCTGAGCGAGCCCAGTAGGCTGACCAGCGTCGGCAAGGATGCGCAGGGTAGTGAGGGCCGCCTCGACGCGCGTGGCTGCACCGAGCAGTCCGCCTTCAACCTGTCGGCTTGCCCGAATCAGTCGACGAATCGGCGCCGCTTGCTCGCGCGATAACCGACGTGGCAGGTCCCACAGACGACAGGCGTCGATACTGCCGAAGACGGTGATGCGGAAGTGAGCCCAGCAGGCGGACATGCGTGAGCCGCAATGGAGGATGTCGAGCCACTCGCCATCTTGAGCGACAAAGGCTTCGCCGCTGTGCGCGATGGTGGTCGATCCGTCCTCACGGGTGACTTCGTATCGACCAGCGGTGACCACGGCGACGATAGTGCTGGGGGCCACTTTGCGGTGACGGTACCCATCCTGGAAACTTTGCGCCCCCGAGGTCCACAAAGCCACGCCCAAGGCGTTTTCGGGCACAGGATTTTGAGACAGGTCGGAAGCAGTGTCCATGGCGGGATATCAGCGACTTTACGCCATCATAGCAAGCGCGCTCCATACTCTACAACATGTCGCGGCTCGGGCCGCCTTCGCTCAACCGCTCAAGCTGATCGGACCGGTGCTGTTCCCAAGCGACCCCACTGGTACGCCGAGCGACTGCATGAGGGTGACGTGTAGATTCGCGATCGGGGGCTCGTTTTCGAAGCGAATGTGTCTGCCAGATGGCAAGCCAACGGGCGCCCCACCGAGCAAGGTGACCGGCATCTCACGGTACGAATGGACATCACCACTACCCATCTCGCTGCCGTAGAGCACCAGGGAATTTTCGAGGAGCGTTCCCGCCGTTTCCTGGACAGCTTTGAGCTTGCTGGCTAGGTAAGCGACCTGTTCCGAATACCAGCTCTCGATGCGCTTCAGGGGTTCAACCAGCGTCGTCGGATCTTCGCTCCAATGGGACGCACCGTGGTGGCCTTTTTGTTGGCCATCGGTAGGTGTGGTGAGGCCCAGAAAGCGGAACTCTTCGCCGCTTTCGGCTTCTGCCATCATCAGCGTGATGACCCGTGTGAGGTCGCACTGCAGCGTTAACGCGGTGATGTCGAGCATGGCCTTCAGTCGACCTGGCCAGGCGAGTCCATCGGCGGGTGAGGGAGCCGCCCCACAAGCCGCGGCTCCTGAGACGGGCGGCGCAGTCAAGCGAACCTCGACCTCTCGGACCGCGGTCAAGTATTCCTCGAGGCGTCGACGATCAGTGGGCCCCAGCCTGCCTTGAAAACCGAGCGTTTGGGCGCGCACCGCGTCGAGCACGCTGCCGAGGGACGCGCGCCGTGCGACTGCATCAGGTGTTTCCGTCGCTCCGCTACCGGATGCTGGTAAGCCACCAAACAGCCGATCAAATGCAGCTTTTGGGTTCATCTCTATCGGCACAGGCGTGTGATCGTCCCGCCAGGAAAGGGTCAGTCCCCAGTTGCACGGCAAATTTGAGTCGCAATTGGCCTCACCGGTCTTGTACCAGGCAGACGAAGAGTCCGTGCCGAGCTGCAAAGACTGAAACGGTGTGGCCCCGGCCCAGGCGTTAGCCAACAGCTGATCCATCGAGACACCGTTCTTGCCAGGCACGGGCGATCCTCCAGTGAGCCAGCCACAGATACCTGCGATGTGCAGGTTGAGGCCCTGCACCACGCTGTTTTGTAGCCCACTCACCACCACCATTTGATCCCTAAACGCTGCGAGCGGTTGGAGGGTAGGAGGCAGCGCATACGCCACACCCGTTTCTGAGGGAAGGTAAGCCGGAACATAGACCCCATTGGGACGGTAGAGAACCAGAAACCGCCTCGGATCGCTCCCAGCTGCCCGCGCTGATTTCCACTGCATCTGCTCCAAGAGAGGCAGAAACAGCGCCGTGCCGGCTCCGGCCAGCAACGTGCGCCGCGGCATCCTCCAGGTCTTGGCTTTCTTCGGTGCACTCATGGTACAGCTCCTTCCTCTCCTCGGCGCTCAGTGAACGCGATGGTTTGCGTCAACTTCGAAATCAGCTGCTTCAGTTGGCCCCCACTCGATCCTTGACTCTGGGTGAGCTCCTGGACCAGACACGCGTCGGTGGTGGTGGGATTGCGTTCCAACGCGTACTTGAACAACGAATCCGCCACGCAGCTTGCGATACGAGGGTCCCCTCTCAACAGGGCTCGCAGCTCGACTACGGACTGGAACGTTCGACCATCCGGAAAAACCCCGGAAGGGTCAATGAGTGCACCGCCTGCATAGGCGGTTCGATACTTACCGACGGCATCGAAGTTTTCGAGGCCGAACCCAATCGGATCCATCAAAGCGTGACATCCCGCGCAAGTGGGATCCGCGCGATGCATCTCGAATCGCTGTCTTTCGGTAAGAGTGTCGACCGGATCGGCAGGCAATCGGGGAATGTTCGGCGGCGGAGGTGGGGGCTGGCTGCAGAGGAGCGAGCTCAACACCCACTTGCCACGTCGAATCGGGTTGGTCCGGCTCGGAGTTGAAGTCATTGTGAGGATCGACGCTTGCCCCAGGAGCCCGCGGCGGGGGCCCTCGGGAAGCGGCACCAGGCGCAGCTCCGTTGGCGCCAGCTGAGGATCTGGAAGCGTCAGCCCGTAGTGTTCGGCAAGTTGCTGATTGAGCATGCTGAAGTTCGCGTCGAGCAGATCGGCAGCACTGCCATCCGTCTCCAGAACATGACCAAACACTCCGCTCGTTTCATCGGCCATTGCCTGCCGCAAGCCGGGGGTGAATTGCGGAAACAGATCGGGGTTGGGCGCCGCAGCATCCAAAGCGCCCAGAGCGAGCCAATAACGCACGAAATTGCGTGAAAACCGAGCCGCGCTGGGACCGCCGAGGAGTCGGATCGCCTCACCTTCGAGGACCGAGGGCTGCACCAACGTACCGGCGTCGGCCTGCGCTCGAAGTGTCGCATCCGGCATGCTTCCCGTCAGGAAGTAAGAAAGGCGCGCCGCAAGCTCGTGCGGCGCGAGCGGTCTCGGAACACTCGCCATGCTACCCGGTGGGTCGAACTCGATGCGGAAGAGGAACTCAGGAGACAAGAAGACCCCAACCAAGGCCCAACGAGTCGATTGGTTAACGCTTTCACCGCGCGCCTGCGAGCTCTCGAACACTGTCAGGAAGGGAGCGAGGTCTTCGGCTGTCACCTTCCTCCGCCACGCTTGCTCGGCGAAGTGAAGCACGATGCTCTGCGCACACGCGACACCCTGTGTGTCCGACGGGCAGATCAAGACTCGGTTTTCGGGTTGAGCCCCAAGAGCGAGCTCACGTGAAAGGGTGGCGTCGATCATCGATTCCGCAGCGGCCAAATGCTTCTCAAAGAACAGCGTAGAAACGTGGGAGCCTTCCGCCAAAACGCTATCTTCACTGGGAAACCCGTTGGCCGGCGCCGAGGTATCTCCCAATAGGTCGCTAGCAGTAGCGTTGTATTCCGAGCGAGTTAAGCGACGCACACCAACGAAGCCCGGGGCCGCTGCCTGGGAGCACGCGGCCGTGCCCGGCGGAGCTGCCTGAGTTCCGGTTGCAGTTTGCGCTCCGTTCTGGACGCCATTGGAAAGGTCGCCGCCGCTCTGAGCCGACGAGGCCGACGAGCGGGTGCCCTCCAGCTGCCCGGTGCATGCGCTGAGCACTAAAGGCAAAGCCAACCCTGCGTTCACGCAGTTCTTGAAAGACCAACCTCGGCCATTCTTGCCATTCAGCATCGTGAAGACTCCTATTCTGGCGGTAGCGAAGCGGCTGCGCGCGGAGGCACGGTCGCTCGCTCATATGTCGTTGAATTGAATCTTAGCGAGAAGTGGGCTGGATTCCATGGATAGATCCACCAAACAACATGTCGTAAAATCCTGCCGACTTTGTCGAGAGCTGCGCTCCGGGGGGTTGTCTTAGGTCCATTCTGCGCTGGCGGCAGCGCTGGTCAGGAGCCAGTAGGCCCTTGAACCCAAGCGCCCCTTGGGCCAAACTAGTCAGGATGACTAGTTCCAAGAAGTCGATTCTCCCAAAGAACTCTCCATCCGAGCCGCGCCCGTGGATTTTGCAGGACGCCAAAGCGCGCTTCAGCGAGTTGGTGCGCGCCGTGAAGCTGGAAGGTCCACAACTGGTGACCGTGAGGGGGAAGGATGAAGTCGTGGTGATCGCGGTGGAGGAGTTCCGACGGCTCAAGGGGAACCGTACTGGTCAGGATCTCGTCGAAGCGATGCGCGCCGCGCCAAGCGGCATCCGTCTGGCCAAGCCGATCCGTTCTCCTGTCCGGGACGTTGATCTGTGACGCATTGGCTACTCGACACGAATGTCCTCTCCGAGCTCCGTCGACCCAAACCCCACTTGGCGGTTGTCCAATTCATCGGGAGGCTCCCGCTTGAAGCGCTCTACATCAGCAGCGTTACGTTGGCTGAAATTCGTTTCGGAATTGAAAGCATTGCACAGATGAGTCGGCGCATTGAACTCACCGAGTGGCTCACGAATCGGGTGCGCCCCATGTTCGAGGAGCGAGTGCTTCCAGTCAGCGAGGACGTGATGTTCAAATGGCGACTTCTGGTTGAACGGGGCAGAAAGGCTCGGATCACTTTTTCACAACCAGATCTCATCATCGCCGCTACAGCCCTGCACCATGGCCTAACGGTCATTTCGAGGGACACGCGCGACTACGAAAGAGCTGGCGTGCCAGTGCTGAACCCGTGGTCTCGATGAAGCTGGGCTACACGCGGGTCTTTGTATGCTAGTAACCGTGCCTGACGGAGTTAACGCCCATAACCGCAGATGATGGGGGTCGGACCGCGCGATTATCGACGAACCTTTGGCGGAGCTGCAGCTAATGATTTGAAGCGCATCAGCCGCCGCGGAAGCGACGGAGCGCTTCGTCGCGGTATCGCCCAGGCGATTGCCCCATGCGTTGGGTGAAGGCGCGCGTGAAATGTCTTGACGCTCTACATTCGTTCGTGGATCAAGCCGCAGACTGACCATCGCCGCAGCTTTCCCACGGAGATGATTCCAACGGCTTCCGCCGTCAGAGTCCGGTGGAATTGCCGGATGGGACCTCCACTATCATCCCCGCCCCCGGTGCGACGTCCTTCTTCGATCAGCCGCCAGCGGGTCCCATCGCGTACTGAGGATCGATCATCAGTCGATTGAGTCAAGAAACGCGCTATGCCAGCGAGACCGCCGAGCCGCCCACATCATCGCCAACTCTCGGCTGATCGATGCCGAACGCGTTGAGGATGCCACGCAGCAAGAGATTGTGCGGGCTGCCGTTGCCAGCGATTGTGCGCCCAGGCGTGACCTTGCCACCAGCTCGACCGAAGGTGAAGAACGGGATGTTCGTTTCAATGTGGTTCGCCGAATCCCAAAAGTCCGTAAAAAAGAAAACCAGTGTATTATCCAACATGGTACCGCTACCTTCAGGCGTTGACTTGAGGCGACTCAAGAACTTCGCCACTTCCCCGGCGAAGAAGCTCTGTACTTTGTCCAGATCGGCATTCCCAGCGGGAGTACCCTGGGCGTGCTCAATCTCGTGATGAATCTTGTTGACGCCCAGCCATCCATACTGTGGGAGCGAATTCGCCGATGTGAGGATCTGCATGTATGCGACGCGCGTAAGGTCACAAGTTAGCGCCTGATAGAGTAGCTCAAATTGTTGAGCTGCGACCTGCGGAATGTCAGCCTCAGCTCCCTTTGACACAACTGGGGTAAGTGTTGGTGCTGCACATCCCGCTCCCGGTGAAACCACCCCGCCGCCACCCCCCATACCGATCGTGGGCAGTCCGACGACTTGCTTTTCCAATTCACGTAGCGATGTGAGATGCTGATCGAGCTTAGCTTGCTCACCCACTCCGGCAACCACCTGGAGGGCCGCAACCTCCGCTTTCAGGCGGTCTAACATGCTCTTCCCATCGACGCCCAGAGCGCTGACAGGAGCAGACGGCGGTGTTCCGCTTGTGCTTGCGCTTGGCATCGGCGCACCATTGCCGAACAGTCGTGTGAACATTTCGGTGGGGCTATCCGTGGGAGGTTGAGGAACGCCCTGTATGAAGCTCAGCCGGCTTTGCTCAAGCGTCTCACCACCCGTCTCGGCCAAGATCCCAAACTGCAGGGATGTGAACTTGAGGTGAGAACTTATCTGTGCGGCGATCGTTTGGTCGATGCTGTCAGACTTAGCCCAGATCGCCACTCCGTTATCGGGAGGCATGTAACTGCTGTCACCTGTGAGTAAGGTTCGCGCCTCGTTTTCATGAAATAGTTGGCTATTGAACTTGATGGACGCTTGATTGTCGAAGGGCAAAAAAATGGAATCCGCCTGAAAGGGAGCCATCGAGGAGAGGACCCCGGAGAAACTGAAGTTCCCAACGGACGCGCTGCCCGGTAAGTAAATGGGAACAAACCTCACTGGAAATGGACTCGCTTGAGCCTCAGCCAAGGTTTCCCGAAATACCGGAGCCGCCAAGAAACTTGCCGAACCGAGGCCAAGCAGGACCTCTCGACGCCTTAGGATACTTCTGGAAGCCATGACATTTCATCCTCTCGAAAGAAACAACCAAATCTAGAACTAAAGAGACGGGACAGTCTTGAGTTAACGTTAAAGCCACCGGCGAGCCCTAACCCAAAGGAACGACTCATCGATCTGATCGAAGTGCGAATTCGCTTCTTTGCACCAAGCCTACAAGCAGCTCTCGCACATCGGAACTGTTGGTGGCAAGACGTGCTGAAAGCGCTTGGATGATAGCCTGGTCGCGGAGCACTCCAGGATCCATTGCAGGGGCGGTGGCTGTCGCGCGCCCAAGTGCCCAACGGACGGATTCGCGTGCTACGCAATCTTTCAAGATTTGGCTCGGCGCGATGCGTTTGACAAACTCGCCTGCATTGGCAAACGGCCCATCTACCTCGGGTGAGATCGCCTTGATCTCGCCGCTCGCATCAATCGGTTTTCCGTTTTCTGTAGTGCGGTAGTGGCCGGTGGCGTCGTAGTTTTCAAAGCCAAATCCAAGCGGCTCGATCAAGCTATGACAGCCCGCACAGGCAGCCCCTGCCTGCTGATGGGCAAGATACCGCTCGCGCGTCGTCAAATTGGGATCCAACGCCACCTGAGTCACTTTGAGATCCGCTGGTGGCGGCGGCACGTTCCCGCACAGCACATGAGTTCTGAGGGCTTTGCCGCGTCGGATCGGAAAAGAATCAATGGCCTTTGAGGTTGCGACCAAGAATGCTGATTGGGTCAAAATCCCAAGCCTCTGATCAGCGGGCAACATCACTTGAGCCCAGTCGGCCGGAGCTTGGGCTAGGCCATAGTGAGCTCCAAGCTCAGGATTCGCTAGCGTCCAATTCGCCGTGAACAAGGTCTCCAAGGATCCGTTTGACCCAGTCAGAACGCTCCCAATGAACCGCAGCGATTCATCGGCGACTGCAGCCGATAGCGTCGGCGTGTAGTCAGGATAGGCTGTCTTGTCCTTGGCAACCTTGGCAGCGTCAGCAATTCCCAACCACTGCGTCACAAAGGTAGAAAGCCATGCTGTGCTGCGCGGGGTCCCGAGCAAACGGCGCAGCTGTGCTTCGCGCTCGGCGCCGGTTCCAAGCTTCACGCCATCAGCCGCCACCGCAAGTTCTGCGTCCGGAGGCCCACCGGTCGCCAAGTAAGAGACTTGCGCCGCAAGCTCATACTGGGTGAGGGTGCGATCGACTCCTGTGCCCTCTCCAATCTCTGTCTTGTAGAGAAAATAGGGCGATTGAAGCATGGTTTCGGCTACCAAGCGCACACCACCTGCGTAGTCCGAACGCATGGCCTTCAGAGCGAAAATCGCTCCGTAGCCGCTCGCTTCTTCTGCGGTTACCGGTCGCCGAAATGCATTGCGCCCAAAAGAACGAATGAAGGCTTCGGCGCAGGCTGACTCGGGCGTACCGTTGGCACACGGTGCGAACTGATTGACGTCGAGTGCCGTCGCAAGCTTCTTCGCAGCTGTCGCATACTGCTCGGCTAAAAGTGGCGTTACCGTCAACACACCGGCCATGTTCCGGTAGCCAAGGCTCGGTTCGTCTTCACGGAAGGCACTCGTCGTGCCCGACGCGACCTTCAATAGGTACTGCACTGTGTTTTCGTATTCGACGTTATTCAGACGGCGGAGCGCGATTGGCCCAAGCGCGCTCGATTGCGGTAACCCCTCTGGATTCGTCGACGGCGCCGTAGAGCCGCCAGGAACATTGGGGGTTCCCGGCGTTGGGTCAGAACCACTGGGGATCCCAGTTGTGGAGCCGAATCCTCCCGAAGAACGGGAGGAGGACGGGATCTGCGTAGAACAAGCGGGTCCAAGGAGGGACAAACCAAGAACAAAATGAATCTGCTTGAACGTCATAGTGTGTACAGCCACTCTACCCACTCGCTCAGTGTCGGGCTTCCCGAATACCAAGAAAGATATCCTGGATCCTAAGGTTAAGAACCGTGAGCTTCAGACTGGCCTGTGACGAGCGCGATAATCTTGAGGCGAAGCGCCGGCAATCTTGCGAAACGTCTCGTAGAATCTGCTAGCGGACTTGAACCCGGATTCGAGCATGATGACGAGAATTTTCTCATCGGTGGTGAGCAATAGTCGTTGGGCATTCCAAACCCGAAGGCGGACGACATACTCGTGCAACGCCATTCCTGAGCTCTTCTTGAAAAGCGCCATGGCGTAGTTGGGGTGTAAATTGGCGGCCTTAGCAATATCGGAGACGTCGATCTCGTCGGTGTAATGGGCCGAAATAAACGCCGTCATTTGGTCCACCGGTCCGAGGCTCTGCGTTCGGCGAGTGCCACGCACCGAGCGGCCTTGAGCGAGCGCAAGTCGGTGCATCCGAGCCTCGACTTCGATGGCGGCCACCGCCCGGCGATCAGGCCCTTCTGATTCGAAGTCGTCGCCCCAGCGCCCAAGGAGGATGCGATCGGCTTCGGACGAATCGGGACGGGGTTCTGTCAACAACTCACCATGGAGAAGCCTTCCGACGAACGACTCTTTGAGCCCCCAGCTAAGAACCCACGCCAGCGGGACAGTAACCCAGATGAGCTCGGCGCCCGGCGCCACTTCAACGACGCGGTGCGGAATGCCCGCCCAAATCGCAACCAGTTGCTCGCTTGGCACCACCGTGAAGCGCCCCGCCATGAAGTAGCGTATCCAGCCACGCAGCACGAAATTGAGCTCAATGTCGGTGTGTTGATGCGCTTCCACCATCAGATTCGCCGGCCCGCGATACACTTGGAACCCGAGACTGTCAGGCGCCGGGGGGCGCGGATTTCTAGTGGGTTTTTGTGCTGGCATCTTAGGATATGGGATAAACGATGGCACAAGCGGGACGCACAATCAACGCGCAACCGCCATACATTCAAGTGCGCATCATGAGCACCCCATGTGAGAGCATCCAGCCAAGCAACGCTTCATCCATCTCCGATGCCGAAACAGAACGTTTTGCCAGGGACGGATTGCTGGTTATCCGCAACCTCCTTTCCGACTTAGAGCTTCAAGCCTTACAAGACGAGACCCAGGCACTCGTGGATCGGGCCATAGCGCGCAACCCTGCCGACCCGCGCTTAGGCGATTTTCTTGAACGGGCTGACCCAAGCTTCGGCAGAATCCCCTCCCGGATCGAATACGTTGTCGACAAGTCACCTGCTTGCCAAGCGCTTCTGGCCCACCCCAACATCCTTCGCATCGTTGAAAGACTGCAGGGGAGAAGCTTCATTCCCACCTGGGATAGCATGGTCTTCAAGTGCGCCGGCGGCGGGGCAAGCGTTCCATGGCATCGTGACAGCAATACCTCACTTGTCGACGAGACACCTATCTTTAACGTTGGGATCTACCTTGATCATTCTGACCCAACCAACTGCTTATGGGCCATACCGGGTTCTCATCTCTGGTCAGATCAAAGAGCCGAGACGGAGGTCCAGTGTAAAAACAAAAGCAATCGTTTCGATCGAGATGGCGCCTTACCCCTGCCGATGAATCCGGGCGACGTCATTTTACACAATGTCCTCACCGTTCACGGCTCGGCCGCGTCGAGATCCAACCTGCGCCGTGTCCTTTACTTCGAGTTTCGATCGATCGCGACCGAGCTCCGCAAAGGCCCCCACAAGCCCGCCTACATCCCCCTGAAGCAGGCGGTACTCCGTGCTTGCCTCAGTACCCGCAGCCGTACCCCGTACGCATACAACGAGTGCGCTTACGTCTGCAGGCCAGAAGAAGCTCATGCGATCAATAGAGGCTCAAGTGAACAGGGGACAGCTCTGGCAACTCTTCGCGTTCCTCACGCTGCCTATTTGATCTGAAGGTGGCTCTCACACCGAAGAAGCCATGAACACTCACAACCCGTAATTGGTGATCACAATGGTAGTGCACCACGCCAAGCCCGTGTTGAGGATTCTATTCTGTTTGAGTTGTGCGTGCGTTGCTTGCGCCCACCCAGGTCAACGTGAATCAGCCTCGGGAAGGCGAGTACAGATTGCACGGCGCAGATCTGCTGCCGACCCCGGCGGCACGGTCCCCGTGGGTGCGTGAGACTATCGAGCCCGATTACTGCGTTGCAGTGGGTGCGAAGCGCCGGGTCAGGCGGCAGCGCCTGCCTCACGTGTTCGCGGGGGATGGCTGACATGGAGCGCGCGGACACCAAGCTTTGCGCCGGCACGTCCAAGAATCTCTTCAACGCGCTTGGGGCTTGCGTTTGCAGCGGCGCGTGCATGGCCAGCTGCTCGAACGACTGCCTAACCGGAGTGCGCGACAACACTTGCCAAGCCAGCGTCGGGGTGGGCGCGTGTGCCGCCGACTACAATGCGTGCCTCGCGGATTAGGAGATGCTGCTAGGTTTAAGGGGCGAGCTCAGGCCATTTGTCTCTTCTGAAGCACCTGGAAAGTGCTATCCTAACCCATGCCCGAAACCAAGAGCGCCGCACCGAGGCACAGCGGCTCCGCTGAGGCGGCACGCCGAATCGAAATCGAACGTGTGCGAGAAATGTCCCCTCTTGAGCGTGCACAGCTTGCCTTACGCCTGGGGCGACGAGATCGGGCCGTGCGACGCATGGCGGTTGCGGCGCAGCTCGGCGTGAAGAAATAGCCCGATGGATCGCACGTTTGAACTTGCGGAGCGGGTCCGGGGTCTGCTTCTCGACCTGGGGCATGAGTGTGCCGTCATCGGGGCCACCGCGCTCGCAGCTTGGGGTTATCCGCGAAGCACGGCCGATGTCGATATCGCAGTCAATGTGGACCCCAAAGTCCTGAGCGATCTGGCGCGTTTGCTGACCGACGAAGGTCTCAAGACAGAGGTATCCCTTCCCGATGCCAGTGATGCGCTCGGCGGTACACTCACGATCCTAAGCGACGACAGTGATCCGATCCAAATCGTCAATTTCTACAACCCACATCGAAGCCGCAACGTTCTAGGCCGGTCTTTGCTCGAACATGCGAACCAGAAGGTTCTGGGTGAGCTTGCGGTTGTGGATCTCCCGCATCTGGTTGCCACCAAGCTCTACGCAGGTGGGCTTCAGAGCCGCGTCGACGTGGTCGAAGTGCTAAGGCGCAATCCGGACTGTGATCTTGGGGAAATTGAAGCGCTGTGTTTACGCCTGGGTTTGGAAGTAGCGTGGCGTTCTACCGCGGCCGAGCTCGAAGCTGACCGCAACTGAGCTCTTTGGCCTTGTCGATGCGAAGCCGCTATTTCGCGTCTGACGCTGCCGCCGGCCACAAAGCGGCGAGCTCGAGCTCCAACGCTTCAAAAGGTTCGAGCCGAACGCTATCTACACCACCACGGGTAACCAACAACCGATAGCTCTCACCGTCGAGCCGATAGACTTCGATCATTCGTGCGAGTGGATCGACCAGCCAAACATTCGTCACGCGCTCCCGGGCGTAAATAGGAAGCTTGCGTTCACGATCGATCCGCTGGCTTCTCGGGGAGATCACTTCGCACGCCCAATCCGGCGCCAGCTCGATGAACGCGGCATGAGGAACGCCAAACAGGCGCGAGCGATGCCTGGACCACCGCGCCCGCGATGGAATGCGCCACCCACGTCCATCCCCAGCACCGATGCCGCCTCTGCGTGCGGACCCGCGGGCCTCCGACTCGTAGAGAGTTCCCCATTCAGAACCTCCGCTACGATGTGTTCCGGGGCGGAGAGCACATCCTCGTAGGTTGCAAAACGTCCGGCAGGGCCAGCCATCGGGCGATTCTACCATACAGCGGGCCTGCTGTTGCCACCTTCTGCAATCTCTCATACCCCCGGGCGCCACATCTAGCACCCGCTTCAAATCGTCATCAGCTCCCTGAACTTGCGTGGCGTCATTCCCGTCGCCTTCTTGAAACTAGCGGTGAGTCGCTTGCTGTCGCCATA
>JBBSBI010000085.1:0-19958 GCA_038251425.1 Polyangiales bacterium
ACCTGGCCAAGAACGAGCGCACCCACAAGAAAGGCATCCAAGCCAAGCGCAAGCTCGCCGCCTGGAGCGAGGTCTACCTCCTCAAACTCCTGCAGGCAGGATTGCCCATAACTCAAGCCCTTTAAGATGCGCTCGCCCTGGCGAGGTGACTGACAAGCCTGTCTCGGGGCGCGCGTTCGTGCTGTGCTAGAGAATCCCAAATCTGTAAGGAGTTGAACGAGATGCAACCACCTCCCGGAGGTTATCCACCGAATCCACCACCAGGCTCACCCCCGGTCTACGCCCCGCCTCCAGGCCTCTACGGGAATCCTCCGGGCTACGTGGGTGGGATGCAGCTCCAGCATCCTTCCGGGTTACCGCCGCATCGCGGCCCAATGATATTGGTGTTGGGGCTCGTGGGGTTGCTGATGTGCGCAGTGGCTGGCGTCTTTGCATGGATCTTGGGGAACAAGGATCTAGCTGAGATGGACGCCGGACGCATGGACCCCTCAGGGAGGGATCTCACGAAGGCAGGTAAGATCCTGGGCATGATTGCGGTTGCTCTTTGGGTGGTGGGTGGGCTTGCCGTAGCTGGATTTGTGTTGCTCGGAACGCTCATGGCTATTGGGCATTGAGCGGCGGTTCTTGACGGCGGTCTTTCGGAGGAGCAGCGTGCTGTGGTTGCTGCTCTTTGCAGCGTGCGATAAGGGCCCAAAGGAGACGCCGTCTTCCGCCGATGCCGGTAGTGCCATTGAAGCCGTGTCTACAGGTCCAAACGCGGCTCCTCTGCGCGCGCAGGGACCAAAACCGCCCGAACCAGCTGAACTGGAGTATGAGCTCGGTAAGAAGCTGCTGTCTCAAGCAAGCCAAAACGCAGGCGCGCCGGGTGCCCCTGGCTTCGATCGGGTGCGAGCGCAGCTCGTGGGGCGGGCCAAGGGCGAGCCCGTTGTCATGGTGAGAACGCCACAGTTTAACGCGGAAGCACGCCAAGAAGCCGGATATTATCGAGCTCGGTTCGCTTCCGAGTGGAAGATCTGGCCGAGGCTCGTGAGCGCGCGTCAGGTGTTTGTTGATAGTCCGAAGCTCGGGCGGGAATCCATCTTGCGG
The DNA here is from genome assembly GCA_038251425.1 of Polyangiales bacterium. Lineage (GTDB taxonomy): Bacteria > Myxococcota_A > Polyangia > Polyangiales > Polyangiaceae > JBBRRP01. Next base: position 1,087 of record JBBSBI010000085.1, read on the forward strand.
GAGGGGTATCTCTACGCAGAGCATCCGAATCAAGCGTTCTCGCTGGTGAGCTTGGTGGGGATGGATTGGTTGTTTTCTGAGAAGGAAGTGTGGGTGGAGCGCGGCGAAGTCTTGATGCATGCCGAGCGACGTGAGCGAGGGGACTATTACTTCACGGATGGCCCACTCGTGGGCTCGCTCGTGCGCCTGATGCATCTGGATCGGATGGGCGTGGGCGCCGGCCCGACTGAAGCGGCATTGCACCGCGATTTCAGAGCTCTCAAGTATCGTCTGCACTTTGAGCAGGCACGGATTGAGCACCTGGGAGAAACGCAAATTGTAGCCAGTTTGCGCTACGGCCGGAAGCTTTGGATCCCGACGCTGTTGGCTGCCAAGGGAGCCCACCTGGATCTTTTGAGGGAGGTGGTGGCGCCGTCGCAGGTAACCGAGTTACGGGAGCACCGGGCACGCGAGGCCATCCGTCAGAACGGAATGAGCGCGCTACGCGAGGCCATGCTAGCGCTCGTGCGCGAAGGGATGCCGTTTGATGAACCCAAGACGGAAGTGGGCCAAGAAGATGGAAAGCTGCGTGCCGAGTGGGTGAAAGCCTACTTAGCCGGGCGGAACTCGTACACGTATCGCGAGGATCGCTATCCGGTTTTTGACAAAGTGGGTCGCCCTTTAGTGCCGGAAGTGTGCGTGGATTTCCTGCTGGATACCTTTGAGCGTGCGGCTGGCAGCTGGTGGCGTCAGAAGGCCGAGGGCAGCCGTGAGTTAACCCGTGGCCGTTTGGATTTGGGAAGCTCGGATCGTACGTGGCTGCGGCGTGCCAGCAGCTTGATGGAGCTCGGGCTGGCGCATCCCGAGTGGTTCGAGGTTTGGGAGGTTCCCGAAGGGGAGCGAATTGAGCTCGGATATAAGGAGAAGTTTTTCAATTATCTTGAGAAAAACGCCGGTAAATACCAAGCTGGTGACATCATTTTGATCCGTGGCCTCACGCCTTGGGATGAAGAGGAGATGCACACCCACGCTTTTTTTATCTACGAAACGGATCCTATCACCGGGATCCCGATTCTGATCGCGGGCAACGCTTGGCGGCCTCAGGTGTGGTCCTGGGAGGCTGAAGCGAGGCGTACGCCAAAGCGCACCGTGCGCACTCGTATACGTCCCAAGCTCGAATTTCTGCAACTGTTAGCCGGGGCAAGAACGTTCCCTCAGGAGCCACCGCCGATCGCTCCGATCATGGAGTGGTAGGCAGCGAGCCGAGGCCCTCAGTTCTGCCTGTTCGCCAGCCCCGATCGCTATAGCGTTAGCCTGGGAAGATGCTATAGACGACCGGTGTTTTTCCGACACTGAAGTAGTAGATCACACCCACCAAGATCCAGAACAAGCCCGCCAGAAGCTCGCCCGCGATGATGCCCACCATGAGCGGCCGCACGGACCGATAGCCCTTGGCGCCGGTCGTCGAAATCACACCTGACTTCACCATCCAGCCCAAGAGAAAAGAGGCTCCAAAGTGAGCAATGGGAGTGCTGCCCCAGACCAGAAAAACCACAGGATGAAGCGGCCAGCTTGGCACCCTCAACCGCCCGAGCGCCGCAACAATCACTAGAAATAACCCCAAGCCAAGCCAGAAAACGGCACCCTCGAACGGTCGAACGAGCGACAGGCGTGCCAGGCCAACAGCCTGGGTTGCCTCTGCGATGGAGCCCTTCGAAATAGATTCCGAAAGGTGCTGAGCCATGAGGTCAAACCCCATCGCGGGCATGTACTGCACTTGCCAGGCGCCATTGATCGGCGCAGCTCCACGGTTGTACTGCAGATAGAAGGTGGTGACGCCGGCAACGACGAAGCCGGATAGGATCATCAGGATCAGCCACGGGGTTGCTTTAGCGGGCGAGACCTCCGCCGTGCGATCCACGAGGCGCAGACCGTTGGCGAGGTAGGGCATGAAGGCTTCACGCGGATCCATCGTCAGGATAACGCTTGCTAGCGCCAGGATCGAAAAGGCGGTGGGCCCAACTGACTCAAAGCCCAGAAGGGCCGTGATCACGCCCGCAGGTGCCCAATACGGCTGCAAGAAAAATGCACCCGTTTCAGTCGCAACGCGCGTCATCACCAAAAAGAGCAGGAGCGTTAACAGCACGAACAGGCACGAAAAAAGGAAGCTCAACCCCGCGCCGTGCAGGAGGTACAGAGCGAATAGGATGAACAGCACCAGCGCTCGGGCAGCCCAAATGGAATAGCCGGGTACCTCAGGTGACTTGCGCTTGCCGACGGCACCCAACAAGACCTGCGTGTAGAAATGGCGTCCAGTGTAGAAAATGATCCCAGCCATCCCGAGAAAGGAGCCGAACCTGAGGAGATTCGAGTTCTTGGCGTCGAGAATATGGCCGTCCAACGGGAAGCCTTGGGCCAACATCAAAGCGCCCACCATGACAAACAGGAGCTGAGCGATGCCGAGGCTGAAGGAAACCTGCGTGGGCATGAAGAAGCTAAACGCAATCACCGACATGTACAGCGTGGGAGCGAAGTAGCCCCAAGAGCCAGAGACTTTGGCGGCGTTCGGGAACAGCACGGCAAGGGCTGTGAAGTCGAGGTTCCGCGGGATCTCGGGGATACCGGGGAACCAAGCGTGCAAGCCATTGATCAGGTGCCAACCAAACAGAGTGATGAACCCTGCCCAGAAGAGCTTGCTCTGTGCGACATCCGGCAAGAAATTACCGGGCTTTCTCTCAACGGCTTCTTCGATGAAGCGAGCCACCGGGTACGCCAGAAGCTCCCGTTTCGACCATTGAGGGTGCACGATGAGCGCCATGCAAAGCGATGCCAGCGCAAAGGCAATCGCCAGCCCACCCCACAACCAAATCGTTGGCCACCACGCGCGCCACGGCAGGCCACTCAGGCTGAGCTGATTGTTCAAACCGCGGCCTTGCAGAAGCGTATCCACAGCCAGCGGATCGGCGCGGCCACCCAAGAGGAGAGCGCCGCTACCGCTCGGAGGTGCAATAAAAAATTCGGGAAGTGCTCCCACGAGCGCGCCACGATTCAACCCAATCGTCTCCTCTTCGCTGCGCTGTTTGGCGGGTTTCTGCGCGATTGTTGCCAATGTTTCGGAGAGCGGAACCTTGAAAATAGCAGGGTCGAAGAGCGTGGGCTCGCTCAACGCTTGGTTCAGTGCATGCGTAAGGTTCGGGAGCTGATCGACATCTAGCTTCGGCGCGTTCGCGGCTTCCTCAAACAGGCGCTGTGAAGCAGAATTCATGGCTCGGAAGAGCTGACCTTTCGGCGTTGGATTCTTGGCCTGCTGGACGAGCTCGCGGGGCAGCCGGTCCCAAGCCTTCACCTGCCCTTGCCCGAACTCGGACGAAGCGCCTGGCACATACGAAAAGACGTTCGTGGATTGCCACGCGGTCTTGGTCTTCAACCAGTGCGAAGGCAGCGCGGTGACTGTGGCGAACGCGCGGTAGAAATTCGAGCCCGGCCAACCGCAAGCAGCTAAGCCGAGCGCAACCACTACGGCTATCTCACTGCCCTTCAGAGGGAAGCGAGGTCCGAGTGCACGCAGTGCTGGATTGATACCGAGCAACAGCACCACAGCAAAGCCGAACACCGAGATCGGAAGGTGATTCCCGATGAGAGGCGTTTGCCCGATCACCCAATCGTTGAAAAACGTTGAGACCGAAATGCCCAGACCGAGCAATAAACCGATGATTACGCCGCGCAGCGTCATTGAATTAGATGTGTCGAGGAGGCCTTCCGGACCCGTGTATGAAAAGTGGGGCCCTCTTGTACAGGACTCCCCACGCTCCGCCTAGTTGAGGGTTTCGATTGAGGCCAGGCGCCGCTTGGGCTATGGCCGGCCGGGTCATGCCGAGCGAGCTTTTGGAGCCGAATTCGGGAGCCCAGCTGCGCGTGGTGCATTTGGCGAGGTTGCCGCGGAATTGGCAGAATCAGCCCCACCAGCATCCCTATAACGAGATTGTTATCCCCACGAGTGGTGGCGTGGAAACGACAGTTGATGGTCAGACCAAGAAGGCGGGTCCCGGGGAAGTCTTGCTCTACCCAGCGCGGGCGGTTCATCAGTCTCGAGCGCTCAACGGCAAGCCACTCACCCAAATGGTTGTCGGCTGGTCGGGCAAGTCAAAAGTGAGCTTGCCCGAGGTGCTGACGTGCTTGCCGGATGCCTCAGGGAGGTTAACGGTGCTTGGGCGTTGGTTCTTGGAAGTTCATCCGACAGTGGACAGCGCTCAGCAAGAATTGGCGCAGGCTTTGCTCACTTCGTTGCTGTTCGAGATCAGCCACAATCTCCAATCTCACGTTTCCAACTTAACATCCATCGTGCAGCGCCACGTCAAAGCTCACTTGGCTGAGGAACTTTCGATTGCACACTTGGCCGAGGCTGCGGGGCTCAGCCCTTTTCACTTCGCCCGCCTCTTTAAAGAAGCCGAGGGCATTCCGCCCATGACCTTCGTTCGCAACGCGCGGATTGCCGTAGCCCGAACGCTCCTCGAAACCACGCGCCTCACGCTGCGCGAGGTGGCGGAGAGTGTTGGCTTTGGAGACCAATTCCAGCTTTCCAGAATCTTTCGGCGAGTTTTAGGCATCTCCCCAAGCGAGGTCCGCGCAGGCCAGCGGGAGTCTGCGAAATAGCGGGCCAGATTCAGCCGATCAACGAACGCTCGCGCGCCATGCCGGCAACTTCTTCGATTCTTTGGGCAGAGGCTAGGTGTTCAAGGCTCGTCGGTTTGAGTTCACGTAGTGTGTGCGCGTAATCGTGGAGTGCCGCGCGGTCAGCACCCGGTGCAACCAAGATCGCCTCTCGGAAATCGCTGGCAAGGCGTTCGCTGCACACTGCGTTCTTTTCGCGAAGCAGGGCCACAGCGTGGTCGAACCATTTGCTGCCAGCGCCCGCCACGGTCAGTTTCAAACTCAGTTGAACCGCGCTCAGAAACGTGTCGTCGTCCACCGTGCGGCCCAGGCGTTGCTCGCGGAGGACTCGCTCGAGGTGCCCTGAGAGGATGCGTTCGGCTTCGGCGGTCTTGCCGGTTAGGAACAGCGGCTCTGCGGCGCGCGCCACGAGTTCTAGGACGGCGGTCTGTCGTGTGTGTTCCGCCTGGCTGATGGCGGGGAAATGGGTGGGCGTGACCGCGGTTGCGGCAGAGCGGCCGGTGATCAGCATGCAACCGAGCGTTCGCGCTGATGCATCCAGTGCGATGATGCGCGCATTCGGAGGTTGCCCGAGTTCAAACACCATCTCTTGGCGTCCGATGCGTAGGGTGTCGCCATGCTTGAGCTTATAGGAGCCGGCCACTCGCTGCTCGTTCACGTACACGCCGTTCACACTCTGCAGATCCCGGAAAACGACCTCATGAGCTTTGACCTCGAGCTCAGCGTGACGCCGCGAGACGAGCGGTTCATCAAAACAGAAGTTGCAGATTGGGCTCCTTCCGAACAGCAGCGTCCCTGGAACCAGGAGAATGCAGTGGTCCGCGTAGCGCAGCGACGGTGTGTCGCTCGCTTCACCGGCGTGGCGTCGCGCAAACCTGCCTGAAGGAGAGAGTCCCATCGAAGGCAGGAACGGCCGTGTGCCTTGAGACTTTAGGACGAAAAGAGAGAAACTTCTTAGAAAGTGCCCGTCACGCCCAGGCTGCTGAGCCCAATGTACGGTGTCACGGAGGAGGAGGCGGCCGCGTGGTCATCGTTCCCGCTCAAAATAAAGAGGGCGATGCCTGCACCGACGCCAGCCACGCCGGTGATGATGCCCACGGCGCCGAGCGATTTGGCACTCGCAGCGTCGCTATCGAGCTGCTTGATCTTGTCCTGCGCGGCAAGGTTGCAGGCCGCGCCTCTTGGAGTGCTGCCGCACCCACTGCTGTCGAAAAGAGAATTGGAATCGGAACTCTCACCGCTGCCGTCCAAGAGGAAAAATGTGCCGACACCCAGGCCGACGGCGCCCACACCGAACGCCACGTAGCTGCCGATCCGAAGACCATTGGGGCCTTTGCCACTTGTTCCGGAATCGCCTCCGGGGGGGGTGAGGCTCACTGCCGTGGTGTTGTCACCCGACGCGGGGGGCGCCGCACTCGGGGCGCCGGGTGTTTGACCGGGAGAGGCAGTTGTCGCAGCACCGTTCTGCTCTTGGAGATCGAGCACCACCGTTTCGCGAGCACCCTCGGCAATCGTGAGCGATTTCTCCAGAGACTTCTTGCCTTCTGCAAACGCCTGAAACACGTGTTTGCCGGGATCGATCGGGAGCGGAACTCCGAGCAGTGCCTGGGGAATGGCCACACCGTCCATCGTGATGGTGACCGGTAGCGGCCCCGCGCCTTGGGCAGCGGCAGTGACGTAGGGTAAGCGTGGCTCTAGGAGCTGGAGTTCTTTTTCGGCATCACCCACCGCGCGCCGTACGGCTTCGGAAGCATCCGCGGCCATGCCCGCCCGTCGGATTTTCAGGTATGTTTCGCGGGCCTTGACCAGCTTGCCGAGCTTCACCAATGAGCGAGCGAGATACAGCTGCTGCACCGGCGAATGCACGATCGATTCAGCCCTCGTCATCATGTCGACAGCGTCCGCATAACGCCCTTCGTTGAAGGCCTTGGCACCCTCCGTGGCTGCGGCCCGCGCCCCCGCGATTTCCTCGGAGGTCTGCGCCGAGGCTACACTCCCCAAGAAAAGAACGCCTGGTAGGGTTAACGAGGCGATGAGAAAAGCTTTCGGACGACCTAAGAGGCTTCGATACTGCATAGCCTCTTCACGATAACACGACCCTCACCTCAGCCGAAATTGCTTGATCCGCCATGGGGCAGTACCCCCGCTATCCCCCCGCTATCCCCCCGCTATTTCGGCCTGTGGTTGTCGGATCCGGCCCGTCCCTCGGGCAATCGGGATTGATGGCCGCGTGGCTTCAGGGCATCACGCGCACGGTGCCTGAATGACCCCTTGGAAAGTATTGAAGAGCGAAACGCTACTTGAGCGTCCTTGGCTGACAATTCGCGAGCAGGCCGTATCGCTCGGGAATGGGAACGTTATTGAAGCTTTTCATCTGGTCGAGAGTCCGGATTGGACGGGTGTCTTGGCGCTCACCGAAGACCAAGAAGTGATTCTGGTGGAGCAATATCGGCACGGGTATGGGCGAGCGAGCGTTGAGTTACCGGCGGGGGTTGTGGACCGTGGAGAGGAACCTTTAGCCGCGGCCAAACGCGAACTGCTTGAGGAAACGGGATATGTGGCTGACGCGTGGCAGCCGCTGCTCAGTGTGTGTGTTGAGCCGAGTAGAAACACCAATCGTGCCCATTTTTTCTTTGCGCAGGGTGCACGGCGTATTCAAGATCCGAAGCTGGATCCGGGCGAGGATCTCGCGGTTCGTGTGGTTTCAGTCAGCGCACTCTTGGAAGCGCTCGACAATGAAAGGGTGGCACACGGCGTCCACGTGGGGGCCATCTTGATGGCCGTGCGGCGCGGCTGGCTCTAAGTTATTCCAAGGTGATCATGTACGGTGAAAGCGCGAGTACATTATCGCCATTGGCCACAGCGTTGACGGCATTTAAGTAGGGCGCAAGCGCGCGCGGCATCGTTTGCGCCAACGCGCTCTGTCGCAGAAGAAAGCTGTGAAGGCGAGCTTCCGCTTGTTCCGCGTCAGGTGTTTCTCCGTGGAAAAGCAACTCCAACCAACTTTCGTTCAAGCCCTCAAAGGAAACGGGCGCGTCCCGAGGGAGGCCGGCCAAGCGCCGCGCAGCAACCAGGGAGGCCTCGAGGCCTCCAAATTCGTCCACCAACCCGCGTTCAAGCCCCTGAACACCGCTCCAAATGCGCCCCTCGGCGCTGTTGGCGATCAGCTCCAGCGGTTTCTTTCGTCCTTCGGACACGCGCTTCAGGAACAAATCGTACACGGCAGCGATCTGCGCGCGCACGCGTTCTTTCATCGCATCATTCCAGGGCGTTAACAAAGAGAGGTAGGCGGCGCGTCCCTCCGCATCCGGGCGCGGGCTGGCTGGAAAAGTTACCGCATGCACGCCGAAGCGCTCCAAGGCACCGTTGACACTAAATTTGCCACCGACCACGCCGATCGAGCCCACGATACTTGAACGCGGCGCAATGATGCGATTGGTGGCAGAAGCGATGTAGTAGCCGCCGCTCGCGGCCATCGAACCCACCGAAGCCACCACAGGCTTTCGGGTCCGCAATGCCATCACATCTTTCCAGATAATATCGCTCGCAAGGGCCGACCCTCCTGGTGAATCGATGCGCAGGATCACAGCCTTAACGGCGTCGTTATTCTTGAGGCGCTCCAGCGTCTTGTGCATGGCGCTCGACGTGATTCCTTGGCTTTCAAACGCGCCTCCGCCAGCCATCGAAATGCTACCGATCATGGGCACGAGTGCGACCCGCGGTGTCGAATCGAGGTCAGCCTCATCGCTCACTAATGAGCGCAATAAGCCCAAAAGTGGTGGACTTCCGCCTCGGCCCGCTTGGGGCCCGAAACTCGGCTGCACGTTTTCAGTTTTGGTTTGTTTTTTGAGCGAGAGGAGCGCATCGGGCGCATACCCAATCTGATCGATCAAGCCGTGGGCCTGAGCTTCAGCCGGGGTGAAGGGCCCGCCTTCGAAATCTTCAGCTAAATTCTTGGCCTGTTTTCTGGAAGCAGCTGACTCGCTGAGCCAAGCTTCGCGAATCGAACGCAGGGTGACCAGCAGTGATTCACGAGCTTCGTCCGTTGGCCCCGAACGAATGAACGTTTCCGCAAAGCTCTTGAACTTCCCCGCGCTCACGAAGTCGGCTTGCACGCCAACCTTTTCGAGCAGCTCCCCCAAGTAAACAGATTGGGCGGCGAGCCCGATGGTTTCCAGGCTGCCGGCTGGGCTCAGCCAAATCGAGTCGCAGCCTTTGGCAACGAGCCAGGCGCTTTGATTACCGAGCGTGTGAGCATGGCAAGTTACCGGCACCCGCAGCGCTTTGAGGAGTGCCCCTAGCTCCTCGGCATGTGTGAAATCGAGTTGAGTCTCGCCGAGACTGACGAAGACGCCCTTGATGTCGTCATTCTTTCCGAGCTCGGTTAGCGCATTGACGAGGCCGAAGTAGGTGCGCTCCACGGGAAACGGAAAAACCCCACCGCCCCCCGCGATTTCAGGAAAGCCTGAAGTGAGATCCAGCGTTGCGATGCGCGCGGTTCCGGCGAGGAGTGTCTTCGGCTGCTTCCCGTCTGTCGCCGCGGGCAAACCGAGTGTGCGGGGGCGCCCGCTGCAGGCACTCAGAAGTAGGGTGAAAGTGGCGATGAACGCTAGCCGAGGTCGAATCATTTCGAGGGATCGAAGCACAGCGCTGCCCCTAGGACCACCGATGGATCGCTTCAAGGCACAGCAGCCGGCAAATCTGTTGTGTCGATGTGGGGAGGAGCGGTGTTAGGAGCGGTGTTAGGAGCGGTGGGAGCTGGGCTTCCGCTACTGGGGGGTGGTGGCGCAGGTGCAGGTGCAGGTGCGCTCGCAGCTTCGTTAATACGTGATTGCGCTCGTTGACCATAAGAGCTGGCCGCGCCACCCTGCTCTACGATGCGACGATAGAGCGTCAACGCCGTCGCTCGATTTCCGGTTTGCCAGTGATAATCGGCGCTGCCTAGCATTGCGGGCAGATAGCTAGGGTTGAGGTCAAGAACCTGTGCGTAGAGCTTACCTGCGCGCGCACTATCCCCGCGGCGTTTTGCGGCGTCAGCCCGACCCGTCAACGCTTCGGTGTTGGTCGGCTGTGTGCTCAATACCTCTTCGTAGAGCCTGTCCGCACGTTCGGCGTCGCCCAGAGAGAGAGCTTTTCTGGCTTGCTGAAGCTTGTCCTGGAAATTCCCGCTGCTCGGCGCACGAATAGCTCCGGGGCTTTCGGGACTCCCAGCCTCGTCCGTTGCGCTAGGCGAGGAGGCTGCAGAAACAGCAGCTGCTGGGGCCGCATCCCTTGCCGCTAGGACAAACGCTTTGAGCGGTGCCAACAAGGGATGTCCTGGTTGAATCCGTTCAAGCTCAGTACTTGCCTCTGAAGCCTTTTTGGCACGGACCAACGCGTAGACAAGTGCAGCCTGAACTCGCCCGAGCGCCCCTTCTCCGAGCGCAGCAGCTCGGAGGCGTTGTACAACATTCAACCAATCCGGATTGGACTCTGCAAGATCAAGCGCCACCAACGCGTAGGCATTCTCCGGTTTTGACGAATTGTTTCCAAGGCGCGCTACTTCGGCACGAGCAGCGGCTAACTTCCCTTGCATGCGCAATACGTCGATTTTAGCGCGAATCGCCGAGAACTCTTGACTCGCAGTGGCTGTTTGCTCAACCGCAGACTGGGCTTTCGTAAGGCGCGTTGCTAGATCGCGCTCGCTAGCATCCATGAAGGCTTTGTTCTGAGGATCGATGAGCCTCAGCTTGAGCCATTCAATATCGGCGCGGATGGCTTCGAGCTCTGCGCGTGCGCCCAGGGCCTCCGGATCTTGCTCGGAAATACCCAGCCCTTTGTCGATCTGCTCCTTGGCAGACTCAAGCTCCCCTTGATTGAGAAGCAGGCTGGCGCTGTCGAGCAGCTTGCGGGTTCGCGCGTGCGCGTCGTCTGAAACGGCCGACTTCACTTCCGCCGTGGGCAGCACATATTTCTTGCCGACCGTCAGCAGCAAGAAGCCGATCACAGCTAAACCTACGAAGGCGAGTAGCCATTTGAGCGACGCGCCGCGTGCCCGTACGCCGGGGATCTCGCTTGAGCCTCGCGCCAGATCCAGCTCACGCAAAGCTGTGGTCAGGGAGCGCGCAGAATCCGCGTAAGCTCCAGCCAACGGCGCCTGACCTTCAGGCAGCGTCCGCGAGAAGGGTGAACCATCGCGCGAAGCCGGGGCTTGGGGGTCCTCGGCCTTTAGGGCGGCTTCTAGCGAATTGGGATTGGGGAGCCGATCTGGATAAGGACGCGTCGCCGTTTCCTCGGTCTCGGGAGCGCCACTCGCAGGAGAGGCCTCAACATTGCTGTAGAGCGCCGGCTTGGTGCTGCCCGCACGTGGTGCCGTGGGAGGCGGGTGATTCTCAAGCGAGCGGGCCACGGATTGGAAGGGCTCAGGACGCTCTGCTGGAGCTACTGATACCGGGGAGCTAACGGCACTCGCCCGGGTGGGTGGCTCTTTGGAAACGGGCCGAGGCGCTTGAGCAGAGCTGGCTTGGGTCTCGAAGTGTGGGTTCGGTGGCGCTACTCCGTAGAGGGTACTGCTTATTTTGCTGTCGGATTTCGAGGCAACGGCTTTGACCCGAAAAAATCCTTCCAGCTCAGCAATTGAACGGAGCGGCTTGGGCGGAAGATTGCCGCGCGAAAGCAGATCATCCAACGTGACTTTGCCCGCGGTGATGCCTTTTTGCAGCTCCTTCAGCGACGTGAACACTAGCTCTTCGCCAGTGCGGGTACTCACTAGCCAGCGCTCAGGGGCGCCAGTCCCACTTTGCGGAAAGATCTTAAACTGATGGCCGCAGTTGGTGCACTTAACGGTGGTGCCGCGCTCGGAAATGAGCGCATCGTCAAATTCGTAGTCGGTGGCGCAACGAGGGCAACGAACGTCCATTGCTACTTGATCACACGCAGATAAGGGGGAAGTGGCCGTTTGGAAGCTGCAGGCACCGGCAAGGCTGGTTGCTTTTGCGGTTCGCGTTTCGGGGCAATTTTCTCGACGGCGGGAGCCAAGGCCTTGGCTTCTTTGGCGCTGGCGCGCTTTCGCTTTGCCGCCTCCGCACGCTTCGCTTTCAGTGCAGCGGCTTCGCTTGGGCTCGGAACCGCCTTCAGCGTAGCGCCGCGGCTCCGCGCAGCTGGCGCCTCCGCGGGCTTCTGCGCTGTTGGCCCAATCTGAGCCGCGACTTCGGCTGGGACATCATCCGGCCAGACCATACCGCGCCCGTTCTCGGCGACGATGGCGAAGATCGCCGTCCAAGGGATGACACAATAATGTGGTGTTCGGTTGAAGCTTAACGTGCACGTCACCCCCGTGTCGTCCAACGCGAGATCACGAATCGGGACGGGCATGTTTAATCCCACTTGGAGCACGAGCTGCGGTTGCTTGGCGAAGGATACAGGGACGCTGACACCGGCGCGCCGCGGATCCAAATGCAAGAACACGCTTGTTTCTTCTAGGAAGGCGAGAGATATGGCCTGCTTGTCGGGAAGCTCATGCGTGCGATTGGAGGACATGCTGGTGGGACTTCATAGCGAATGCAGAGGAGAAACGCTAGGTTCGAGGCTGTCAGTCGTCCGAACCTTTCGGCGTCCAAAAGTGAAGGAGCTCACAGCGAGAATTCATCGACAATAGCGCTCGATCGGCACCCTCCCGGGCCAAACAGGCGAGGGCAGCGGTCGGCATGCGCGCGACGCGACCCGTCAGCGTTGAGAGAAGGGTTTCGAGCCCTGGGTTGTGCCCGATCATCAGCACCTTCTCGGCTTCCCCCGACAATCTGGCTAGGGCATCCAAATAGGCTTCGGGCTCGGCCAAGTAGAACTCCGGCAGGAAACTCACAGGGCCGCTAAAGTTGCACGCCAAGCTTGCCAGTGTGAACGTCAATTGAGCGCGCACGGCTGTCGAGCAAAGCACCAGGTCCGGCACCAGATCCTTCTCTTTCAAGTGTTCGCCCACACAGGTGGCCGCCTCCTCGCCGCGGGGGTTGAGCCGCCGGTCGTGGTCCAGTGTGTTCGGAGCGGCCCAGCTCGACTTCGCATGGCGTAATAAAAGGAGTGTGCTCATGCCAAGTTCCAACGCCAATTCTGCGGCATGCGCCCTGAAGGAGCAATGCCAGAATGGGTTCCAAGCGGACGTATGCTAGCTTGGCATGCTCGGGAGCCCCGCTTGGCGCAGACGATACTGGTAGTTGAAGACGAACCGGCAATTCAGGAGTCCGTGGCTTACGCGCTTAAACGCGAGGGATTTCTGGTGAATACGGCAGGCACGCTGTTGGCGGCGGAAGATTTCCTGACAGAAGCCGATTTGGTGCTCTTAGACCTGATGCTTCCGGACGGCAGTGGGTTTGATTTGATCAGCGCCCTGCGTGGGGCAGGAAGGCTCACGCCGATCATCGTTTTGAGCAGCCGTGATGCTGAAGCCGACAGAATTGCCGCGCTTGAGAACGGCGCCGATGATTATGTCACGAAGCCTTTTTCGCCGCGAGAAGTGGTAGCGCGCGTGAGAGCCGTGCTGCGTCGTGTGGCCTTGCCAGCGACGGTTCTGTTGGATGAAGGTCATTTGGCACTGGATCAGGACTCCCGCCGTGCGAAGGTTTTCGGTCGAGCACTGGAGCTCACCCGCGTCGAATTTGACGTGTTGGCTTGCCTACTTTCGAATCAGGGGCGCGTCTACACACGAGAACAACTTATCTGCCAAGTTTGGGGTGCTGGCTTTGCCATCACGGATCGCACCGTCGATTCTCACGTGAAGTCCTTGAGGCGCAAAATCGCTGAGGCCGGAGCCGACCCGAACCTGATCGAAACGGTCCGTGGAGTGGGGTACCGCGTCACCCAAGCATCGGACCAAGCGAGCCTTCGGCCTTGATTCGTTTAGTCGTGGTGGCTGCCGCAGCCATAGGCCTCATCCTGTTTGTTACGTTCGTGATCGCGCGGCTGGTGCGCACGCGCACGCGCGGCATGTCCGTTCGGATGCAGGTCTTTCTGGCATTGGCCCTGATCGTCGGGACCTTTGCTTTTGGTTTGGGATTGATGGTGTTGGATCGGATCGAGGCGCGCACCGTGCGCGTTGCCACCTTTGCCGCCGAGGAGCAGGCCAAGATGATTGCCGCCATCATTGAGGGAGATTTGGAGCGATCGCGGGTTGCGATTGAACGGGTGGCGCGTCGCCTCGAATTGGGCAAACAGCGCACGGATGAGCTGCGGCTCGAGCTGCTTGATACGAACGGACACCTGCTATTTCCAGCAGAACCGCGAAGTGCTGAAGGAACGCCCGGCACCGTCTCCTATGACGCGCCCATCAAGCTTGAAGGTCGCAGTATTGGAGTGGTGCGCGTGGTGAAACCAACACTTGAGATTCAGCGCCTGCTCGCGGATTTTGCGCCTACGGTGCTGGTGATCAGCTTGGTGCTGGGTGCCGCCGCCGCGCTGGCTGCCGCCTGGATTGGTCGCGCGATAGCTCAACCGATCGAGGCACTGAGTGAGTTTGCCGAAAGTGTTAGCTTGGGCGAGCGGACGCAGGTTCCTCGGCTGGTGTTTGGGCGCGAGGTCAAGAGGCTCGTGCAATCCATCGATTCGATGCGTCGTCAGCTGGAGGGGCGCCCTTTCGTGGAGACGTTTGCCGCGGATCTGTCGCATGAGCTCAAGAATCCTGTGGCTGCCATCTTGGCCAGCGCCGAAGTTCTGGAAGAAGGCGCGATCGATGAGCCGGCCTTGGCGCGCCAGTTTGTGGGAAGAATTCGTGAAGCGGCCAGCAGGATCGAACGGCTGCTGCGTGATTTGGTCAGCCTCGCGAGGATTGAAGCCCGGGGTGTGGAAGCGCTCGCTTGGATCGATCTCGGAGCGATCACCCGCTCGGTGGTAGAAGGGCTCGGTGAGCGTCGTGAGCGTGTTCAACTTAGCATTGGTGATGGCTTGCGCGTGCGTGGCGACGAGAGCTGGTGTGTGCGGGCGGTCTTCAATTTGATTGATAACGCGCTCGTCCATTCAGAGCCAGGCTCCGAGGTGAGCGTGAACCTCCAACGCGTTGTCGATGCTGTTGAGCTCACCACCACGAACGGCGGCGTCATTGGCAAGCATGTGCGCAGTCAGCTCTTTCGCCGATTCGTGACAACACGGGCGGACAAGGGCGGTTCTGGGCTTGGGCTTGCGATCGCGCGGGCAGTGGCCGAGGCGCATGGTGGTCGAGTTGATCTCAAAGTTCACGGTCCTCCTCAGGTGAGCTTCTGCTTCAGCTTACCTTCCGAGCCCGGACCCTTGGGGCTTGAGCCCCCCGAAGATCCCAGTTGATTCCTTGAAACCTCCACGATTCGCGGGCCCTTTCGCCAACGCCTTCTGGCAAGCTCCCAGCAACACGGCCTGGCGCTGGAGCCAGCTGTGGGGACTTACTTAGAGGAGCCAAACGTGGGTGATAGCAAGCAGAGCTTGGCGGCGAAATTCAACGAGCAAGCTGAGGGGAATTCCAACTCAGGGAGGGAAGGGCGCTTGCCTCGCCATGTTGCCATCATCATGGATGGTAACGGTCGCTGGGCGAAAGCACGCGGGCTTGAGCGCGTGGAGGGCCACTCCGAGGGAGCTCGCGCCGTTCGTGAAACGGTAGAATCCTGCGCGAAGCTCGGCATCGAATACCTCACACTCTACGCCTTCAGCGTTGCCAATTGGGCACGTCCACCGCGCGAAGTGCGAGCGTTGATGAGTCTCCTGGTCTACTTCGCCAACGAAGAGAAAGAAGAGCTGCGCAAGAACAATGTGCGCGTGCGGGTGGTGGGCAATCTCGATGATCTCCCGCTCTTGACTCGCCACGCCGTGGAGCAGCTGATGGTGTACACGGCCGATTGCCAAGGGATGACACTCTCGCTCGCGCTCTCGTATGGCGGACGTCGGGACATCGTGGACGCGGCGCGAGCGCTAGCGGCCAAAGCACGTGCCGGTTTGATTCTGCCCGAGGACATCGACGAAGCCGCTTTTCAGCGCGAAATGTCCACCGATTCGCTGCCGAATGTGGATCTCCTGGTGCGCACAGGCGGCGAAACCCGCGTGAGTGATTTCTTGCTCTTCGAGTCCGCGTACGCAGAATTCGTGTTTCTGCCCATCATGTGGCCAGAATTCAACGCCGATGCACTCGCCCTGGCGCTGGATGCCTACGCGGGCAAGGAACGGCGTTTCGGTCTGACCTCAGAACAAGTGCAGCGGAGTGTTCATTCGTTCGATCCGCCAGACTTGCTCGCTGCTCAGTGAGGCGAAGCGGGTAGGTCGCGGATCTGCAGCAGCTCCACGTCGAACACGAGCGTGCCGGAAGGGGAGCCAGGCCGCGCGGGCTTGTCGCCATAGGCGAGACTGCCCGGGATCCAAAAGCGAACTTTCTCACCCTCAACCATCAACTGCACGCCTTCGGTCCAACCCTTGATCACTTGATCGAGCCGGAAGCTGGTGGGAGCGCCGCGCGCGACCGACGAATCAAACATTTTCCCGTCGGTTGTCCAGCCTGAGTAGTGCACGGTGACGTTGCTCGTGGCCGTGGGCTTCTTCTTGCCGGTGCCCTTGGTGAGCACGCGATAGGCCAAGCCACTCGCCGTTTTCGTGGCTGTTTTGGGCGCCGCAGCCACATCGGCCGGGGCTTTGGGAGCGCCTTGGATCTGTAGCAACTCGACATCGAACACCAGCATCCCAGCAGGTGCACCGGCGCGCGGAGATTCTCCGTAGGCTAACGCGGCAGGGATCCAGAAACGCCGCTTCTCGCCCACCACCATGAGCTGCAAGCCTTCTGTCCAGCCCTTGATAACACCGGTGACACCGAACGAGGCGGGCTCGCCACGCTGGACCGAACTGTCAAACATCTTTCCATCCGTCGTCCAGCCCGTGTAGTGAACGCTCACTCGATCTTCGAGCCCAGGATGCTCGGTGCCAGTCCCCTTTTGGATGACTTTGGTGGCCAGGCCGCTTGCGGTTTTCTTGGCATCGCTGGGCGCCGCCGCGACATCTGCAGGAGCGGGGATAGCTGCAGGTGTTGGTGCGGGTGCAGCAACGGGAGCGGCCGTGACAGTGGGAGCTGCCGTGGTTGTGGCGGCCGCCGTCGCAGGTTCATCTTTGGGTGTTGACATAGGCGGTTCAGCCGGTTGCTTGTCGCAGGCGTTGAGTGAAAGGAGCGTCAGAGCGCACACAAGAGAAGTTCTTCGGGCCATCATGGGCGCGCAGTCTAGTGGCGTCCGTGGCGCGACACAATCAGCCGATTTATCGCAAGACTCTACAAGGCGTACTCGATGGTGTTCAAGGACTCCACGCGGTCCTTCCATTCAAGCTTCGTCAGTTGTTCGCGGAGGCAGGACTCAAAGGCTGCATTCTTAGGGCTCACGCTCAAATCGAGACCCACCACTTTGCCATTCCAGACTGCAAGCCGCAGCTTGAAGCGCTGAGCTGCGCTGGGCTTGCAGGGCGCGTAGAGATCGGGATTCTGGAGCGGCGCGGAAAGCACTTCCTGCTCCATGTTCAGACGGGGAATTCCGTCTGGGACCGCTGAAGTTGCCTCATTCACGGACATGCCAGGCTTGAATTCAGGAGTTGGGGTTGCTGGCTTCTTCGGAGGCGGAGCTTCTTCCTCGGTCGGCTTGTCGGTTTCGGTTGTCTCCGGCGTGGAGGCTTTTTCAGCAGGCTCGCTCGTGGTTTCATCAGCCGAAGGCAACGATTCAGCGCTTGGGTCGCCTGCTGCAGGGGTGGCGGCACCTGCGCAGCCCATGGCCAGTGAAGCCACAAAGACAGATAAGAAACACGAAACTGGTAGTGCTAAGGCCCTCATGGGACGGAGGCTACTTCGGCCGTGAGTGCGCGTCGAGGGGCTCGAAGACACGTAAACCTTAGTGGATTCAGCCTATAGTGGATCGACCACGGAGCTTGAGCTAAGAGCTGCGCCACACGCGCCCGTAGCTCAGCTGGATAGAGCAGTGGATTTCTAATCCACCGGTCCCCCGTTCGAATCGGGGCGGGCGTGCCCTAAGATTTCGCGGACTTACAAAGTTCCAACCCGCACCATAAAACGGTCCTGCACCATAAACCGCACCATACCATGGTGCAAATTGGATCAAGAATACAACGGACGAGAACTGGGAGCGTCCGTGCGGTCCATGCATTCGGATCACCTCGCCGCACGGGGACGCCGAGTGCACATGTGTCCCTAGAGCAGGGTCCGCAAGGGTTTCAGTTTCTCACGAGCCCGATCAAACTGAAGCAGTCCGGTGTTTCAGTTGGGCAGGCCCGACCCATTTTTCCTAGCGGTCGTGCTGACCTGCCAGTTTGCCGAAGCCGTGGCGTCCCCGGTTCTCTTCCGTGGTCCCTCGGAGCACAACTCGGGAATGGCGGAGCTCAAGGGCACAAGCTCGCCAAGCTTCAGTTCCGAATGCGTGCGGGCCAGGCGCCGGTATTTTGAAATCATCTGGCTGGATTTGTGGCCCGTCCGATCCGAGATCCAGGTCTCGGTCTTGCCATTTGCCAAATTGATCGTCACGAACGTGGCCCGCAAGTCATGTCCCCGAATCTGCTTTCGTTCCTCATTGTCTATAAAAAGCTGGGGCCTGTTCACTCGTGCGACCTTGAGATCGCGTCGGAGCGCCCGGGCCAGATTGTCCCCGGGCGGCCGTCGTCCGGAGGCAGTCATAAAAAGCAATTCGCCCGGTTTGGCTCCAGGTCGATAGCGCCTCAGGAAGATCCGAAGAGCGTCTAGCACACCAGGCGAGAGTGTCCAGCTCCTGGGATCGTCGGTCTTGTTGCGGTCCAGGTTTAGAACACCGTGATCAAGATCGACATCCCCTACGAGAAGATCACGTGCTTCGGAGGCCCGAAGTCCCTCGCGGCAAAGAAAGCCGTAGAACAGGCGGTTCAGGAGCGGCACGCGTGTCTGGCCCAGGAGCTGCGCTTCCTCGGCCGGGAAGAGATAGGACTTGGCTTTCGTTGCTGACCCGCGAGGCAACCAACCGCGGGGTAGCGGATTGCTCGTGATCAGGTTCAGGGGGTAGATTGCGAGTGCCAGGAGCCTGTGGATGATCTGCGCTACGTGACGACGGGAATCTCGCCCGAGCTGATCGGAGGGGGGTAGCTTGCGCATCACGCTCTCAGCCAATTCGAGCCCCCCGGCTCCCTCGAAATCCGAGACGGGCCGATTGCCCACCAAAGGCAAAATGTGCTTGATCAGGCGGGCCCGATCAGACCGGCTGGATCGTTTCTTTCGAATATGA
>JBBSBI010000086.1:0-19774 GCA_038251425.1 Polyangiales bacterium
CCCATCTTGGGGCGATCAATGAGCGCTCGGGGCACGTGCTGATACAAAATCTGGCGCAGAGGATATTTCCCTGTGCCGTCGCGCGTGAGAAGGCTCTCCGGGAGCCGGGCGGCGAACTCCAAGACGCGATGATCGAGCAAGGGCACGCGCGCTTCCAAGCTAACCGCCATGCTCGCACGATCTACTTTCACGAGAATATCGTCGGGCAGATAACTGACGGTGTCCGTCTGCATCATGCGTTTCAAGAAGGAGCGAAGCTCCCCCAATTGAGGCTCACGCGTGAGCGGAGTCGGATAGCCACGCGTGCCCGTGCCCTTCACTAAACCAAGGCCATCGCTCCAGTGCGACATGTGGCAACGGTAGACATCGTCGGGCTCAACGGCGGAAAATACGTCTCCCACGCGTTTTCCTGTGCTGGAACCCGCACGTGGCCGGATGGCACTGGGCAGCCCTTTTTGCGCCAAGCGCATGGCTTGACTCCAATACCGCTCCGGAAGGCTCTTGAGTGCGCCTGCCGCAACACGTCGGAGCGGTTTGGGAATACGGTTGAGCTTCTCCCAAAGCTTGGGTGTCTCGAAGTAGCGCGGATAGCCAGCGAAGAGTTCGTCTCCTCCATCGCCTGAGAGGCTCACGGTCACGTGTTGGCGTGTGAGCTTGCACAGGAGCAACGTTGGGATCTGGGAAGAATCTGCGAAGGGTTCGTCGTAGAAGAACGGCAAGCTTGGGATAACGTCACGCGCCGCTTTGGAGGTGACGTACATCTCGGTGTGGTCGGTACCGAGGTGGTGCGCGACGGCCTGGGCATGGGGTGCCTCGTTGAAGGCTGCCTCTTCGAAGCCTATCGAGAAGGTGCGCACGCGTCGGGATGCCCGTGTCTGCATGAGCGCCGCGACCAGCGAAGAATCGATGCCGCCCGAGAGGAAGCCTCCCAGAGGAACATCTGAAACCATGTGCTCTTGCACAACTTCGGCGAGGAGTTGCTCCAGTGCACTCTGGATCTCCGAGTCTGAGCGCAGGTCCGGGGTGGTTTCGCCGCGTAAATACACCTCTTCAGCCGACCAATAGGCTTTAGGCGCCAGTCGAGCGCCACCTCCGATCTGCGGCGAAAAATCGCTCAAAGCCTGGGCGAGCTTCTGGCCGTCGGCAGGCAGTGTCAGAATTGAACCGGGTGGTAGCTTGAAGGAGTTTTCGTAAATCGTGTAGGGGCTCGGCACGTAATCATGCCGCATGAAAAGGTGCAGTGCTTCGCGGTCGATACTGCGTGAGAAACCTGGGAAGGCACGCAGCGCCTTCAACTCCGAACCAAACACCACGCCATCGGGCAGGAGTGCGTAATAGAGCGGCTTGATGCCAAGGCGATCGCGCACCAAGTGCAAAAGGCTGAGTTTTTCATCCCAGAGTGCGAAGGCGAACATGCCTGCAATTCGCTGCACGGTGTTTTCAAGGCCAAACTGATCAATACCCGCGAGTAAGACCTCGGTATCCGAGTGGCCACGGAAGCGATGCCCGAGCGTTTGAAGCTCCGCTTGCAGCGATTTGAAGTTGTAGATTTCTCCGTTGTAAGAAAGGTGGTAGCGCCCGCTCTCGGAGCGCATCGGTTGGGCGCCTTCCTCGGTCAGGTCCACAATCGCAAGTCGGCGATGTCCGAGTGCGATCCCATGGTGAGCGTCGAACCAATAGCCACTGCCGTCAGGCCCACGATGCGTGAGTGTGTCCGTGATAGTTTTCAGCGTTTCAGGCCAAGCGAGCGCTGGGCGCGAGCTGATGAAACCGGCGATTCCACACATTCTTGGTTGTGCTCCAAGCCAGGTCTTACACGCGGCACATGCTGATTGAAAGGCCAGTTGCGTCGGAAACGGGTGCCTGGCAGGTTCCCTGTGTGCGAAGACGGTGGCTACATAAGTTCGGCGTGTTGTTGGCATTGGTCGCGGGCTGTGCGGCGCAGCCACCACTGGCTACGAGCGTGCCCAGTCATGAAGCCGCTCTGGCGGCCCACAGAAGTCGATCTCGCGTTCCCCGCGCCTTAGAAGCTTTCGTGCGTGCGCCGCTCCTGACGGCGGTTCCCGCGGGCAGCTTCGGACCCTATTTTGCTCATGCCGAGACTGGGGGTGTTTTGGTTTGGGCAGTCACGCGCGCGCCCGGAGAGACGGACCTTTTAGCTCTACAGATTAACTCAGATCTTGAAAAGATAGGCGAACCGCGTGTGGTGGGAAAGTTGGAGGGCAGCCTCGAACGCTTGGCGCTCAAATCGGTGCGGTGGGGCGAATCGGAGCCGAGGCGAGGCTTCGCCGTGCTGGCGAGTTCAGCCGTCACCTCAGAAGCGGGTGCAGCGCGGCATCGCATTCAGTTGCTGGCGCTCGATAGCTCAGGAGTCAAACTGAATGAGCTCACAACACTCGCGGAGAGCGTGGGCAGAACCTATTGGCTGGATGCGCTCGACGTAGCGCACGGACCGCTCCTCACCTGGGCGACGGCCCGTGGGAAGACAGCCGACGTGGTGGTTCTCAAGTTGAATGCGCTCGGGGCGCCCGTGGGTAACGCCGAAAGTGTGGCGCGGGATGTGAGGGCCTGGCAGATGGTCCCTTTCGGTGACGGTGCGGCGCTGGCGGTGGTTCAGGGCCAACTGGGCGTGAAAGCGCAAGGCAGCGTTGAGGTTTTGCGGCTGAGTAGTGCGGGCGCCAAGTTGGGAGCCGCTACGGTGGTGGCCAAGTCTCCCACTGCGAACCTGGATCTGGATCTTACCGCACTGGCTAACAACTTGGTGCTCAGTTGGTCAGATACGCAAAGTGGCGAAGCTCGAATTCTTTGGTCACTCGTGAGCCCAACGGGCAAAGTGCTCCACGAGCCGAGCGCACTCAGCCCTTTGGGTCAGCAAACACTCCAGAAGCTCGTGCCTAGTACGTCGGGCGATCGGGCTTTTGCGATCTGGGAGCAGAAGCCATCACGAGGCGAGCACTCAAGAGACGTGCGTGTAGCGAGCGTGTTTGATGACGGATCGGTGGGAGAAGTTGAAGCGAGCATTGAAACCATGGACGCGGCGACCTGGGAACTTGAGGCTAGCTCAAATCCAAAGGGTTTGGCGTTGTTGGTCCCGGGGCGCGTGTGTCGCAGCCAAGATAGCTGCGAGGCCAAATCTGCCCCCTCGGTAGTCCAACTGGCTCCCGATCTCAGCGTTTTAGGTTCTCAGCCACTGTTCCTGGGTAGCGTGGGCCGGGAGCGTAGGGTCCCCCTGGCGTGGAATCTCAGTTGCGCGGGGAGCCGTTGCTTGGTTCTGGTCGCCAAGCAGTTGGAGCCTGCGCCGATTTACTCGCTAGCCTTGGGGCAGGGCTCGGCCGCATATTTGCCGATTGCCACACGCTGGGTGCCGGAAGCGCAGCCCCGTGTGGTCGAAAACAGAGTGCTCGCGGAGCTTTCGGCGCCCATCGCGGATTTGAGCTTGGCGACGAGTAGTTCGGGCAAACTCCTCAGTTGGGTCACGCAATTTGACCCTAATATTCCCTATGAAAACCCCAAGGTTCCCGCTCCAGATGGCAAGCTCTTGCCAGTTCGCGCTGAACTTTCTGCGCTACCGTTGCTGGATTTAAAGCCAAGCGCTGGAGCTCCTCCACGCAACTCGCCAGCGACGCTCGCAAAGCCACTCGTGGTTTCATATCGTGCGCACTCGGCTGGCGGTGTAGCGCTGGCAGCCGGACCCAGAGGCGAAAGCCTCCTCGTGTGGACGGCGCTCGATGCAGGTAAACCGCAAGTTTTCGTGACGCTGCTAGATGCGCGTGGGCAGCGCATCAAACAACGGATGCTCACGCGTTTGGGACGAGAGGTGAGCGACGTCGTCGCAACCCACGTCGACGCCGGTTGGGTTGTAGGATGGGTGGACGAGCGCGACAACGATCGCGAACTGTACGTGACTAAGCTCGATCGCGCGTTGGTGAACATCGCGCAGGAGGTTCGGGTGTCGCACGTGCCAGGAATCGCGCGAAGCCCGGTTTTTCAGCTAACTTCCGGAGGCCTCCGGATGGCTTGGTCGGACGGTGAATCCGCCACTCAAGCCTCGGACATCTACACGAGCCTGTTGGATCCCGTGACGTTCAGCATCAAACAGCCTGAAGCACGCTGCGTGGAAACGAGTGGAGCGCGTCGTTTACCCCAGCTGGCAAAGTTCGGAGAAAGCATGGTGGTTGGCTGGGTGGAACGCACCACGACTGGCACGGCCAATGAGCAACTGTTGTTCGGTACGCTGTTGGAAAATGGCACGTTGGCGAAGGAGTCTCGGCGTGTAGAGCTACCGAGCGGGAAGGTTTCCAGCCTTGCACTTCTGTGCAGCGCTCAGTGTCAAGCGCTAGCACTTCTTGACACGGAGCCTTTCGGCAGTCTCTTGGCGTTCCGTTGGTCGGGGCAAGGCGCGATCGCGATGAAGGCGCTGTTTCAAACGTCGGCTGGAAGTACGCAAGGTTTGGCGATGGCCGACGATCAGTGCGTGTTGGCCGAGAACTTGAAAACCGGGGAGAGCCGGATCCGTCAGCTCACGATCGAGTGGTGAGGCTCGCTTGGGTTCGACGCCCCCGCGGCCGCTCCTGGGCCTGAGACGGCGATTTTCCGTGGTAGCGGCGAAATGCTCGGCTGAAATAGAAAGCATCTTCGTAGCCGACACTGGCGGCGACTGCCTGAATCTTGAGATCGGATGCCTGACAGAGGCGATAGGCCTCATCCATGCGGCGCGAGATCAAATATTGGTGCATGCCCATGCCTAGCCAGGCACTGAACAAGGCGTCCAGATAATTCGGGGAGTAGCGCGTTAGCTTGGCCACCTCCGCCACCGTGATGGTCCGACGATAGTGGCGATCCAGGTACCCCCTCACCCACTCTAACACGCGACGGTGACCGGCAGTGCTGAGCGCTTTCGGATCGGAAGCAAGTGCCTTCTTTTTCTTACGGATGGCGTCACGGTGGAGTTCCGAGATGGCCGCCATTAGCTCTGCGCGCAGTGGTTCGAGCTCGACATCTTCGCTGGCTCCTTCTGGGCGAAACCATGGCAGCAAGCGAGTACTCGCGCGCGGCGAAAACTCACTCGACCAAGGACAGGCCCACCCCGTTGCCGGTGAATACTGCGAGATATGCACGATCACCCGATCCTTCGCCGTTAGGCCAAACCAAACAGACGCATACTCTTGGCCCTTTGAAGTGAAGCCTTCGGAGTGCAGCAACCCTGACCGAATCACGGCAACCGAACCTGAAGGGAATCTGAAGCGCGTGGAGCCGACATCGAGTAGGCCACTGCCAGAGATGGCCAGTGCGATCTCGAGTGAGTCATGCGCCTGCATGCCACCCGTCCACAAGCTACCGCTCTCCGGTTGATGTCTGGTGTGTTCAACGCCGGAGGCCAACAGGCCCTCAGGTGTCCGTTCGAAGGCTTCCGCGCCGGACAGGACGTGGAGAGCTTGTCGGAGCCAAATGCCCAACTGCGGAAGATCGTCCATCTTGAAAAAACTCCCGAAATAAATGCGAGCTTCTAATACCCAGTCTTGAGCATATATTGTGGCATAACTTTCGATTTTGCGGGCTCTTGTTTTGAGGCCGCAAAAAATTGGGTCGTATAAAAGTCCATGCCCGGGAGGGTTTTTCCATGGCGAGCGTTGCCGGTTTCGGTCAGGTTTTACGCAGACGCAGCCTAGAAAGGTGAAGGTAGAAGATGTTTGAGCTGGGTGATCCGGAAATTGAGGCGCTCACGCGGGTGATTCGACGAGGTCAAGCCTTTCGCTATTACGAACCGAGTGAGTGTGCGCGCTTTGAAACGCGTTTTGGCGAGTATCTGGGCGTGCCCCACGTTCTACTTTGCTCAAGCGGAACGGCAGCCTTGGTGGCAAGCTTGATCGGGCTCGGAATTGGGCCGGGCGACGAAGTGATGGTTCCCGCCGTCACGTACATGGCTACGGCAACGGCGGTGCTTTCCGTTGGAGCCATTCCTGTGATTGTGAATGTTGATGAGAGCTTGACGCTGGATCCGATTGAGCTCGAGAAGATGTTGAGGCCGCGAACTCGTGCCGTGATCCCGGTGCATATGTGGGGCTTGCCCTGCGATATGAAGGCGATCGCCAAGATTTGTGCGGACAACAAAATTCTTATCCTGGAAGACGCGTGTCAGGCTTCCGGAGGCAGCTATCATGGCCGCAAATTGGGCAGCTTGGGGCATGCGGGGGCCTTCAGTTTCAACCACTTCAAGAACATGACGTGTGGCGAAGGCGGCGCTGTGTGCACCTTAGATCCCAAAGTTTTCGAACGGATGCAGTGTGCGATCGATTGCTGCAACACTTTTTGGAACGGGAATAGCGAGGCGTTTCGGGGTTTCGCAGCGAATTCATCGCGGGCGAGCGAGTTCGAAGGTGCGCTCCTCTCGGCACAGCTTGAGCGGCTCCCGCAATGGATCTCAAAGATGCAAGAACACAAGCGCCGGATCTTGAGTGAAACACGGGACTGCCTAAGGAGCGCGCCGGTGCGGAGTGTTGACGATGAATGCGGCACGAACATTGTTTTTCAATTTGATAGCGCCAACACCGCTGCTCGCTTTGCAGCGAAGACAGGCGGCCCTGTGGTGAGTGAAACAGGCCGGCACTTGTACACGCGTTGGGCACCCGTGCTCGAGCAGCGAGGTGCGCACCATCCGGCGCTCGATCCGTTCCTCATGCCAGCTAATGAGGCGTGCCGGAAGAACTACGCGCTCAATGTGTGTGCGCGCTCGATCGATATTGCATCCCGGAGTGTCCTTTGTGCGATGGCCCCCACGCGGACTGACGCCGAGGTTTCCGCGCTGATCGCCACGCTGCGCGCTGCTGCAGAAGCCGCGGCTTAGGGCTATTTTACGGCCAAAATTCGGCGAAAAGTGAGACTGATCCTTTCGCCAAGCGCCTTTTTAGTTTTTGGGATACCGTGCCGATAGTCGCGTTGGCAAGTGCCACCCATGGTGAGGAGGCTGCCGGACGTGAGTTCGAGCCGCACGCTCTGGGCTCGAGTGGGGGGAGTGGGAACGCGCGGGGCAAGCTGAAAGCCTCGCGTCGCACCCAGCGATAGTGTCGCCACAACAGGGTCCTTTCCTAGCTCTGGCTCAGAGTCGGAATGCATGCCCATGCTGTCTAGTCCGTTTCGGTAGCGGTTGATCAGCACGTGGTTGAACGAGGCGCCCGTCGTCTGAATCACCCGCTCGAGGAGCTCTCGCGTGAACAACCTGGCCGGTCGTGGCTCAAGCGTCTGGCCGGAGTAGCGGTACGGCAGTGCTCCAGCCCAAGCGATCAAGCGCGGTTGCAGAACAGCCTTTCCGAACAGGATGATCTCGCGTTGTTCCCAACGGAGCTCCCCGAGCAGGAGCTCAAACGCCGTCTCCGCCTCGCGCGCGTCGAGCCAAGCCGGCTGAAGATCCAACCAAGCGCAAGCGTTCAGCGCTCTCCGCACGCTGCCTCAAGGAGCGTTGCCAACCGGTCAAGGAAAGGAATTTGACCTGGATGGAGCTTGGCCGTGGCATCTGCGAGCGAGAAGAATGCGGCGCGATCCACCTCGGGATACTGGCGAAGCACACCCGAGCGCGGCGGCCACTCCGTTTCAAAGAAATTGCTGTGGATCGCGGAGGGATCCAGATCGCCTTCGACGGCGAACGCGTGAATCACTTTTCCGCTCTTCAAGCGCACCGAAGCCAACGGCGTGAATACACCAACCAGCGTGTGGCCGGTTTCTTCTGCAAACTCGCGGCGTGCGGCGGCGAGATGATCTTCCTCGGCCTGAAGCTCGCCTTTCGGAAGGCTCCAGGCTCCCTCATCTCGATTGGCCCAAAAAGGCCCACCGGGATGCACGAGCAACACCTCCACACTGGGCGCGCGGCGGCGATAGAGCAGCACTCCGGCGCTTTGCTTGGCCACTAGCGAGCTTGTCCGAAGTGTGGCTCAGGCATTGCGAGCGCGGCTGGCTGTTGGTCCTTCTGATAGACATCGAAGCGCTCCGTTTGCAGTGCCAACGAGTAACCATCTCGAATGAGCGTCGAGAGCTCGACAAACTGTTCCAGAGAGGCCGCCGAATCCAGCGCGTTGCCCACCACGGAAGGGAAAATGTCGTGACGCTCCACCACGATCACTTTGGGCGGTCGCCGCTTCAAATCGCCGAGCAACATGCTCCGGGCTTCCTTGCCCTGCCAGGTTGCACGCTGAGGCACGTTGTAGATGAAGCGTGAAGCGGAGGCGCGCTTAGAAAACAGATAGATAGCAGGCTCAAAACCCCAGACAAAAATCGCGTCATCGGGGTTCGAGAGTTGTGCAACCGTGCGTGAAATCTGCTGATTATCTCTCAGATTATAGCCACCAACATGGTAAAGGGCGGCGTCCAGCTGCTCCCGGTTTGCGTAGCTTGATTGAGAAACAAGAAATCGCAGCCGCTCTGAAGCTCGGGCCCAGTAGCCCAGGGGTACATCATTGGTGGCAACCCGCATGCTAGCGAGCGAGCTGATACCGACCACGAAAATCGCGGCTCGCTGTCGACCCGACTGTTTGAGGGTGAACCAAAGCTTCGCGAAGCCCAGCGTCGCGATCAAGCTGAGGAACGGCAAGGTCGCTGAGAAGTGATACTGATAAAACTTGCTCTGCATGGCGATGCCCGCAAAGTGCACCATGCAGACACCCAGAAGAACGAACAGCCCTTCACGTTCGCGCCGGTGCTGCGGAGCGAGAGCAAAGGCCAACACCAGGCCAACTGCCACGATCGCGGAAAAACGAAAGCTGGCTTCCTCAATGGCCGCGTAGAATAGGCGCAGTGCTGACTGATTCTGATAGGTGAGAGCCGTGTAGCCAGGAGCGAATTCGAACAGAGTCCACTTGAGTGCGGCCCATGCCCCCTTCGACCAAAACCAAAAGCCAGTCAATAAAATTGGCACGAGCGCCGCCGTGCCGATCACCAAAACTGGCAGCAAGTGACGCAAATGCATGCGTATTTCGTGCTGTTGCTGTTGCTCTTGCTCTTGCTCTTGCTCTTGCTGCCGCTGCCGCTGCCGCGTCACCAAATACGCAGCCACGACCGCTCCCCCTGCCAACAAGTGCGGCTTCATGAGCCCCGCCAAGCCAAACACCAGCCCAATAGCAATCCAATGCAACGCGGGTCGCTTCGCGTTCTCCTCGTGAACGGCGAGCGCGAGCCCAAGCGCCGTGAGGATAGCACCATACGTTTCTGGCTGGGACGTGTGCCAGAAGTCGAGCTGGCTATGAATGAACACTGTCAGCGCCGCTGCCCAACTGCCTAGCAAGCTTGAGCCGAACCAGTGCTTCGCGAGAAAGACAAAGCTTGCCCCCAAAAGGCACAACCCGAGCATTTCCAAAATGCGCGGTGCCAGCATACTCGTCCCAAATAGCGCCTGCGCGAACGCATACGCGAAGAAAATGCCGGGCGGTTTAAAGTCCCAGAGATCGCGATAGGGTAGCTTCCCGTGCAAGATCCCATCGCCGAGCACGGCATAGATCGATTGATCGCGCCCAAACGAAAAGACAATGAATTGGAGCAAGCACGCAAAGAAAATGCAGGCAGCGCAGGCAGCGCTCCAGAGTTCCCGTCGAGTGATGCTTGCCTGTGCCAACTAAGTCCCTTCGTTCAGAAGCTGAGCCACTCAGCGTGAACTCGTCGCAGGCTCGGCCGGAGACCGCCAGGTGTAGATGGTCCCGAACGAAGGGCCCTTCAAGACAGCGAAGTACAGGAGCAACCCGAGTGCCGCAGCGGAGAGCACCGCGAGCGCTGAGAGGAGCCAGCGGCGGCGCCGGAACGAGGCGAAGATCCAGGCCCAGGTCGTGACGAAGCAGAGGGCCACGCCGGCAAGGAACGGGCGGGAGACGAAGCGAATATCCACCTGGTGCTTGCCCCGCGGGACGAACACTGCGGGAAAGAGCGCGTCGGCGAGCGCGAGGTCGGCGGAGACGCCGTCGACCTTGCCGCTGAACCCGGGCACCCACGGCAGGCCCAGGACGAAGTAGCCATCGCTGCCGGCGACGACGTCGAAGACGAAGCGATTCGATGTATTGTGGACGAGCTTGACCTCGTCGTGGTCCGCGATCGACTCTGTCGAGAGCGGGACGACCGGCCGATCGATGAAGAGGATGGGAGTCTTCGCCTTCTCCTGAAGTCGTCGAATAACCTCGCTCGCCGGGACGAGCCGCTCCACGCGGCGCGCAATCGTGCCCAGCCCGCGGTCGAGCGGCAGCTGGTGAGTCACGTACTCGGTGACGGCTCGCATTTCCATGCCATCACCGGCGTTGGCGTGGGAGGCGACAGAGCTCTTGTGGTTGTCGGTGAGCTGCTGGAACGTGGTCATCGTGGGCTTCGTCCGCCTCCAGGTTCCATTGGACAGGCAGAACCACGTCGTCACGATCATGCAGCCTATAGGCAGCAGGAGGAGGAGCCGGGGAAAGCGCCGGAACCTCCCGCCTGCGGTGAGCAGCAGGAGGGTCGCTCCTGACAGATAGAGAATGAGCGGGTCCACGTAGGCAGGGATGTGGCTCCCCAGGATCTTGTGGGGTGAATAGGTCTCCGTGGCGGGGAGCCCGCTAGTGGTCCAGAGCCAGTTCGTGGCGAACAGCACGAGACCGCCAAGCCCCGCGGCCACAAGCCCGGCGCGGTTAGACCCGCGTAGCATCCACGCCAGGACGGGCAGAGTGGTCACGGGGATCCAGAGCACGATCCGGCCTGGTACCCGGAAGGTGCCGAAGAGCGGCAGGTGCTCCACCATCAACGAGTGGATCCACGTCTCCTTGCCGAGCGCGAACAGATAGGCCACCACCCCGATGCCGTAAAGGATCCACAGGACGCGAGGCGGCCTCTGGACGAGGGCGGCGAGCGGGAACAGCGCGGCGATCAAGAAGAGGGCAGAGCCGCCGAAGGCGCCGTGCACGTCCGCGTGGAGCGGCCACAGGAAGTTGGAGAATACCCCTTGCACCGAGTCGGCGCAGCCGAGAGTCCACGCGTAGTCGCCCTTCACGCGGCTCTGGTTTGACCTGAAGAACTCGAAATAAAACGTGAGCAGGTAGGGAGATGCGAGGAGGAGGCCGGTGCCGAACCCGAGGGTGAGGCGCCCGGTGAAGCGGCGGAGCTGCGTCCACTCAGGCTGCGGGCGGCCCGGATCCAGGGCGGCCGCGGTCCACGGGAAAAGGACCGCGAAGAGCCCGGCGATGGTGAGGCCCAGAAAGGCCCACTGCGGGTGACCGCTCACCACGATCAGGTAGGTGCTGAAGCCGAGGAAGACGACCGGCCGCTTCGCCCGAGAATCGAGGAAGACGAAGCCAGCAGCCGCGACGATGAGCAGCATGGCGACATAGGATTCGAGGGATGCCCCGTACCTGAAGCTGTCCAGCATACGGAGGTTGTAGACAACCGGGAACGTGACCAGGAAGGCGAGTAAGGGGCTCAGGTGTAGCCGGCGGCAGAGCTTGAACAGCGCGAGCTGCGCGAGGCCTAGCGAGAGGAGGCGAAACGCCGTGCTCCACTCCAGGGAGAGGCCAGTCCAATACCCCGGCATGATGCTCGATATCCACGGGAGCGGATGGTAGAGCTGGCCCAGCGTCATGGCCGCGGTCGAGTGCCCCCCGGCAAATCCGGGCATGTAGAGGGGGAAGGTGCCACGCCAAACGGACCACATCAGCTCGAGCTGATCGCCGGGGGTATAGACGGTGTAATCGTTGCCGATTGTCCGTGACGTGATGAACGGCCACAGCCAGGAAAGCATGACGAACGGGATCGACAGAAATAGAAGCCAGACGGCAAGGCGACGCCCAATCCCGCGCATGATCGCAGCAGTTAGTCGAAAAATCCCTGGGCGTCCATCCGCAGCACCGCACGCCCGCGGCGGCTTCGCACGAGATGCGAGTGGCGGCAGCTACGGCAAACGAGGTGCAGGCAACCTGCGGTTAAGAGCCCACCGGACAGGCTAGCTTGAGCGCGCACCAACGTACCTCGCGAACACGTCCAGCATGCGTTAGTTGTCAGGCAGGGTCTTTTTTGCGCGCCCCGAAGGATTCGAACCTTCGACCCTCGGATTCGAAGTCCGATGCTCTATCCAGCTGAGCTAGGGGCGCATTAAAATTGGAGCGGTTTTCATAGAAGGGGCCTGCTTGAGGGTCAAGCGGCGCAGTGTTGGCTCAAGTGAGCTTGACGAGCGAGGGGGCGCCCGGTAAGAGCGCATTCCGCATTTTTGTCGGGTCATTAGCTCAATTGGTAGAGCAGCGGACTCTTAATCCGTTGGCTAAAGGTTCAAGTCCTTTATGACCCACCCCGAGGGGCGCCTAGCGCCCCGAATTCGGAAGCTTCGCTTCACCTGTGCGCTTCACCTGCTGGTGTGCGTCGCGGTTGCGCTCCAGGCCTAGCGTTGCAACAGGTCGCTCCTCATCGGGCATGCTTGCAGCATAGTTTGCAGGTTAACTACGAAGTGTCGCCCTGGAACCTTGCCATACCAACCTGCACTCTGGCCTTCCGGAACAGAGAAGCTTTTTCGGAAAGTTATGCAGGGGTTGGAAGGCTGCATAACTTCCGCGGTAAACGAACTCAGAATCGTGCCCCACGTACCGACAGCGGATATGCTAAAAGGCCATGCCCATGGCGCGCCGGTTTGCCAGTATCTGCCTCGCGTTTCTCGCGCTGGCGCTGATCGTGCTGCCCGCTTCCGATGCGTTGGCGCGCGCTTCAGGAATTGCGGCGAGTAGCTGCGGTGGTTGCCATGGGAGCACAGGCTCTAAGCCAAGCATTACGCTTGAGCCAAGCGCTTTGGACGTCGCGTTCGGTCAAACCATCCAGCTCAAGATCACTATCTCCACTCCTAGCGTCGCTGGGATTTTCCTCCGCACTGCGGTCGGTAGTCAGGGCACGTATGAGGTTGTGAACGGGCAGCAGACTGGCCTCTCGGGTTCCGGAGTGCTGCACACCTCGCCCAAAAGAGCGGTGAATGGCGTGGCCACCTTCCTGGTTAACTGGACTGCACCATTCGAGCCTGGAGGAGTCATATTTTCGTTGGCCGCGTTGGCCGCCAACGGAGACGGCGGACGAGGCGGAGATACTTCTGGAGATGCACAGGTGTCCGTCTCCGTTGGGTGCATGGGTCCGAGCAAGGTCTTTTTTCGCGATTTCGATGGGGATGGCCACGGAGTTCCGGGTCGCGACGACCTGCGCGCGTGCGTGGCGCCGCAATATTATTCCGAGCTCGGGGATGACTGCGATGACAACGACGAGCGCAATTTTCCCGGCAACCCAGAGCTCTGTGATCTGCGCGATAACAACTGCAACGGCGTCGTGGATGAGGGCCTTGCAGGTGTTACTTTGTATGAAGATGCCGATGGCGACGGTTTCGGGCGCTTCGGCGGCATGACCCACGTGGGCTGCTCCGGGCTCAAGGGCTGGGGCCTCGGGCAGGGCGATTGCGATGATACTAATCCCGCCGTGCATCCAGGAGCCGTCGAAGTCTGCAATGGCCAGGATGAAGATTGCGACACGCAGCTTGATAATGGCGTGCTACCCGATTGTGGCTTGGGCTGGTGTCGACGCTTGGCCTATTCCTGCACTGGCACCTGCATTCCTGGCGCGCCGCGCGTAGAAACCTGCAATTACTTTGACGACGATTGCGACGGTCAAATCGATGAGGATCCGAACCTGTGTCCTGCCGGACAAGGTTGCGTGGCCGGCATTTGCGTCGTGGGTGCCAGCGTGCCACCACCGCCTCCTCCACCGCCCACGACAGGTGGTGCGACGTCGTCGAGTGGGGGAGTTCCGCCGGGGACCAATATGAGTGGCGGGGGAGGGAGCATGAGCATCACTCCGAAGCCACCCGCGTCAACGGGTGGGGCCAAGGGCCTAGTGCCTGGGAGCGGCACGGGTAGCAGCGCCGGCGCCGCGGGGGAAAATGTGTCGGGCTGCGCGCTTGGCGCTTCTCCGCCCGCCGGGCGGGCCCTGTTGCTGGTGCTGGGCGCATTCGTTGTGACTGCTACGCGGCGGCGCCGATCCGCCGTTGCTGGTTGAAGCCGCCGATCTTCTTGGCTTCTTGGGCGGTTCAACTACTGCGAAGCGTTGCGGCGAAATTTCATCGGGGTGAGGCCAGTGGCTTTACGCACGGCTGCAGCGACCTGCCGCCCGTCACCCAAGCCGGTGCGTTCAGCAATCGTCTCAACGCTGAGGTCCGTATCCGCGAGCAGCCGCTCTGCCTCTTCAACACGAAAGCGCTGCCAAGCTTGCGCGGGCGACATGCCAGTGCCCGCGTGGAAACGCCGCTCCAGGCTGCGGCGTGAGCACTTCAAGACGCCACAAATATCGTCAATGCCAAGCTCACTTGAAATGTGGGTTCGCATCAGACCGAGGCCATGCGCTACAAGCTTATCCGCGGCGGCCACAGCGTCGGTTGATCGACGATTCACGACCCGAACCGGGGGCAAGCAAATCGTTTCAGGTTCCCTGCCCCGAGCCTCTAGAATGCGTTCAAGCAACGCAGCAGCTTCGTAACCGATTCGCACTGAAGCGCTTTGAATGCTGCTGAGCGGTGGATCGGCGAGCAAACAAGTGGTTACGTGGTTGTCGACGCCGAGGATAGCAAGATCATTGGGCACCCCAATGCCCGCCCGCCGGCACTGTTCCGCCACGATCCAGGCCTGCTGATCGTACATGCAAAATACGGCACAGGGCTTGGGCAATCCGAGCAACCACGCCGTGAGCGGCGGATCATCTTCGGTCAACAAATTCGCGAGATCACTGCCGTGAGTGCCTTCAAACACTGAGCAGGTATAGGAGCGCTCCGCCAGGTAACTCTCAAAGGCGTGAAGCCGCGCGTCTGGGTGTGTGCCTGTGCGTGCGACGTAGGCGAAGCGTTTGAAGCCGCGTGTGATGAAGTGCTGTGCGGCAAGCTCTCCAATCAGGCGTTCATCGTTGCCGACCTGGTTGATCGGGCGCTTGGAAGGAGCCCCCGTACTCACCAACGGAACGCCGGCACGCAGCAGAAGTCCTAGCACTCGGTCATCAGAGCCCCCCATCAGGACGCCGTCGGGCTTTCTTGCAAGGAGCCTTTCCATGCCCTCCAAGGTTGGCTCCAAGAGGTCCAGAGCCCAGGGGCGATTCGGGCGTACAAAATTGGCAATACCCAGCAAATTCCCCTCAGAATAGCCTGAGAAATTAAAATATCCGAGGCCGATTCTCATGCGAGTTGCCCATCGTAAAACACGGGGTGACGGCGGTCGAGCGTCGCAAAACGGACAGGTTGTGACGCACGGATGTCTGGCGTGCCTCCACACGTGAGCCTACTATCAATACTAAGATTTAGTCTTTTGCAGCTTGCGATGCCGCACGATTCGGCTACTCGCCGGCGCGCCTCTGCGTGCGCCAAGCCCAAACCAGAGACTCGAGGATTCGGAGCTTTTCGCATGCCAGCTACTATTACAAAGAAGTTGATGTTGGAGCGGCCGTCGTCGGTGTTCTTCACTTTGGACGGCAAGTCTAGCGTGTTGTCAGCTGCGGCACAGTCAGCGCCCTCAGAAACCTTCTCGGAGTTAGTCGTCGTCGTGGCTGGGCACGGGACGCGCTCGGTTCATGGCAACGCGGAGCTGCTTCACGCTGGAGACGCCTTTGTCTTGCCCGCAGGCTCATCGTATGAAGTGTACTCGGGCCCCGATTTGAGCCTGAAGCGGGTGGCTTTTGACTCTGAAACCGCCGCGGCGGGGGTCGCAGATCTGAAAGCCATTCCGGGATATCTGGCGCTCTTCAAGTTTGAGCCCAGCCTTCGAACGCTCCATGGACTCACTGGGCGCCTGCGCTTGAGTCCAGAAGATCTTAGAGCCACCGTTGAACTGCTGGAGAGGTTAGAGCTTGAGCTGGACGACAAGAAGCCAGGATTTTGGAATGTGACGGGCAGCTTGTTTTGCGCGCTCAGTGTCCAGCTGGCGCGCTCTTACGCCAGCATGCGGCTTCCGCTGAGCGAAGCGTTGGTGAGGCTTTCGCCTGTGCTCTTGTGGCTTGAGCAGCACTTCGAAGGGCCCGTGACGTTGGAAGATGTCGTGGCCAAGGCAGAGATGTCGCAGAGCACGTTGCAGCGCAGTTTTAAGCGCTGCTTCGACGTGTCGCCCTTCAACTACTTGCTTCATTTGCGCATGCAAAAGGCTCAGCTCTTGCTCCGAGACACAGAAGCCAAAGTCAAGGAGATCGCTCCGTCCGTTGGTATCGATGACGCCAACTACTTCGCGCGCCTGTTTCGGCAACACACTGGCATTGAGCCCACGGCCTATCGCGCGCGTTTTCGAGTCATGCGCGTGGCCGAGGAGCTGAGGAGCGCCTAACTACGCGCGTCAGCGAACTTGTTTCCGTCCCTGGAACTGTTCTGTATCATGCGCGAACGTGAAAAATTCCGACCTGCGTGTGAGGTGTTCTCGGGCGCTGCAGTCGAATCTTTAGCGCCCTGCTGAAGCAAAAAATCACCGATTGGCACGCAGTGTTGAAATGTCCATACTGCTCAAAGCGGTGGAGCAAGCGTCCTTGCTGCCGCGCCCTTCGGAGTTTCTATGTCTACCAGACTCACACGACGCACACTTCTTCGCGGTGGAGCAGGCTGCATGATTGCCCTGCCCATGCTCGAAGGAATGCGGGTCGCCAAGGCGCAAGCTGCAGCTCCGGCACGCTTCATCTCGTATCATCAGCCATTCTCGATGTTTGCGGACGCGTTCTGGCCGCCCCAGCCGGGCAACCCGCAATATGATGTTAACGCCGGGAAGATCGATCTATGGCCCAGATCGGGTGACGGATTCTTAGACAACCCCGACTTCCAGCTCTCTGCCATCCTCAAGAAGCTGGAGCCTATTCGAAAAGAGATCCTCATTCTGGAGGGTCTGCAGAATGCCGGAAACAACCACGACGGCTACTGCTCGATTCTGAACGGCTACGAGCCTGTTGAGCAATCTTCCACTGAGCAAACAGGCGGTGGCATTTCGCTCGACCAGTATTTGGCGGGCAAGCCGGGCTTCGACAAAGTGACGCGCTTCCCCAATCTTCAGGTCGGGGTGATGAACAATTTTACGGGTAGCAAGGGGGCTGTTTCCTGGACGGGCAAGGGCCAAGCAGCTCCCGCAGAGGACAAACCACGGAACCTCTTCAACAAGCTTTTCCCGAATGGCGCTTCAACGCAGCCAACAGCGATGAATCCAATGAGTGCGGATATGCTGCACGCGCAGCAAAAGTCGGTATTGGATGCGGCGTTGGCACAGGCAACCAGCTTGCGACCCCAGCTCAGCAATCTGGACAAGGAAAAGCTGGACCAATATCTGACCTCCTTTCGAAGCGTCGAGGAACGCATTGCCATCGCCAGCCAACCCGCGATTGGCTGCATGACACCTTCGGGCCTCAAGTTGGATTATGCGCCGGACCCGAACTCAGGCAGCGATGATTCCTTTCTTGCGATGCAGCCCCAGATCACGGACGACATGATCGAGCTCACGGCCATGGCGTTTGCTTGCGATCTCACACGTATCATCACGTTCCAGATGTGTACGGAGGGCAACAATTTGGTCTTCACCTGGCTGCCGAATCAGCGCGGCCGTTGGCACGATCTTTCGCATATTTGGCTGGAGCCTGGGCAGGTGCCTTATCAGGTGGATCCCGCTGACCCAACCTCTATGAGTTGGACTGAAGACGTGAACAACTTTATCGGGATGTGTGATTGGAACACTGAGCAAGTCTTCAAGCTCCAGGATGCTTTGAAGCGCCACACTGTGTTTGACAATACTCTGCTCCTCTGGACGACGAATATGTCTCAGGGCAACTACCACGCGAGCGTCAACATCCCGCTCGTGTTGCTCGGCAACGTGAACAAATATTTTAAGACGGGGCGCCATCTGCGTCTTAATAACGGAGCTTCGTTTGACGGAGGCGCCTACCGTGTGATCAATGATTTGCTGGTCACGATCCTGAATGCTTATGGAGTCGCCGACACAACCTTCGGCGATCCTATGCTGTGCCGTGGTGCGCTGACAGACATCGTCGCTTAGTTGCCGACCCGTGTCGCTGGCCACTCAAGGCCAGGGGCGCCCAATCGTCTCTCGTGTCTCTTCAGGTGTCACCATCGGGCAGGTGTCCACCCAGCGCGCGCCTTCGGGAGCGGCCCATTTCGCGGCGTTGATCAGCACTTGTTGAACACCCGGATGGTGGAACGTGGGGAACGTTTCGTGGCCAGGCCGGAAATAGAAAATCTTGCCGGCGCCGCGCCGAAAGCAACAGCCTGAACGAAATACTTCGCCGCCTTCGAACCACGAGATGAACACTTCTTCATCCGGGGTTGGGATGCCGAACGGCTCGCCGTACATTTCCTCTTTGTCGATCTCAATGTAGCGATCGATGCCACGCGCAATGGGATGCCCCGGGTTCACCACCCAGAGGCGTTCGCGTTCGTCAGCCACGCGCCAGGTGATGGAGCAGCTCGTCCCCAGCAGGCGCTTGAAGATCTTGGCATAATGGGAGCTGTGGAGCGGTATCAGACCCATGCCCTCCAGCACGCGTTTTTGAACTCGATCGACGATCTTATCCTCAACCTTATCGTGTGCACCGTGGCTCCACCAAAAGAGCACGTCCGTCTCTTCGAGGACTGCCTCGGTGAGGCCATGCTCGGGCTGTTCCAGCGTTGCCGTGCGAACCTTCAACTCTGCATCACGGCTCAAGGTCTCGGCGATGCAGCCGTGGATGCCGGTGGGATAGATCTCCCGTACTTCGGGCATTTCTTGCTCGTGAACGTTTTCATTCCAGACGGTGACGCGGATGGGCATAGCCCGTCCTGAATACCGGAGTCTGTGAGCGACCGCAAACGATTCAATCGTGATTTTCGTGCTATGCATCGAACGTGCTGCCGTCCTGGGAGTTTCACCACGCCAGTTTGACGGCCTTCCCGTTGACGGCCTTTCCCGTTCAGCAGGAAGCCATCGAACTCCACCAGCACTGGGGCTACTCCGAGCTGGTGATCGTTACCGGCGGCACCGGTCAACACGTGTTGGAGAATGAATCCTTCCAGGTTACCCGTGGGGATGTGTTTGCGATCCCGGTCGATCTTCTGCATGGCTATGCAGAGTGCAACGGGTTGGAGCTGGTGAACGTTTTGTACGATCCAGCGCGACTCTTACTCCCGGAGCATCAGTTGCGGCAGATGCCGGGCTATCATGCACTGTTCGCGTTGGAGCCCCGATTCAGAGTTAAGCACGAATTTCGGAGCCGCCTGCATTTGGAGGATGCCGCTGTTGCACGCATCGAGCAGTCCGCGGCGCGCCTTCACGCGGAAGTGGTCGAGAAGAAGCCCGGCTATGAGGTTGCCCTCACCGGCCTCTTCTACGGCATGCTGGTGGATTTATCGCGCAGCTACAGCCGGATGAGTTCATTGGCTTCACAGACTCTCGTGCGTCTTTCAGGTGTCATGGAGTGGTTGGACTTGCATTTTACCGAACCTGTCACGGTAGCGCAGCTGGCGCGCCGCGCGCACATGTCGCAAAGCACGCTGGGTCGTTGTTTCCATGAATGTTTTGGGATTGCGCCGCTCAGTTATGTGATCGAGCTGCGCCTCAGGAAAGCCAGCCAATTGCTGCGCGATACGGATATTCATGTGAAAGAGATCGCGCTCCACGTGGGCATCGACGATGCGAACTACTTCGCTCGCCTGTTCCGTCGACACACGGGGCTTGAGCCCAGCGCCTACCGTGCGCAACAGCGCGGCGTGGTGCTCGATCATGCTAACTGAGGAGCTGCAAGAGAGCATTGATCAGCCCGCTCG
>JBBSBI010000087.1:0-19568 GCA_038251425.1 Polyangiales bacterium
CATCGCTGAGCAACCCTGACATCCGCGTCTTGTCGCCCAAAATGCTGCCACCTGTGACCTGACTGGTGGGGTCGATTGTCAGCACAGCAATGCGTTGCCCTTCCGCGATCAGCAAAGCTCCGAGCTTGTCGATCAATGTGCTTTTCCCCGCACCTGGTGGCCCCGTGACCGCAAGCCTGAGCGCTGGAGCCTCGCGTTCCCGGAGGGTTTCAAGCAGCCGCGCCGCCCGCGCACGATCTTCGGGCCGAGCGCTTTCTACCAACGTCACGCCTTGAGCCAGCGCCCTGCGATCCCCCGCCTCGATGGACCGGCCGAGCGCCTCCTCAGGCTCCACTTCAACTGACTCCAGGGGGCACGTGAGCTTCGAGCGCATCAAGAATCACCTTCGCTGATTCGGCCACACGTGTGCCCGGACCCAGGATCGCGCGAACGCCCGCAGCCATCAAAGCCGCATGATCCTGCTCTGGAATAATGCCGCCACAGACTACCTCCATCTGTTCAGCGCCGCGCAACTGAAGCTCTCGCATCAGCTCCACAACGAGCGTGAGGTGCGCCCCTGCCTGCGTAGACACTCCCACGACGTGAACATCATTGTCCGCTGCTTGGGCAGCCGCTTCGGCCGGAGTTGAAAACAGCGGGCCCACATCCACATCAAAGCCCAGATCTGCCAGGCCTGCGGCGATCAGGCGCGCCCCGCGATCATGCCCATCCTGACCGAGCTTCACCACCAAGATTCTCGGCTGACGCCCATGCCGCACTGCAAAAGCCTTCACCCGCGCTATGAGCAAGAGCCATTCAGGATCCTTCGAAAGGGGGGTACCGTACACGCCTTTAACCGTTGGAATGTGGGCCTCATAGCGCCCAAAAACCTGCTCAAGTGCCCAAGAAACTTCACCCACCGTAGCACGAACCCGCATCGCTTGAACGCTCAGCTCAAGCAGATTCTGCGCTGAATTCCGGGCAGCTTCGGTCAGGGCTGCGAGGGCCGAGACCACATCCGCTGCATTTCGCTCGCGCTTGAGCTTTGAGAGGCGTTCAAGCTGCGCGGCACGTAACGCATGATTGTCGATAACGCGCACGGCGAGCGGCTCCTGCTCCGGGGCTCGGTAACAATTCACGCCGACCAAGAGTTCTTGGCCTTGATCAATTCTTGCCTGGCGTTCGGTCGCTGCACGCTCAATCATTTGCTTGGGAAGCCCGCGTTCCACCGCAGCTCGCATGCCGCCCACGGCCTCGATTTGCTCCATCACGGACTTCGCCCGCCCAAGCAGGGCCTCGGTGAGCGCTTCAACGTAGTAAGAACCGCCGAGCGGATCGACCGTGCGCGTGAGGCCGGCTTCATGCTGCAGAATGAGCTGCGTGTTGCGCGCGATCCGAGCCGCCGTGTCGGTAGGCAAACTCACCGCTTCATCGTAACCGTTGGTGTGCAGGCTTTGCGTCCCCCCGAGCACCGCGCCGAGAGCCTCGATGGTGGTGCGCACGATATTGTTGAGCGGATCCCCGGAGGCCAGGCTCACACCAGACGTCTGGCAGTGCGTTCTGAGGAGTAGTGAACGTGGCTCCTGAGGATTGAAGAGACGTTTGAGCTCGGTAGCCCACAGCTTGCGCGCGGCGCGCAGCTTCGCCACTTCCATGAACAGATCCATCCCCACTGCGAAAAAGAACGAGAGTTGCGGCGCAAAACTATCGACACTGAGGCCTTTGCTCAGCGCCACGCGCACATACTCGAGTCCGTCGGCCAGCGTGAAGGCGAGTTCCAGATCAGCCGGCGCACCAGCTTCATGCATGTGATAGCCAGAAATAGAGATCGAATTGAAGTTCGGCAACTCCAAGCTCACGTACTCGATAATATCGGCCACGATGCGCAGTGAAGGCTCGGGCGGATAGATGTACGTGTTTCGAACCATGAACTCTTTCAGAATATCGTTCTGAATCGTTCCGCGGAGACGCGCACTTGGCACACCGAACTCTTCGGCAGCCACGATGAAGGCCGCCAAGATTGGCAGTACCGCTCCATTCATGGTCATGGAGACGCTGATCTCACCGAGATCGATGCCAGCGAAGAGCACCAACATGTCCTCAACCGAATCGACAGCGACGCCCGCTTTGCCGACGTCGCCCAGCACGCGCGGGTGGTCGCTATCGTAACCACGGTGCGTCGGAAGATCGAAGGCCACGCTCAGGCCTCGCTGCCCACCTTTCAATGCTTCTTTG
Organism: Polyangiales bacterium; assembly: GCA_038251425.1. Taxonomy (GTDB): domain Bacteria; phylum Myxococcota_A; class Polyangia; order Polyangiales; family Polyangiaceae; genus JBBRRP01. The sequence continues at coordinate 2,215 of JBBSBI010000087.1, forward strand.
TAAAAGGCGTTGGATTCTGCGGCGCTCGAAAAACCTGCATATTGGCGGATTGTCCAGGCTTTTTCGGTGTACATCGTGGCATGTGGGCCACGCACATACGGGAATACTCCCGGCAAAGCTTCGTCCGACAAGAACTCTGCAATGTCGTTCCGAGTGTAGAGCGGTTGAACCTCAATTCCTTCACGGGTCAGCGTTCCGGCAGCTGGTTTCTTCCGCTCACTCATTTTCGCCCTGTGCGCACCAATTCGGTGAGCGCGCTGGAAGCTGCCTGTGCCAAGGCGTCCGCGCGCCGGGTAACGGCATAGGCGTGTTCAAAGCGCGACAACAGCAACACCAGCACCGCACGCTGCCCAACTTTGACGGGCACCACATACACTTCGGAATTGCCTGCGCCCGGTAGAGCGGCACGCAGCTCAGTGTGTGCGTCGGTATCGGGCAACGAACCGAAATAGGATCCGCGCTCTGCTGCCGCGCTGAGCACACTCATTTCCTGAATTGAGATCGCCAAGGAAGCCGGGGCGATACTCGGGATACTGGAGCGTTGAGCACGGTAGGCGCCTCCTTTAGCGGCGAATACAACGACGTCGCAACCGAGCGGCACCGCGGCTCGAGAAAGTGCTTCGACCACTTCGGCTGGGGTGTGGGCCTTCCGAATGGCCTCCAGAGGTTCTGTTTGGATCGGTTTTCCAGGCGGTGAAGCTGGCAGTGCGGGCGGGGGCAACGAGCGTCGCACCAAGGGGAAGGTGGGATCGCTCTGGTGGCTGGCCGTCGGGATCCCGCGGGCAGTAATGGGTGGTTGAGAGCCCATCGCTTTCCGTGCAGAGTCCTCGGATAGAGGCATGCCAGGGGTGATGAAGTCAGTGACGACCTCAAGACTCGCGGGCTTCAACGTCGCAAGCGGTGTACCAGCAAATGCTGCCAGCGCGCGCGTGACCGCCCCGTAGGGTGCTCGCAGGACCCGAACACTACTCCCCAGATGGAACGCGAACTCATGCGCGATATGTGCGTCGTAGGGATCGACCGCCGCTACATCCACCGTCCCCAAGCGCAAATCTCGACGCACAGGAACTGCTAGCAATCGCTCGGGCATACCAGGTGGGAGCAATGCGAATAACTCGGGGACAATGCGAACCGTTGCGATGAGCGGGACCTCCGCCAGGTCCAGCTGCGCCACAACCTGCGCCACATAGGCGCCCTCCTCAAGCGTTAGGAGCGCTTGCACTAAGCTCTCGCCGTTGGCGCTAGCTTGCATCATCGCAGCCTCCACCAAGTTTGACGGTACGGCGCGTCCACGGAGCAGGCGACGGGCCAACGAAAGGGTCACTGCAACATGCTAACTGGCGGCTCGCCAAGCTGTCTAACCGTGGGATTTACCAACGTAAAACGCCCCTGTTCTCAACGCAGCGCGATCTGAGAGCGGGGGCCGGGGTGGCACCCCGAGGAACCAGCGTCAGCCCGCTCAGCGGGTGAACTGGAAGACCACTTCCGTGTGACGCACTAGCCCAATTTCGTCACGGGCCACCCGCTCAACCTCCTTCGGGTCTGTTTTCACGCGCTGCACTTGCACCTGAAGCTGAGCCACTTCCCGCTCCAAACCTGAGATTTGTTCCGCAGCAGTCAGCTTTTCTTGGCGCAGCTGCCGCAGCCGCGGAAGACCCGTGGGAGAAAGAATCATTAGGGGCACCGCAATCGTTGCCGCGACCAACACGAACAACGGCAAAAATCTTTCCCTGAGCGGCCACTTGTTCACGCTCGGCGAGTAGCCAATCCGGGCAGCATGGGCCAACATTTTTGCTAAGCCGCGAAACGCTCCGCACGACAAGATTTCCTGGAAACCGCCTACAATCGAGTATGATGCCGCGCCCCGGCCAAGGTGCCAGGGGATGAACCGCAAGCACCCTTCACACGGGACTACAAAAAAATGACCTATTCGACGCTTCAAGCTGAGCTTGAGCGACTTTTTGAGCTCGACGAAATGTTGAACCTTAGCCGCGACCTGATGGGTCTCGCGCCCGACCTCGTTGGTGGTGAAACGGCGACAGGCTCCTTCGCAGCAGCTCTCACTCGGTACTGTGCTGATAGCGACGCATTGGAAGCGCTCTGCGATGCCATGCTTGCCACAAAACCTGGAGCCAGCCCGAAGCTCTTGGCTGTTGCCCAGGGTCGAACGAATCTCGTTTCAGAGCCAGAGCTTGGAAGCTCACTTGGCGGATACGTGCTGAAGAAGAAGCTTGGGCACAGCAGCGCCGCCGACACGTATTTAGCCACCGAGGGTAGCTCAAGCTTCCGGGTCAAGGTGCTACGCAGTTCCGCAACACGTGATCGCGCGGGCCTCAATCGCTTGCTCACACTCAATCGCTTGATCGCTTCCTTGCACGAGCCCGGCCTACCTCGCATCGTCGCGACTGAGAAGCTGGATGATCGATTCTGCATCGTGCAGCGGGCGGTGGAAGGGCTCACGCTCGCCGAAAAATTGGCAAACGGGCCCTTGAATCTCGGCGAAGCCTTAGCGGTGATTCGAGCGATCGCTTTTCCGCTGGCCTCATTGCACGAACGTCAGATCTGCCACGGCAATCTCAAACCGGAGAATATCCTATTGTTCGGGGATACTCCGACGCCGAGCGCGCTCCTGCTCGATGCCGGGCTAGATCGCCTCATCGGCTTTGGTTACTATGTTAACGGCACGATAGAAGACCGCGGTTATTCGCACTCGCTCAGCACCGCTGCGCCCGAGCAGATCCGTGGCATCTCCTCAGATATCCGGAGCGACGTGTATGCGCTCGGCGCCATCTTCTATCAAGTCCTCGTCGGCGAGCCCGTATTCAGCGGGCCGACAGCATTCGAAGCGCTGCTGGGCCATCTTGAGAAAGCGCCGCCTGCGCCGAGCGCCAAAGCGAAAGCTATCGCGGTGGCGAGCCATGTGGACCGATTCATTTTGCGTCTGTTGTCGAAGAGGCCTGAAGATAGGCCGCGGTCTGCGAGTGAGGTTCTAGCAACTCTCGACGAACTGGACCGGGCCCGCTCACGGCGCAGCGTCATCACCGAAGAGCAAATGGCTGAGCGTATCGAGGCTCTGATCGCAGTTCCTGAGAGTCGCGATGCCGCCCTCGCGTTGGAATCTACACTCGACGACGGTGCGGATGCAGCTCGCATCGCTGAAGCTTTCGCGCAAGCTGCTGAGGGCTTGCTCAGCTCTCAGGATAGGGAACCGAGGGCGGCCGCAAAGAGCCTTTTGTACAGAGCGGCTCGGCTCTTTGAGCACGCTGCGAAGGAGCCTGCCCGTGCGGAGGCTGCCTATCAGAAAATTCTAACTCTCGATCCTCACGACGATGGCGCACAGACCGCGCTCTCTGAGCTTCAACGCAAATTGGGAAAGTACGACGAGGCGCTGGAGAGCCTCTTGGGGCGCGTCGAAAACGCCGACAGTCCGAGTGCGCGCGCGCGCCTACTGTCCGAAATGGCGCAGATCTACCGGGACGAGTTGCACGACGTGGAGCAGGCGATTTTCGCCTACACGCAGGCATTTTGTGAAGCCCCGAGCGAAGCGCGATTTGCGGATCACATTGAGGAGCTCGCCGGGGATGATGCCCGTCTATACAACGAAAGCTTATCCGCCATCGCAACGGCAGTCGGAGAACCGACCCTAGACGCTGACGCACGGGGGCTCCTGCTGAGCCGCGCCGGCTTCTGGTACCTCGACAAGGTCAAAGCCGATGACCACGCCTTGGGCTGCTTTCAGAACGCAGTAGCTATCAATCCGGCCAACCTGAAGGCGCTTTCGGGGATGGCTCGTATCTATCGACGCGCGAAGCAATGGCCTGAGCTCACACTCGTGCTCTCGCGTTCCGCCGATGCCACCTCCACACCTTCGGAACGGCGAAATCTCAAGGCTGAATGCGCACAGGTGTATGAAGTCCAACTGAACGACACAGCGCACGGCCGTGTGCTCTACGAGGAAGTGGTGAGCGAGGATCCCGCCCATGTGGTGGCCTCGTCGGCACTCATTCGCCTCACCGAGGGAGCCAAGGATTACAAGCGCCTCGCAGAGCTCTTAACTGAACAGGCCCGAACTCAACCCAACGAGGCCAAGCTTCGGACACTCTTGCGCCTGGGCGAGGTGTATGAAGATCAGCTAAGTTCGGACGAACTGGCTATCGAGCGCTTTCGTGAAGTGCTGCAACTCGAAGCTGGCAACGGTGACGCCCTGCGGGGGCTTGATCGGATTTTCAGCCGCGCAGGTCGCTACCACGAGCTGCTCGAAAACTTAAAAACGCAACTTTCGAACGCCGCGACCCCACGCCAGAAGATTGGCCTCCTCGAACGGCTGGCGGCCATCTACGACGAAGAGTTCCTGAATCACACGGAGGCCGCTGAAACCTGGGAGCAGGTACTCAGCATTGACGAAACGCATGAGGAGGCTTTTATCGCCCTCGGGCGTCACTATCGCGTGCTGGAGCGTTGGGAGGATGTCGCCGAGATTTATGAGCGCCAGATTGGCCTCACCTCGATTTCCGGGCGCCGCATTGAACAACTGCTTGCCCTCGGCAGAATGCTGAATGAAGAGCTCCATAGCGGGGCGCGAGCTAGCGAGGCCTACGAACGGGTACTCACGCTCGATCCAACCAACCAGACGGCACTTGAAGCACTGGCCCGCTTACGCGAAACCTCGGGTGACGCCGACGCCGCCCTTCAAGCCGTGCTGGCACTCGCGGATAAGGCAACCGAGCCGAAAGCGCGCGCTGAACAGCTGCTACGTGCGGCCAAGTTCATGGAAACACGCCATGAATTGGACGCCCAAATTCTTTATCTCGAACAAGCACTCGAAGCTGCCAGCGATTTTACGCCCGCCTCCGACTTGCTCGCGAGTGCTTACTTGAAGCGTGGCGACATCCACGCGGTATTGACTCTGCTCAATCGGCAACTCGACCACCGAGCGCTTGACTCAGACAAGGGCGAGATTTGCGGAGAAATGGCTTGGCTCAGCTACTTTCATCTCAAGAACATGGCTGAAGCGGAACGGCTCGCCCACAAGGCCATCGGCTTTCAGAAAGACAACATCCGGGGTCAGGCCGTGCTTGGCCATTTGGCCTTCGATGCCGAACGTTTTCTCGAAGCCACTAATTTCTACCGCCCGATCGCCAGCCGCGCTGATCGGTTACCAAGAAGTGAAGCCGTGACAATCCTGACGCGCTACGTGAACGCGCTCGGTCGGACTAACGCGAGCGAAGAGGCCGCTCCAATTATCGATAATTTGCGACGGATGGCCCCGGACGACAGCACGGTTCTGAACCAAATTGCCCAGATCGCCGCTGAGCACGGCAGCGCCAAGAAGGCCGTTGAGCTTTATCAGGACCTGCTCCAACGTTTTCAATCGGAGTTGGATGAAGAGGCCTTGGGCAAAGCCTATCTCTTCTATGGTCTTTCGCTCGGGCGAGAGGGGCGTGCACAGGAGGCTGTTCGATCCTTCGCTAAAGCGGCCGATCTCGATTTCGCCAACGTGAAGGTGCTGGATGCTTGGGGGCAATCGTTGGAACAGCTCGAAGATTGGGAAGAAGCGATCCGGATCCGAAGCAGGCAACTCGATCTTCTCTCCGGAGACGCACGCACGGATCTGCTCACCCACATCGGCGACATTGTTGCGAAAAACCTTGGAGATCGTCCACGTGCGACGGGCCTCTTGGTGGCAGCGCTTGAGGAACGTCCGGATGATCGGCGGCTCCTCACCAAGCTCATGCAGCTTTACAGCGAAGAGAAGGACTGGGGCAAGCTCGTGGATGTCGTGATCCGGCTCGCGAGCTTCGTGGACGACGCCAAGCAAAAGGCCAAGTATCTGCAGACGGCCGCCATCGTGCTGCACAAAGAACTCAACGATTCAGAACGAGCGTTGGAGCTCTACGAACAGGTCGTTGCCCTGGATCCGGAGCTGCATCGCTCCGAGCAAGAGGCCTTGGCCATCTGCCGCGCCAAGGGGGATTTCGCCAAGATTGAACGCCTCCTCAGGCGCAGACTTAAGACGCAATCCGACGACCACGCCGCGATGTTGGCCACACTGCTTGAGCTCGGCGAGCTCTACCAGCAGGGCCTGAAAGATGTTTCGAAGGCGATTGACGCCTACGAAGCAGCCCGAACGCTTGCCCCCGACAACCGCGACCTCTTGCTCACCTTGAGCGATCTGTACGCGACGGATCTCGACAAATATTTCCAGAAAGCCCGAGAATGCCACGCCCAAATCCTGGTGGACGAGCCACTGCGCCAGGAGTCCTACAAGGCACTCTGCCGGCTCTACACGCGCGCCAAACATCCGGATGCGACGTGGTGTCTGTGCCAAGCGCTCACCGTCCTCAACTTCGCGGATGCTGACGAAGAACGCTTCTTTGCGCGGATGAAGAGCGAGAGTGCGATCGCAGCCCAGCGCGCGCTCGGCGATCCGGATTGGCTCGACTTGATGCACCCCAAAGCGGATCCTTTGCTCACGGCGCTCTTCGCGCTGATCGAACCGGCAATCGTTGCCCGGCGTGGGAGCGACTTTGGCAGCCTTGGCTATGACGCCACGCACGTTCTCGATCTGGCCACTCACCCCGCAAGCCTCAGCCAAAATCTGCTGTACGCCGCCAGCGTCCTCGGAATGGCGCCCCCGCCCACTTTCGAAAATTCGGAAGAGCCTGGGGGCATGCTTTTCCTGCATGCGCGACAACCCGCGATTGTGCTGGGCTCAGCAGCGCTTGCCGCCGAATTGCCCGCACAGCCTGCCGCGTTTATTTCGGCGCGCCATCTCTGCTTCTTCCGGCCCGGGCTGTACGTGCGTCAGCTGGTGCCGACCGGTACTGGGCTGAAAGCCTGGCTCTTTGCGGCCATCCGCCTGATCGCACCGAAGTTCCCAGTCGCAGCTGATCTCGAAGGTGCTGTGAATGAGGCGCAAACAGCGCTCGACACCGGCTTGCGGGGCCCAGCTCGTGATCAGCTGACGCGGGTCGTAAATAAGCTCCTCCAATCCGGTGGCTCACTCGATCTCAAGAACTGGGTGGCAGGCGTGGATCTCACGGCAGATCGCATCGGATTCCTGCTCGCGGACGATCTCCAATCTTGCACCGAAATCATACGTGCCTCGGATGAATCCGTGAGCAGCGTGACGGCCACGGATCGTTACCGGGAACTCATGATGTTCGCGGTGAGCGATCTCTATCTGAAGACGCGCTTTGATCTCGGTGTGGCGTTAGAGCCTTGAAGAGACTTTGGGCGTCCGTTGGACGCGCCTAGGCCAGAAAGCTCCCACAGGCGCACGCTTCCGTCATCACTCGCCGATGCCAGGATCGAGCGCCCTGGTGCGAAGCGCACGGCTCGTATGGGGCCTTGATGGTCAAGCAGCGAGGCCAGGAGCTGACCGGATTGGGCATCCCAAAGGAAGACCACGTTGCCCTCCCCACCCGACGCGATAAACCGACCGTCGGGCGAAAATGCGGCTGCAAACACGCGCCCGGGCTGGGGAGCCAACGCCAACAACTGGCGGCTGGTTTTTGCGTCCCAAACTAGGACGCGCCCATCGGCACCGGCACTCAGAAACCTGGAACTGTCTTCGGACATATCGAGCGCGAGCGTCCAATCGGAATGGGCCTGAAACGGGGGCATCAGCCTCTGCGTGGCGGGATGAACATACTGGAGCTGCCCATCCAAACGACCCAAAAGAAAACCCTGCTCAAGCTCACTCCAGACCACAGCTGAGAGCCCGCATGGAAGTGTCTCCGAAAACACGAGAACGCCGGAACTTGCATCGAATATCGAAACTGATCCGTTCTTCCCCACCGTCGCCAAATACCGCCCGTCCGACGAAAAAGCACTGCCCCGAGTTCCGCCCGGGTGCCCAGCAAAAACCCGCAGCGGCAGCTTGGTGTCCAAATCCCAGAGCGTGGTATCGCCGCCCGTACCGCCAGCGGCCAACCAACGACGCTTCGGCTCCAAAGAGAGCGTTCGCACCTCTGCAAGATCCACGGGCAAGCGTGTAGCGCAGCGATTCTCTCGAAGATCAAAAGCGCACACGCCGGTTTCACGAAGACCACCGGCTAGCACTTGTCCAGTTCTATCAAATCGCAAACTGAGAATATTGGACCGCTGAACGAGGCGGGTCGCGAGGAGAGCTGGGCTCCGACGCCAGCTGGAAAAAGTGCGTTCCGTGATGCTGACAATCCGAGCGCTATCCGGGGCAAATTGGAGCGCACGCACTGGACCCGCGTCTGGCGGCAAGCTCAAGCCAAATGCAGACTCTCGAAGGTCTACGACCCGAACACTCCTGTCATCGCTTCCCAACGCAAAGAACCAACCATCGTTCGACCAATCGAGAGCACTCACCGCGCCCTCGCTCGGAATGCTGCGAGACGCCTCTTCGAGCGTTTTCACGTTCCACAGCTTCGCGCTGCGATCGCTACTCCCGGTCGCTAGAAAGCGCCCATCGGGCGAAAAATTCAACGCGACGATGCTCCCGGAATGCGGCATGAACTCACGCTTGCGCCCCGTATCAAGTGAGAGCAGTAGTAGATCTCCCCGTTTCCCTCCGACCGCAAGCGTTCGCGCGTCTGGAGAGAATCCAAGTGCGGAAACTTCAGGCAGACCTTCGGCCTTCGAGCTGTAGCGCTCTCGCTCTAGGTCCAAAACTAAAATCCGGCCCGTGCTTGTCGCGAGGGCGACCGAGCGCGCGTCAGGCGCCAATGCCGAGCGTAGCGGCGCACCCAGCTTTGCCGCGATTGGAGGAAAGCCCAGCACTTTCCCGTCCCTGATTTCCTGTACGAGACCTCCGCGGGAAATAAGAATGACACCAGATCCCGGCAGGGCATGCACCAAGAAAGCCTCACCCAGGGCTAAGTTACTTTTCCATTCCAGAGCTCCCGTGAAGGTATTCCAAACTTCAATCTGAGGCGGCGCGAGACAGGCGACACGCAACGCTTGGCTATCCATTGAGACCTGAGTACACGCCTGGGAAAATTTCCCCTCAATTTCCAGTTTGAGACTTGGCAGATTGGCTCCAGCAATCACGATTCCGCGTGCTTGGGGCTCTTCTTCAATGGCAAGCGCTTGCTCCGCAAGCTTCCACGCCGATACGCTATCGCCCCGACGCGCAGAAGCCGTCGCTTTCTCCACCAGCAGCGAAGCCAAGTTCATTTGCGCCAAATGCGCACTGTGCGCCGCGTCTTTCGCGCTCTGCTGAGCGGTCTGTTGAGCCAAGACTGCCGTATCACGCGCTCGAACGAGCTTGATTTGATAGACGACACCAAACGTGAAAAGCGAGATAGCCGCCGCAGCGGCAACGCCGAAAGCAGCGCGATGTTTGCGCACTGAACGCGCCACACTCTCTCCGATAGAATAGCTATGGGCCTTTACCCGAGCTCCCGAGAGATAGGATTCAATATCGCGTAACAGCTCAGCTGCAGACGCATAACGTTGGTCCAGATCGCGACACAGCGCTCTCCGCGTGATCGCATCAAGCTCAGCTGGAACGTCTGGAATGGCGTCCTTGAGCTTGGGCAGTGCGCCGTTCAGCACACGCGCAATGATCTGCTTCGGAGTGGCCGCGTCAAAGGGTGGATGCCCAGAAATGATCGTAAAAAGCACCGCACCCAACGACCAAACATCCGTTCGCTCATCCAATTCATCCACCTGCCCAAGCGCCTGTTCCGGGCTCATGAAGGCCGGTGTTCCAAATATCGTTCCGGCAAGCGTGCGCAACGCTCCTCCCCCTCGGATCGGATCCAGAGCGCGCTCGGGTGGCGACAGGGAGAGTGCTCGCCCACTGAGGCTTGGGCGCTCAAAAGGTATTGAGCCAGGTCCGGACAATGTCTCGGCGTCTGTTACCTTCGCTAGACCCCAGTCGAGCACAATCGTTTCGCCAAACTGCCCGATCATGATGTTATCCGGCTTGATGTCGCGGTGAATCACGCCACGGCTGTGAGCGTAGGCAACAGCTTGGCACGCTCCACGAAAGTGATTCATCAGATGCAGCCGCGTTTCCAAGCTTGAACACTCCTCGATCGCAACCGCCAGAGTCCGACCTTGAATCACGGGCATCGTGTAATAAAGGGTGCCATCCGGGCGTTTTCCGAGTTCGTGAACACCAATGATATTCGGATGCTCGAGCTGGCCAGTGATCCGCGCCTCGCGGACGAAACGCAACTCCGTTTGTTGGCGCCACTCCCCCAGAGGGATCCCGTTAGACTCCAAGAGGAGTTCCTTCACAGCGACGCTACGATTCAGATGGCGATCGCTAGCAATGTAGACACGCCCGATCCCACCTCGCCCCACTTCGAACGAGGCCGCGTAGCGATGCGGCTGCTCCGGCGTGAGAGAATCTGGAGCGGAGGAATCTAGATGATCCTGGAAGCGAATTTCGGGAGTCTGAAGAAGCGGTAACTCAAGCAGATCATTCTGAACTTGGAGAGCCCCGCCGTCGCTCAGCCGGACCGTCGCTTGCCCGCGAGGTGTCGCGTCCGGAGCGTTGGAACGAGGCTCGCCCGCCAATCGGCGCAATAACTCCTCATCCGCTCTGGAGCCCACCCTTTATTAACGTCACATTCAAAAATTTTCCTAAGCTAGCCCTAAAAATACGGCTATTCAGGGCTTCGCAGGCACGCTCGAAGCACGACCACGCCCAGCCATCGCATTGGCGTCAGGCTGAGTCGTGGGCTTGCTCATGAGGCCAAGTAGCCGAAAGCCATATCCCCCCGTCCGCGGATTCTTCGCGCGCCGACTCTGAGGATCCAAATCAAAGATACCTGGAACATTTGACTTCGGATCGCCGAACAAGCCTCGTGTCATGTCGTTCTTCGATTTGTAGCTATCGGCGAACTTGAATTCGAGCTGAATGTTGACGGTGCTCTGGCCGAAGGGTTCGCGCAAATCGATGGTGCCCTGAGCATCGAGGTCAAGCTCACCGCCGGCGATGCTGAACTTCTTGAACGTGAGCTTACCCTTCTTGATTTCAGCCTCAATTTCGAGATCACCCGCCATTAAAGTTGGCAGCGCGATCGTATTGCGGATCTTCGCCTTGCCATCTCCAACCACGATACCAGCGGCTGTCAGTCGCAGGGAGCCCTCGGCCTTGGCGAGATCGTGCTCCGGCGCGACCAACTCCACCCGACCATTCACCTGGCCCTTGAGCGGCAATTCGATGATATCTGTGAGGAACGGCAGCTTTCCGAGATCGACATCATCCAGATTCAGCATCACGACACGTTCACCTGATGAATCCTCCAGGTTGCCACTCAGGTCCCCACCGAAGGCCTCTGCACCAAACTTGACGGACTTGGTCCCAAACAGCGCCGAAAGCACTCCGAACGTTGCGTGCACATGTTCGATCGTCGTGGCCTCCGGTGCCTCCGGCTTCGCCCCCGGCTTCCCCTCAGGCGTCAGCTTCGGCGTCAACGAGATGAGCCGCAGCCCATCTGCCTCCACGCCGAAGGAGAAGAGCCCGTAGGAGCTCATGTCGTCGACTTCGAGACGCATCGGCTTGGGGCCGGTTTGCGTCTTGCTAAATTCGCTCACCAACGTGCGCTTCAGCCTCTCGTACGGAAAGAGCACCCGAAAGAAGAACGTCAGGCAAAATAGATAGAATAGCGGATAACCCAGCCAGCGCAGGATCCGCTTTTGACGCGCTGAAAGGTTCGAAAGACGCTCAAGCCACTTCGTCATAACATGCTCCAATTCTACTGTGCTTCAGTGTCGGTGCCGGTGTTCCCGCTTGGCTTCTTGAGAGCAAGTTTGCGCTCGAAGGCGCTCACCGTCATCTGCATGTCGTAAGAATCCTCTTCGGCCCCTCGCTTGTTGATGATCAGTCGGGAAATGGACACGGGATGCGGAGATAAAGCGATGCTCTCCATGAATTTCACCGAATTGTACATGCTCACTTTTCGAAGCGTGATGTTGGTGAGGTGCTCTTCGTATTTCTTGCCGTGAGCCTTCACATCCGCATCTTGGATCTCAGGGATCTCAAGCTCGCTGCCCTTAGCGAGCCCCGCGAGGAAGCTTGAGAGCGGCGGGGCGGGGCGAGAGTAGCGATCCAGAATTGACTTGCGAGCGGCTGTTACCTCCGCAATCTTGGCACGGCTACTCTGTATCTCCCCGATCGCATCCCGTAATTCTGCAACGGCTTCGCGCTTGTTGGCAACTTGCGCCCAGACGAGCCCCGGCAGCAGCACTAGCACGCCCACCACGAGGAAAGCACCCAGCGCGAGCAGCAGTTGCCGTTCGCGGGGTTCCAACTGGTCTAACTTATCGTTGAGGCTCATGGTCTCTCCGCTCCCGCCGGTTCTTTGCTGTCGGTGCCCGATTTTTCAGCATCGCTGGCTAGCTTTTTGGGCTTTTTCTTAGAGCTTTCTTCGGGGCATTTCACGTCAAACTCGAGCACATACTTCTTGCGGTCGCTATTCACTGCCTGGGTGATCTTCACAACATTCGCGTCCTTGATACAGCGGTGTTCTTTCAGGCCAGTCAAGATGCGCTGGGCTTCGTCTGCCGTTCCAAGAATGCCGTTGAGCCGAACGTGTCCGCGCTGCATGTCGAAGGACTCAATATCGTGCGTGATGCTGCTCGGGACAGCCTTAGAGATCTCGATTAGCACATCGTAGGCATCCAGCATGGGGAGCGGATCCAACTCCTCTTGTTCCCGAGCCTTTGCCAGGAGCGCCATGGCATCGTCGACATCTTCCGCCTCTCGACCCAGCACTTCAGTGGAAACTTTCGCGAGGCTATCTAGCAACTTCGTCTTCTCGAGCGAGAGTGCGTACAGATTGGCCGCCATTGAAAACAGGAAGCTGACGGCTATGGCGATCCCAAAACCGACCAACAGCGGGATCTTCTCCTTCAGAAATCCGTAGCCTCGCTGAAATGAAAGCGTACCGCGCCGTAAATCAAAATCACGTGGGCGCCCCACAAGCCCGAGCGCCGCTCCAATCGCCTTGGCAAAACGAGGAACCGACTCACTCACTTCGGGCGTCAAATTCTGAAAAGACAGCGCTGGTAGCCGCGCAACCGGCGTCCCGAGTGTTCCTGATAAATACTCGGCCGCAAGCGGTGTCGCCGCTCCGCTCCCGCTCAGATAAACCTGCTCAACGCGCGCGCCACCTTGACCCGCCCAAGCCAGAAACGTCTGGCGTAACTCTGCGGACAATTGGCCTGCCGTTTCGGGCAAGCCACTCACGCCCCGTGAAAGAGTGCGCAGCGAACGCACCTCGCCGTCAGCAACAATCACCACCTCGCTCTGCAATAATCCCAAATCTACCAGCGCATACGGCCCCGGCTGTTTCAGAACATCCGCCATTCCGATCAGGTTCGCTAGGCTCGCAGCTCCACAACCGACCCGTTCGGGCTCGCGCCCCAGGCCCTGGGCTAAGTGGTCGATGAAGCGACGCACTTGTTCCGTGCGTGCACAAACCGTCAGCACCGAAACGCCCTCCGAAGCATCTGCTTTCAACACGTGATAATCATACACGAGCTCATCGATATCAATCGGCACCATCGATTCGATCTCGTACGGCAACACCTCCGTGAGCTGCTTCAGCGCCGTTTTCGGCAAATTGAGCCGATGCACCAACACCTCGGTACCGTTCATGGAAGCCGCAACTGCCTCCCCATGTTGCAGCATTGGCACGGCGATAAGCTTCAGCGCCTCCTCCAACGAACCCGCGACATCGATCGAGATTTCTTGCATCTGTTCGATCGCCACGCGCCGTGCATTGACTTGCAAGAGCACGGCTCGCACAAGCGATCCTTCGATATCTACGCCAACTACTCTAGCCATTAGTCCACCTTGTAATAGATCACAGTGCCCGCAGGATTGGGCCGAAAAAGATTCGTCAGTGCGTCCGGGCTCGCCCCCGCGGGAAGCTGAACGGTCGGAACAGGCGGTGCGCCCGTCGTGCTGGAGGTTGAGGGGGCACTCCCGGGCGTGTTCGGCTGAAACGTGGCGGCGCCGGGCAGTGGCGCCTTCCTAAAATCGACGACCGCTTGGATACGGCGCCGCGTTTCCCGTTTGCCTGTCTCGAGTACGCCTGTGGAGTAGATGCTGAACACTTTGCTGGTTGTGGTCACCAGCTTCTCGATCTCACCTTTAAACTTTACGGTGGGCAAGCCGAGCGTATCTTTTAGTTTGGCGAAGATTGAACTTTTGCTCTGCCCCTCCATCGTGCGCCGAAAATCGGACGGCGACGCAAAAAGTGGCGCTCCCCCGCTCACCGCGCGCACCATGCCGATCAGGCTGAGGAAGCTGGCTGCCTGCACAGGGTCAGTGCAAACAGCCTGATCTTGCTCAGCGTTCGAACAAATAAGCGCCAAGATCACCTGCGCATTGGCCGAATTCACATTAATGCGCTCGTCCGTCCAGACCGTGAACACTCGCTTCTGCGGATCATCCGGATCGGGTTCGACAAACTTCGACCAGAAAGCATCACCAACGCCACGCACCATTCTCAGCTCTTCGAGCGTGTCGAAGGCGGCGTTCTTGCGCTGATACGGGCGCTTCAGCTGACTGTAATAATCGAGCTCAGGACCACCCGCTTGCGCAGTGGTAGTTGTGGGATCACAGGGGTGTGCGTCTTGATTCGGATCGGTAAAATCAATGATCTCCCCGCACACGCTGCGGCGATCTGAGAAGTTACCGTCGAGATCTCGGTTCCCGAACAGCAAATCAAATTGCTCGCCCGCCGTCACGCTTGTGAGCTGCGAGGCCAGCCATTCCTGCTGAAATATGCCGCCACCTGCCGGCATATTCACATTAATTTTGGACTCCTCTTCCACCACCTGAACTTCGAAACGCGCCCCCTGCAAGCCCAGCTTATGCTCCTTCGGGTCCCCGAAGACAACACCGGCAAAGGCCGCAAAACTCTCGCGACCGATATCGTCATTGAAGGCACCCAAGACCTGATCCGCGAAATTCCAGACTGGGATCTGCGGAGCCGGCTGTTGCAACATCGCAAACACGGGCGCTAGAGATGCACGAATACTGGGCTCGCTCGCGATCAGCAGCCGGGTGAGATTGATGCCACTTCGGGCTGCATACTCGGCCTTCAACGCGTCGCGCTTCGTGAGCGCGCTTCCGAGATCGGTTGAAACTTCCGTCTGAAACTCCGTGAGCATCAGCGTGAGCATGGTCAAAGACGCCAACACCAGAATGAGCGCGACGCCACGCCGCCGCAGCCGGCCACGCCGCGACTCCAGGTACTCTGCAAAAAAACATCGAAGCCGCCGCACGTTACGTACCCCCGTTAAAATCCGCAGTGAACTTGAGAGGTTGCGGAATCATCAACTGAAACTTGGTGATGAAACGCAGATCCTCCCGAGCACCGCCCGATTCTTTCTTCTGGCCATCGTGGAGGACCAAGAGCACGCGCACCTGATGCGGGAGACGGAAGCCCACGCCCGTTGCCTGGCGCGTGTCCCATTCTTCCGTCCAAAGACCTGTGAGCGGGTCGAGATACTGCAGATCCAAAAGACCCACGTCGGTAGCGAGCACCTCCACCCGCCCACCGTGCTCGGGATCCGTATCCAGCATCGGATCGACGCGGCGCACCAGATCGATGGCATCACTTTTGGGATCCCTGGAGCCGAAATAGGAAATCTCGGCCTGATCGGATTCATGTACGTCCGTGTCCAGACGGCGATACGCGAGCGTAGCAAAGTCCAGCCGGTCGATCGGCGTCTCTGTTTTGGCAATGAAAGCGGTGATGCGCGAGGGAGCGACATTATTAACGGGTATATTCGACGACAAAAACGCACTCTGGAGATCGCGCACAATAATCGACATCGCGACGCGCCCCTCACGGTAGCGGTCCGTCACCCGTAGCACGCCATCGCGGCTGCTTTTCATACCCGCAAAGGCTGAGTACACCAGCGTCGTGATCATGGTGAGCACGGCAATCGCGATCATCAGCTCAACCAAAGTGAAGCCACGTTTGCTCCGGAGACGGCTCATCAGCGCACCGACCCCGGTTGCGAGCCCGGAGCGCTCGACCCCGGTTGCGAGCCCAATGCACTCGACCCCGGCTGCCCTTCGATCTCGCCCTCAAAACCGCCTTTTTGTGGGTCAGCGAAGTATTGACTGACAGACAGATCGCGATCCAGCCGACCTTCCTTCCACTTCACGGTCACGGTGATCTTTCGGATGCTGGCCTCGAGCTGAGGCTTCAGGCTTGGGTACACAAACCCAAAGAGCATCTGTGCCATCCCCTGCATTCCGCCGGTGGATTCACCCACTTGAGACGTGAGTGAATCTAGGCTTGGTTTCTCTCCGAGCGATGCACCCTGCGAGCGTTGAATATCCGCCAGCACCCCGAGTGGGCCAAGCTCCTGAGACGACGAGCTGCTCGAGGCACTGGGCGCCGCACCGGGATCCCCGTTGACACTGTCGGTTGAGGAAAGCTCGGGAAGCTTAACGCGATCGACCGTCCACTCGCAGCTGTAGGTGCTTTGGTCTTCGTCTTCGCAACAAGAGCCGTCGTAGGATTCATCGCTGATCGGAAAACCCATCTGCACCAAGTGCAGCTCTTCCTCCGTCATCTTGCAGCGCGCCAAATCCGTCGCGATGCTCATATGCTCCGCACGCTGAGCACTCGAAAAAGCGCCTGTTTGTGCGCCTAAGATCCCGGTGAGGCCCAAGCCAAGAATGGCCACGGCGACCAACACTTCCAGTAAGGTGAAGCCAAGGTTCTTCACTCTTCCTGCCTTTCGCTGAATTGCCCCTCGGCATTCGACTCCGGCAAGTCCAGAAAACCCGTCTCAATTTTTGCGCGCCCCGTGAGGGCACTCAGCATCACCGTCAACCCTGAATCGGTGCGCTCGCGTTGCAGTTGGATACTCGCGCGTTCCGTCTCGCCACCTGGCCAAAAATAGATGGCAACACGTCCGCGTGTGCGCGGCTCCGGGTCACGGGCAACCTGCACCTGACGAAACAAGACACCCTTGCCCAGGAACTTGCCGCTCCCTTGCTGTTCATCCCCGAGATCTCCGGCGAACTTAGGAGAGGGCGTAAACCGCGCCGGGGGCGCCACCGACTCTTCCCCTGTGGTGGCGCGTGCCGCTTCCTCACGAGCAGCGCCTTCAAGCTGAGTAGCTAGATCTTCACCCGAGAAATCTTCTTTGCCGCGAATCCGGGTGACTTGGCGTGAGGCAGATTCCTGCAAATCTACCCGCGCATTATCAAGATCGAGCACCAAGCGCACCGGCCGCCCGATGGCACTCGCTCGCGACTGGGCCAAGCGTGTAGCGCCAATGAGCAACGTCGCCGCTGTGCGCAAACGACTCGACCCCATCATTCCGGACCCGAACATCACCGAACCGGTCAAGAGCGCTATCAACGCCACCACGATCAATAGCTCGAC
>JBBSBI010000088.1:0-19484 GCA_038251425.1 Polyangiales bacterium
CACCTCGCCCGGCTCTTCGCCTGGCTCGACGTGAACGATGCGCGGTCGACAGCAAACGGCACAATCCTCGGTATACGTTTGCTGCTCACCGCCACCCAAGTCGACGGCAAGTTCGTCCACCTCTCCGCAGAACGGACACTGGACGGTTGCTGATGAATGGCGCCGCGTACGCTTGGACACAACGCGAGCTTACCCCAATACTTCGACGGCTTCGGCAAATGGGGCATTTTTTGCCTGCAACTGGCCTTCATCTTCATGTATTTGATTTTGGCCGCCCAGTTTGAATCGTAGCTCTATCCAGGCAAAGCCAACCGAGATCGGCTGCGCCCCATTCTGATGACCACCGTGGCAGCCAGTCGAAGAGCTCCCCGGAGCACTCACCACTCAAGCTGTAGCGGGAACGCTTGCTGCTCAATCGGGAAGTTGAGTGGCTTTCGGAGCCGCGCTGACTCAAACGCACCCACCGTGATCTCGAGGCCTTTCATGGCTTCCTCCACGTCGAACATCGACGGACGTTGGTCTTCAAGTGTATCGAGAAGGTGCGCGATGGCGCGCGTGTAAAAGATCTGGGGGTCGGTGCTACTGTGATGAAAATGTTCGTCCGTCGCTGGGTTCTCGAGTCCAGCCTGCGCTGAGGTGACCATGCGAAAGATGCTATTGGCCCCGGCTGGAACGGAAACGTGGAGTTCAGCGAAACCGAGGCTGCCGTTCGCCGCCCGCGCTTGATCGCGCATTCGACTGCCCTCTCCGAGCGAAAGCGCAAATGGCTTCTCAACCCACAACACTTTGGCACCCGCCGCGAGCGCCGCAGCCAGCATCGGTTCTCGGTCTTGGGGGAAACCACAGATGCTCACCAAGTCCGGTTTTTGTTGGGTCAACATCTCTCGATAATCGGTGTACATGCGGACCCCAGGGAACTCGTTGGCAAAGGTGTCCCGATTCGCTGCCGCACGACTCGCCGCAGCCACGAGTTTCGTTCTTGGCTCACTCAGCATCGCCCAGGCGTGAGCGTAGGCAATAGAAAGCGCCCCGCCCCGCCCCTGCCCTGGGCTCCCGATCCACAACCAATGATCGCACACAATAACTCGCTCATGCTGCCAAGTACTTTCTTCTTGAGAGACCGGATCTTTCCTTGAGGCATAGCCTAGCGCGCCCAAGATCGAGATTCGCCGCTAAGTTTTGAAGGCGATTTCACTATTTGGTGAATCCGATTGTTCGGAGGCGCGCGAGCCATTAGCCTGCAGTGCATGCGGACTTCGGGATGGATCCTGGCAGGTGTCTTGATGGCGTTCGGCAGCGTGGGGTGTGGCAACGAAGAAAAGCAGCGCGCCAAGCTGGCAGAGGTCGAGAAAGCTGCA
Organism: Polyangiales bacterium; assembly: GCA_038251425.1. GTDB lineage: Bacteria > Myxococcota_A > Polyangia > Polyangiales > Polyangiaceae > JBBRRP01. The sequence continues at coordinate 1,359 of JBBSBI010000088.1, forward strand.
GACGCGAAGGTGGCTCAGGCGGAGCTTCAGGCCCGCAACAGAACGGCTGATACGCAGAAGGAACTTGACGCCCTGAAGGCGGAGCTCGAGCAAACCAAGGCCAAGCTCGCCGAGGCAGAGAAAGCCCAGGCCGATTCCGAAGAGCTGGGCAAGCAAGCCGAAGCCGCGCTGGGTAAGGCGCGTGAAGCGTTCAAAGCTGAAGGCCGCATGAAGCTCGCCGATCTGAACAAGGATTTGACCCAAGTTTCCAAAGCGCTCGCAAAGCTTCCCGCGCCTAAGAAATTGGCGGTCACTAAGATTTTCGCGAAGATCCCACCACAACAAAAAGCGATCGCCAAAGATATCGCGGCCTACGATACGGCTACCCTCGACACGCTGAGTTCCACCAAATCCATGCTGGAAAAGGACTTAGCGCTGATGCGAGCGAATGTGGCAATGGCAAAAGCCAAATCAAAATAGTCCGTTCACAGGTTTTTCGCCTCGCTGCTTGCTCGCCGTTATTGGTGCGTTACGCTGAGTGCTTTGATCACCACCTCGGAATAGTCACCGGGCTTTCAGCGTAGTCGGCGACGTTGGACTGGATATCGTTGCCGGCCTTGAAGTAGTTGTTCGTCGGGTCAGTGGTTGCCCACGTGGCGTTGCTCACGGAGTACAGCTGGCCGTTGTGGGTGACATTCACCGTGCAGACTCCAGATTTCACGATGAGCTCGAGTGTGATGTAGGCGTCCAACGGGATCCACAGCGCGGCTCCACCTGGTAGGGTCAATGGCTTCTTGATCGACGAATTGTCGAATTGGGCGGTGAGCGAGTAGGACGTTGAACGTTGCCCGTTACCATCGTTGTTGCCCACGGCTCGGAGCATGAACGTGTCGTCGTTGGGATCGTGGATTTGACCCATGGCTTGAGCCGGGTGCTTGAGGGACAAATAGGTGCTTTTCTCCACGATCGTGAGGGTATGCGTCCGACCATCGTTCATGTCCCAGGAGCCCCCGAACGCGCGGCTAGCGCCGCCACCATTGGGGCTGCCATTTTGCCACGGCGTGTTTTCACCACAGCCAACTAGGCATGCAATCAAGCAGGCGCCTTTGAGGAGCTGCGAGACTCGGAACCTTGGTGTGACACTGAGACGGTGGAGCGTCGGCATCATCGGGGAGCAGATTACCCCGTTTGGTCACTGGAGCTACAAGGCCGATTATTGAGCCGTAAAGGCTCGGCTTTCGGATTCAGTGTACACACCAGCACCGTGCCTGGGTCCACGGGGTTCGCCGTTGCTGAGGGTGTCGAGCATGCCTTCGGGGCCGGTGGCCTCGTCCGGTGTGGCGTAGGTGCCGTGCGTCTCGACACTCCAGTCGCAAGGCTCGCCCGCAGGAATCGCAAAAGAAGTGGCTGGGAAGGTAGGAAGCTTGGTTTGCTTGGCGCTCGTCACAACGAACATCGTCGGCACGACATACGAAAAATTCGCGGTAGGCGAGCTATCTCGGGCGACCTCGATCGCGGCCCCATCGGTGAAACGCACGAACACGGAGTTCTCAGGTGCATCTGCCGTAGCGCGCGTCACCGTGCCGGTGACGGACCCCACCGCATTCACTTCGCTCATCAAATCAAAAGCGACACTGGCCGGCGTGGCGCTCCTCAGGGTGACGGGTTTTTCGTCGTACGCCAGGTACTGAGTGGGAAGATTTTGGGGATCGGACCAATCGAAGAGGAGCGCATGGGCATTGCCAATGGTTGAGTCCGGGCCCGTCCATGCTCCCGAAAGGTAATTGACCGACATACTATCGAGCGTGGTCCCAAACTCGCCGCCACGCCCTCCTCGAGCCGCTCGCTCGCCTCAAACTTCCCACACGCTTCGACAAATTTGCCCTGGCTCATCAGAGTGCGCCCAGCATCGAATAACGCTTCAGCCGAAGCCTTCTCGGAGGCGCCAGTCGCCAATGCCCGATTCGTTGTGAGGACGCACAGTGCGCATAAGAGAGCAGCTAGCGCGCAACATCTCGCTGGTAATCGCATGATCAGAGCCAAGGAGTTACACCAGTTTCATTGGCCGAACAAGACGGAGCGGCCAGAGCATGGGGCAAGGCGAACACCACGGGCGGGGCCACGACGGCAACAGGTGGGAAGGCCCGCAGCGGAGGTGCAGCGAACGCAGCTACGGGCGGCGCGGCCAATAATACGGCCGGCGGCTTGCACCGGCACCTGCATGGTGAACTGCCGAAATGCGACCACCTGCAACTGCGTTGGCGCAAGCACGGACTAACCGAGCCGGGCCTCCAAAAGTCCCTTCTCACCCGCGCTTGAGCATGGCAATTGGGATAGATGCGCCCTGTTTTCCGGCTAGTCCACATTACCTATTTGGCCGCTTTAGCCCTGTTGTGTCTGGCACCTGCTGCAGTTTCTGAACCGACAGCACCCAGCTCAGGCCGTAACCTGCTGCGAAATGGTTCGTTTGAAGGAGGCCTGCTCTACTGGAACGGCATAGATCCTAAAATGCAGTACCTCGTTGCGAAGCCGGATGCTCCGGACGGTAAGTTCGTGCTGCGCAGTGAGCAGCGTTGGTTCTTGAGTGCCCCGATGCTGCTTGAGCGAGGGAAGAGCTACACGCTCAGCCTGTCGGTAAGAGGCGATGTTCCGGGGGAGATCCATATCCAGGTTCCGCCCACTGCACGTGATCGAGCCCAAGGCGAAAAGCGGATTTGGGACGCAGCGGGAACGCAGGTGGGCAAGGTAGGCAAGAGCTGGCAGCGGCTCTCGTTCAAGGTGGAGGCGGATCTGGCGCCCGATGGTTTCTGGGTCGACCAAAAGTACGCCATCTTCATCGAAGGCACGGTACCAATCGAACTCGACGCGCTCAGCGTCACTCCGGGCACTCAACAGGAAGCGCGTTACGTGCCACGTCGCCCACTCGAAGTCGTGACAGAAGTATTCGACCTGCCCGAGTACACAAATGGCGGAGGATTGCTGAAATTCGGGCAAGATTTACGGCTTGCCGCGCATGTTTCCAATCCCAGCCAGCGGCCTGCCGAAGCGACAGTGCGCGTGCAGCTCATGGACTACGAGGGCATAGCTCCACGCGGTGAAGCTATTGAGCGCAAGCTCAAGCTGTTGCCGGGCGCTACACTAAGCGAGACGTTCAAGTTGAAGCTCGCCGCTCCAGGTACCGTGCTCGCACGTTCAAGTGTGTGGCTGGCAGGCAAGCTGGTGGATCAATCAGACTTTCCGGTGACGTCCCTCCCCTACCCCAAAGCAGCGACCAAGCCCAACCCGAAAGAGCGCTTTGGTGGCTCCTATTTTGGTCCCGTGGCAGCGGGACTCGCGCGGCAGATCGGATTTGGTTGGACGCGTTGGTACCCCTTCTCGAAATGGCAGGATGTGCAGCCCAAAGGTCCCGGCGATTTTCGTTCGGTGGAAAAGGAACTCAAGGGACTTGAGGCGCTCGGGCAGTCCGCGCATTTGGTGCTCTATGGTTGGCCCAAATGGATCATGGACGGCAAGCACCCGCTCCCCAAAGACATGCGCTGGGGGCCGAAGGATCCGCGTTGGAGCAATCTCAAGCTTCTGACCGCTTGGGACCGTTTCATCAAGAAGACCGTGGAAAGCTACAAAGATCGGGCCGTCATCTTTGAAATCGAAAATGAACCCGAGCTCGACCACTGGGACGGCCTGGAGGATGAGTACGCGCAGTTCACGCTGCGCACGGCCAAGCAGATCAAGCGTTGGGATCCGAATGCCAAGGTGATGGTGAACAATCTCTTCACCATCCCGAGCGGCATCAATCGGCGCTTTCTGGAGATTGGTGGGGCAAAATACATCGACGTGATTTCCTGGCACGAATATCGCGAAGGCTGGCTCGCCGATGAGGCGCTGATGACGCGCATGCGCACGGCTCTCGATGAGCTCGGTGCGAAACACGTGGAGATTTGGTTCAATGAGGGCTGGTCCTTCACCAATACCGCCGTGGATCAACCCACCGCTGCCACGCATCTCAACTCTGCGCAAAGCACCAATGCGATGTTCGATTCCGTGGCAGAACTCACAGCTACTGGCCAAGAAAAGACGATCCTCTTCATCCTGGGCTACGAAACTCACGGCACCAGCTTCTGGGATCACTACGGCCCGGGCACCTCGCTGTGGGATTGGTACGGTTATCCGCTGCCCCTCATTCCCGCCTGGAATGTGCTCTCGCATCACTTGGGCCTGAGCGACCGAGTGGGCAGCGTGCGTCCGCCCGGCGCTAATTTTCGCGTGTTTCAGGACCTACGCAACGGGCGTGGGGTGATCGTTGCGTACGCGGACCGAGAGAGTGCAGCAGACGTTACTCTAGAGCTGCCTTTTTCAGGGCTCAGCACGGAAGACGCGATGGGCTACCGCGGGAAGCTGATCGGGAAAACGCTCACGCTGTCGAAGACGGGCAGGCCGGTGCTTCTCTACGCCGACAGCAAGACACCCGGGCAAGCCTTCTGGAAGGCGTTGGAGCCCTTGGACCGGAAGTACGTCTCGTTCGTGAGCCCCGACGCAAGCGAGATCGGATTTCCGCCGATCTGGAAAGGCAAAACACTCGGCTCCGCTGAAGGCAATCCTCAGCTGCATCAAGGCAAAGCGATCTGGCGTTTGGATCAGGTGTATCCGGACGTTCAGAAGCCCACGAGCTATCGGCCTCTCACCTGGGACAACGGCTGGTGGAAGGCGAAGAAAGATACTTTTGGAGATCAGCCCAAAGCCGAAATGAAAGGTCGTGGCGTGCGGCTTGAGTTTCGAGCACCCAATGCTGATTCCCCGGGTGAGAAGCTGTGCGGGTTGGTGTTTGTGGCGCCCAAGGCTGGCAGCTACTGGCTCTCGGGAACAGCCACGATGCGCCTGTGGGACGGGCTCAATCCTGTGCGGCTCACGCTGCTCAAGAAAACGAAAGGAGGAGTCCAGGAGCTGCGCCAATTCGCACTCACACCCAACCAAACACTCCCCATTCCAAGTGTGCTCGCCAAGCTCAATGCGGGCGAAGAATTGGTGATACTCCCGAGAATCGACGGCATACTGACGGGCGGTGAGGTCACGCTCGAAGATCTGGTACTCAATGCCGAAACTAGCCAACTGAGCGCGTGGAAGCTCCCGAACAGCTGGGAAGGGCCAGCCGCCAATACGCTGCTAGGAAATCCTTGGACGCAAGCGGGGCAGCCAGTTTTCCGGCTAGATCAGCTCACCCAGAATGATTTCGTAATGGCCGAGAACTATAAGCCGCTTCGCTGGAACGGAGGCGTGTGGTCCACGTCTGGATTTCCCAATCACGATGACGCCTATGCTGAGATTCAAGATGGTCACTTGGAAGCCCTCGTGCGCGGACCTACAACTACCAAGGGCCAGAAGCTCAACCCGCAGACTGTGGCGCTCTCCTTCATTGTGCCCCGTTCCGGCACCTATCGGCTGCGTGCCACCGCCTCCACCAAACCCAGCAAAGGCAAAGCCAAATCCCATCAGCTAGTGCTGCTGAACAAAGATACGCAGCGCGCCGTGCAGCTGAAGATGCTCGATCTGCCCAAGGATGGCTCAAAAGTGAAACTCGACATCGAGCTGGAGCTGGCAGCGGGCCACGAGCTTTTGCTCTTGCCGCTCATTTCAGAGCCCGACGCCGTCACGCTCACTACCATCGAGGCTCTGACGCTAGAGTTCAAACCTCGCTAGAACTCAGCTACCGGCCAGTCCCCGTCCAGTCAAAGCCTTGGATTTCAGACCAGGCGACGACACTACCGGACGAGCGTTTCTGGGAAACACTCCCACCATACACCAGAACCGGTTCGACGTCCTTTCGGGCGACGAGAGCCTGAAACTTGGCGAGAGCATCAAAAAAATCGGAAGCCACCGTTTGCCCCGACTTCACCTCTACAGCGAGGAGTCGCTTTCCGGCATCAACCAGGACGTCCACCTCTGTGCCCTGATGATCTCGAAAGAACCCGAGGCGGGGTTCAATTCCCCGATTGGTGTGCGCTTTATGAATCTCCGACACGACCCAGCTTTCGAAGATCGCGCCACGGTGGGTGTGAACGGTCAGCTCTTCGGGACTGTGAATACCTAATAGGTAACACAGGAGCCCACTATCATAGAAATGCAACTTGGGCGTCTTGACCAGGCGCTTATTCAGGTTCACGGCCCAAGGCGGTAACCGGCGGAGCAGGTAACTTGCTTCAAGCACCGAGAGCCACGCTTTCGCGGTATTGTGCGTGATCCCACAGCTTGCTCCTAACGCCGACAGATTCAAGAGCGAAGCTGAGTGCCCGGCACACAAACGAAGAAACGTCTGGAAGGAAGTGAGATCGGTGACTTTTAGCACCTGCCGCACATCGCGTTCGACGTACGTGCGAACGTAGTTGGCGAGCCACTCTCCTGGCTTCAGGCGACGATCATAGATAGCAGGGTAGCCGCCATTGAGAAGCACACTGAAGAGATCCCGCGGCACCTTAGGGAAGCCACGAAGTTCCTCGAGGCTCATGGGGAGTAGGGTGACCAACGCGGCACGCCCAGCTAGTGATTGCGAGACGCTTTGGGTGAGCGAAAAGTTCTCAGATCCGGTCAGGATGAAAAGCCCCGACTTTCTACGTTCATCAACGATGCTTTGTAGGTACGACGCGAGCTCTGGTGTTCGTTGCACTTCATCCAGAATTGCTCCTCGTGGGTATTGCGAAAGGAAACCCCGAGGGTCCGACGTCGCAAATTGGCGTGTATCCGGATCTTCCAAAGAGACGTAGGGCTTCTTGGGGAAGACCGCACGGCAGAGTGTCGTCTTCCCTGACTGTCGAGGGCCCAGCACTGCAACAACCGGGTACCGCCGCGCCAGGGCCCGCACGTGCGGCTCCAGAGTACGAACGACCATGGGGTAACAATCGTCGCCTTATGAAAATTGTCAATTCCATTTACAATTTTCACGCCAGAAAATCTGTTGATTGGCTATATTCAGGCCATACGACTCCGATCACGCTCGGCGCGGCCTGCCGGCATCGCCCTATCGACGAGAATGAAGCCGACAACGCGAGCCAGCCAAGCTCGTGATCTTTGACAACGTCGAAAACTTTTCCCCTGTCCGTGAGGTCGATCTCGGCGGGCTCTCGGTTCGGGACACGGGACACGACCTCTTTCATCAGGCCTCAGGTGCCGGCATAGCCTGTGCTTCATGCCACCCAGAAGGCGCGGAAGACGGCCGCGTCTGGCAATTTTCGGGCCAGGGCGCACGGCGGACGCAATCTCTGCATAACGGCATCGCAGGTACTCAACCCTTTCATTGAGATCGCGAGTTGAGCGGAATGGACAAGCTCATGGATGAGGTGCGCCAAGCTCGCGAACAATCAGAACCATGTCGTTCGTGCCAATGAGCCCGCCTTACAAACTCCCTCACTGATCGGCGTGTCAGCGCGCGCTCCCTTCATGCACGACGGCTATGCCCTCACCTTGCTGGACGCTTCACCGATCAGTCTTGCGGTGGTGGCGAACTACACGGTCACACATCAACCCTGAGCGGAGCTGAGCTTAAGGCTCTTGTCGCGTATCTTGAGTCGCTCCACGTTGCGGGCAACCGGGCTCGTCCGCCACGCGAAGAAATAGGTGAGGCTGCTGTAGGGCAGGCAGTCTCGGAGGGCTTGGGCCACCTAACAACGAGCCAGCAGAAGCACACAGCGCAATTTTGGTCATGGGCCAGCTTTCACAACAAGCTAAACTGCGCAGCGCATGCAGTGGCTTCCAGCACCATCTCGGCAACTCTGGATTCGCGGATTGCTCGGCGGATGCACCCTGCTTCTCGGGGCGTGTTCGGCGTACTCTTCCGGCCCTCGCCCCTCTCACCGGACGGCCTCGGCACCCACCGTACCCGGTACGGGAGGGACAACCGATGGCATTCCACGCACTTCGCCGCCGTCTCAGTTGCTCGCTCCGCCTTTGCCACTCAGGCGGTTAACTCGAGACGAATATAATAACACCGTTCGAGATCTGTTGAATGATCCAAGTGCGCCTGCTGGTGCGTTTGCCGGAGAATCGATTGGCGGCTCAGGATTCGCCACGCCTGGCATCGTGTCGGCGCAAGATGTGAGCGGATACATGGATGCCGCCGAGACGTTAGCCAGCGGCAACGCTGGCAAGCTCGCTTCCGGCCTGAGCTGCGATCCGGCGCTCCAGGGCGATGCGATGTGTGCCAAGCAATTCGTTGAAGGCTTCGGTCGGCGCGCCTATCGGCGCCGCCTCACCCCCGCTGAAGTGGCTGATTTGCTGCAGGTATTCACAGAAGCCGGTGCGCTGCCCGGCAACGTGACGTTCACGGACAAGCTCCAGCTTTTGGTGAGGGCGATTCTGCAATCACCGCAGTTTCTCTACCATTGGGAGCTCGGGCTCAGCGCGCCGCACGTAACGAATGGCGCGATTCGCCTCACACCTTACGAAGTCGCTTCCCGGCTTTCCTATTTCCTCTGGAGCAGCATGCCGGATGAAGAACTGCTCGGGGCTGCTGAGGCCAACAGGCTCGACACACCGAGCAGTTTGGCTGCCGAGGTCACGCGAATGCTTCAGGATCCCAAGGCTCGCGACACCGTCACCAGCTTTCACTCGCAGTGGCTCAGACTCGATAACGTGCTCCGAATCACTAAAGATCCGACAACTTACCCGCTCTTCAACGACGCTTTGCGGCGCGACATGAAGGCGGAAAACGCAGCCTTTGTGAATCACGTGCTGCTCGATTCGGACGCCAAGCTCGCGACCCTGCTCGGCGCAACGTTCTCCTTTGTGAATGAGCCACTCGCCAAGCTGTATGGCGTGGCAGGAGTTACTGGAACAGGCCTGCGAAAGGTGGCTCTGGACGCTTCTGAACGCGCTGGAATTCTCACCCAAACGGCGCTGCTTTCGACAACCGCCAATGCCTATGAAGCTTCGCTTATTTTGCGGGGACAATTGCTGCGCGAGCAGTTTCTCTGCCAACCCCTCGCTCCTCCCCCAGCCGTTGTCCCGCCGCTGCCTGCCCTGGCTCCAGGCCAGTCGCTTCGCGAGCGTTCCAAGGCCCACATGACCAACGCTTCCTGCAAGGTGTGTCACGAGCTGATTGATCCCATCGGCTACGGGTTTGGCAACTATGACGCCATCGGTGCGTATCGCACCACCGAGGCCGGGAAAGCGATTGACGCCTCGGGAAGCATTTCCGGATTGGATGGCAGCGATCAGAGCTTCAATGGCCCCGCCGAGCTCGCCGCGTTGCTTTCAAACAGTAACCAGGTGAAGAACTGTATCGCCAAGCAGTGGTTCCGATTTGCGTTTCGACGCGCAGAGCTCCCGGAAGATGCGCCTTCACTCAGCTCGGCGTTCGATGCCTTTGAGAAAGCGGACTACGACATCCGGACGCTGCTTTCAGCATTAGCCCAGAGCCCATCCTTTTCGTACCGAAGTCTCGCGCCAGGAGAACTGAGCCAATGAAGTTCCAGCGCAGAACTTTCCTGGCCGCCTTCGGCGCAAGCGCGGCATTTCTCCCGATTCTTGAGGCCGAACGGCTAGAAGCTGTCACGCTCGGCACCGCCAAGCGGTTGATCCTCATGGCCTGGCCGAACGGCGTCATTCCTGAGTATTTCTGGCCAAAAGGAGGCTGGCCAACGGCTGACGCCACCAGCTTCACGATCGACACGAGTGAACAATCGGTGCTGAAGCCGCTCATCCCGCACCAACAAGACATCCTCATCGCGGGCGGGCTGCGCTACGAGAATCAAACTGCGGGCCAGGGGCATGCCTCAATGCCGATGATGTTCACGGGTGTTGAAGGAGCCTCCATCGACGGCACCATCAGCGACGGCGTGCCGCTCTCGGCGGGCGGCCCTTCGGTAGACATGTATGTTGCCGATCATATCGCCAGCACTTCACCGCTCGCTTTTCATTCGTTGCAGCTCCAAGCCTTGAAGCACAATGGCAACGACAGATTCTGTTCCTTTCGCGGCACCACGATCGGCGGCCTCCCCAATGCGCCCGAGCCCGAAGCAGACCCCACCAAGCTCTTTGCGAAACTCTTCGGTGTGGGGCAGTTTGCTGATCCCGCATCGCTCGAACGCATTCGGCTCGAGCGGAAGAGCGTTTTTGACTACGTGGGTCGCAATCTTGAGTCTTTAGGCAGCCGCATGGGCACCGACGACAAAGCCAAGATCCAGGCGCATATCCAGGCGATTCGGGACGTTGAGGGGCAGCTGGCCGGGCTCGTCGCCAGTTGCACAAAGCCCGACGCACCCGATCCCGCGCAGGATTATTTGAACGCCGCGTACACGCCGTTGATCCCTACGATCCACAAGCTCCAAGCGGACATGGTGGTGGCCGCTATGGCCTGCGATCTCACGCGCGTTGCTAGCTTGCTGTGGGCGGATTCGTCGAACGGAGGCTATTCCTTCTTTTGGCTGGGCAGTGATTTTGTGACGGGCCGCGATGCGGACAACGCGGGCTCGGGTGGCCCACTTCGCCAGCACCATGAGATCGCGCACCACGCCCATGAATCGCCAGAGAATTTGCGCCGGAAGAATCTGGTAGACCAGTGGTTCTTCTCGCAATTCGCGTACATTCTGGAAAAGCTGAAAGCCGTGAAAGAAGGCTCGGGCACGATGCTCGACAATTCGGCCGTGTTGTGCGCCAACGTGTTCGCGGAGGGCGGCTCGCACAGCACTTCCGATCTGCCGTGGGTGCTGGGCGGGAGCTTGGGTGGCTATTTCAAAACGAGCCGCTATTTGCGCTACACAGGTGGAAAAGCCGGAGAACAAGCCTCGCATGTGGGGCTTTTGAAAGCCCTCGCCAACGGCATGGGCGCTTCGGGGGATGCGTTCGGGGATCCGAAGTTTGGCGGCGAACATGCGAGCCTGCGCGGGTGAAGGCGAACTCACGTTTCGACTGGTTTCTCGAGCACAGATCACCAAGCTGGTTCGCGCTCTTCGTAGCGCTTGCTGCATGTAGCTCAGAGGGCCGACCTTCTGGAAGTGTGGGAACGCTTGGGACCGGCGGCGGCAGCGTTAGCCCGCAAGGTGGTGCCGGGAATCCAAACCAGCCTGTGCGCTACGGGGACGTCCGCAACTGCGGTACCGTTGGCAATATCTGCCCGCTATTGCTCAGTAGTTATCCCGTTTGCGTTGAGGCAACGTGCGGATTCGAATGCAACGCCGGATTTTTCGATTGCGATCAAGATCCGAAGAGCGACTGTGAGGTGGATCTGGGACGCGACCCCAACAATTGCGGACGCTGTGGACGCCACTGTTCGGACAACCTTTGCACCAATGGTAAGTGCAGCCCGGTGACACTTGCGGAGGGGCAAGATCATCCTCGGTCGTTAGCTATCAACAAAACGCACGCCTATTGGACAAGCCAAGGGGCCTACCAGAATCCTGCACTGCTACGAGTCCCACTCGAAGGTGGTACCGTTTCCCCTGGCGGGCCCGGACATCTGGGCAATACTTGGGGCATCGCGCTCAGCGCCTCGGATGTCTATTGGACTGGCAACGACGGTGGCGATCATGGGCTTTTCCGAGGTGCTTTGGATTTTTCTGGTACCGTGGAGCGGCTCGATGGGGGGAACAATAATCTGGGGCTGGTCATCGATGAAGCCGGAGGCAGCCTGTATTGGGTTCAAGATTCGGGCATCCGAACGATTGCACTCGGTGGTGCGAGCGATAGCGCAAAGACGCTGGCTTCCGGCCAAATGGAGGCGCAGGACATCGCGGTGGATGACCTCAACGTCTACTGGGTGAACCACACGGCTACAGGTTCCGTGGTGAAGCTGGTGAAGGGCTCCACCACTGCGACTCCGCTTGCCGCCAATCAAGCTCTGCCCTCGGGCATTGCCGTCTATCAAAACAACGTTTACTGGGCCAACACCGCGAGCGGGGAGATCCTCACGGTGCCGCGCACAGGTGGCACGCCTACCGCACTCGTTTCAAACCTACGCCGCCCATGGGCAGTCGCGGTTGACGCTTCAGGAGTGTATTGGAGCACCGAGGAAGGCACCGTCTCATCCCTCAGTGAGCCAGCTGGCACTCTCCAAGAGCTCGCACGCTTTGAAGGCAAACCGATCGCTCTGGCCCTCGACGCGAGCTCTGTCTATTGGGTGAACGTTGAAAGTGGTAAGCTGCGAAAAGTCGCGAAATAGAAGTCGCTGTCTTTATTGGGCTTTGGCGGGAGCGCCAGGTGAGCTACCCTTTTCGTTCCTTGGCGAGCGGGCAGCCAGCAACACCGAGAAGATAGTAAGCATGCTTACTATCTTCTGTTCGACTTTGAGATAGGGGTCACGGACAAGTTTGGGAGTGCTCAAAAAACAATCAAGATCTATGCGGCTGGATTAGGGGCTTAAGCTCACCAGCTGTCCTGCGGCATCGAAGCGCCAGGGCAAACCCTGCGGGAATCGATCTTGCGCGACAAAACCAAGCCGCCGGGCGGGCTCCGGATCCATGCCCTGTTCGTCGTTGCCCTCGGGGATACTCGAGACGAATGCCAGCGCGTAGTGGATATCTTCGATCTCGACTGCGCTCACAAAGAAACGCTTCGCGTCCTCGTGGCTCAGATAGGCCAGTCTCGCGGTGGCGCGGTCCGGCCCAAACCCCCAGCGTGTACTTTCTGGCGTTCGCGGAAACCAACCGAGCCTTGCGCCAATAAATGAAATCTGGTGTGCGTGAGCGTAGGTTGAGCCGAGCGCCTCAAGGAACACTTTGGTAGCACCGTAGTGGTTCGTGGTTCGGAAACCATCCTCAAGCCGCACGCGTTGTTTTTTGAGATCGTAGCCACGCACGGTTTGCAGTGTGCTCGCACCTACCACGCGCTTCACACCGAAGCGGCGCGCGGCGTCGAACACGTGGAAAACGCCGACGATGTTGTTCGGGAGCAGCTGCGTTAAGAAATCTGCCTCATCCGGCGTCGCACCGAGATGGACCACCGTGTCCATGCCCTGAACCGCATCATCCACGTCACCGGCTTTCGCCAGGTCTCCGACCAAAGATTCGTCGGCGCCTGGCGACGCGTGCAGGTCAAAACCACGCACAAAATGCCCACGATTTCTGAGCGCCGCACTCACCACACGCCCCACGGCCCCGGCCGCACCTGTCACCAGAACTCGCTTGGGGTGCGCTGTCTTTTCGTTAGAATTCATAATTTCTCGTGTCACGTTAGCTCGGCCAAGTGGTGTCGCTGTCGACGTTACCTTCTGCAGAAAGGCGCGCCCAGTCGATTTCTAACGGGAGCCCAGGCTCGGACCCCAAAAAGTATCGATTCCCCTCCCGTTTCGGCGCACGCCGAAAGAATGCTCCCACTGGGGCTTGAAGCGGGAACAAGATTTCAGCGAGCGTGGCTTCGGGGGCGGTGGCCGCAAACAGGACACCAAGCTCCGGAGTGCCCGGCAACGTCAGCTCACACCCTGTTTGTTGCGCGAGAGTGCTCACCGCCAGCCACTCATCAACACTCGCGAGCTTCTCGGGTTGCGGCTGCAAGTACCTGGCGCCCGCTCGGACTAGCGAAGGGAAGACCTTCGCCGAACGTTCGCTCTCCCCCACCGCAGCGGGGATAGGCGCCTGACTGGCGTAAGCTTCAAGTGCGATCAGATCGGCGGAATGAACCGGCTCCTCGAACCACGCCACATCGTATTCGGCGATGCGGTTTGCAAAATCCACGGCCTGTTCCACCGATAGAGCTTGGTTGGCATCTACCGCAATTCGAATGTCTGGGCCGACGGCTTTGCGCACTGCGCGGACGCGCGCTACGTCCTCCTCGATAAACCGACCCCAATCGCGCGCCACCTTCATTTTCAGTGTCGAAAAGCCCTGCTCCGCATAGCCCAGCATCTCCCGCACCAGTTCTTCTTGGCTCAAATGAGTACTGCCTCCGGACGCGTAAGCCCAAACAAAATCGCGAGTGGCCCCAAGCATCCGATGCAGCGGTATTCCCCGCCGACGCGCGGCTAAGTCGTGCAAAGCGAGATCCAGCGTTCCCACGGTTGATGCATCTGGCCCTCGGAATCCAGAGTTTCTTACCGACCAATAGAGCGCCGAGTAATGCTCCGAGTAGAAGCGGCGGCCCGCTGCAAGAAGCTTTCCGATCAGGGCCTCGAGTGTTCGCGAACCTGCCGTGAGCGCGTGACCCCAAGTACCGTCAGCATCCATGAGAGAAATCGTCGCGAATGATCGACTCTGAAACGGACCCATGCTGGAGTCGAAAAATGGTTGAGGCAAACGCACAGCGCGCGCACTCTGATAACGCGCCTGCACGATCTCAAATTCGTCGGTCAGCATGCCAGGCGAGCATAGCCGGCGTTGGGTTTCTCGCAAAACTTGTGATGGAGTCGCAGCATACCGCCTCCAACCGCGAAAATACGGACCTCTCCGCCTCCTACGCGAAGCGGGCTAAGCTTGCGGGATGAGGATTGCAAAGGGAACCCCAGATCTTCGCAGCGATCTTTTCGGGGGCAAGGGAGAAGTGCGCGTGTGGGGCCTGCTCGAAGGCGCCGCAGAACCGTTCACGGCCCTGCTATCTTGCGAACTCGCACCGGGCGGCAGTGTCGGGCGTCATGTTCAAACGGAGTACCCGGAACTCGTGATTGGCCTCGAAGGAAACGGCGAAGCAACCGTGGACGATAACCCGCGAGCGCTCGGCCCTGGAGATGCAGTGTATCTGCCGCTTAGGTCGATTCTGTCCATCGTCAATCGCTCCGACTTGGAACCTCTCCGCTACCTGATCGTCAAGGCGCGCTCCTGAAAGCGGTAGGCGTAGATCATGGCCCTTGCCTGGGCACAGCTTGCTCGACGAAACGCTGGTCTTTATCGGATCAGAGATTGGTTGGCCTGAAAGCCACTCACAGGACAACATCCCCATGCTGCTCGCGGGCGGCGGCGGCGCGTTCAAGACGGGACGCGCTCTCGACTTTCGCAAGAACAAGAGCAATGACGCAGATCCGGGGATCTCTCACAACAATCTTCTGGTCAGTATCATGAATTTGTTGGGTGATCCGCGCACCACCGTGCAGCAAGCTGGCAAGAATTACTGCAGCGACCCGATCACGTTGACGTGAGGCTCAATGCCAGCGCCTCCGGCTAACTACACAGGATCGGCGCACGAGCCACACGCCACTCGCCCATTGCCACAGTCGAGCTTCGCCCCCTTGGCACATTGAACCTCGCAGGCACCCGTTTGGCGGCAATCCACCACACAATCGCCGCCACACTGAACCTGACAGCTCCCAACGCGCTCGCACACCACGCGGCTTTTGGGGCCGACGTGCGGAGTGCACGAGGAGACATCCCTGCAATCATACGCACAACGGTCGCCACACTCTGCCGCACACGTGGAGGTGCTCTGACAGCTGATAGCGCAATCGGTGGTGCACGTGACTGAACAATCCGTGCCGCTCCGACAATCATATTTGCATTGATCACCACACAGCGCAGAGCAACTGTCTGCACTAGCGCACGCTGGCAGGCAACCGCTGAATTCTTGACACTGATACAGACAGTTGCCACCGAAACACTGGCAGGGCACGCCAGGACGGCAGCCGGGCGGCGCATCATCCGTGCAGCTCGGCGTCAGTACGCTCAGAAGACTGAGCATGCCCAGGCGCGCTGCGATGATCACCGTTTGCGTTTTTCTCAACATGTTCGTCTCCTTAACCTCGCACTCGCTGGCTCATACAATCCCGCTCCGGCGAACTTCGCTCGGCGTGGTCCCAAACTGACGTTTGAATACTTTGCTGAAGTAGTGCGGGTCAGAAAAGCCACAATCGAAGGCTATCTGCTTCACCGAACGCGTTCCGTCTTGGAGCTGTGCCACGGCGTGTTCCAACCGCAAACGGTCCAAATACTCGCCGGGACCAACGCCCACATGCGTTTTGAAAAGCCGAGTCAAGTGGCTGCGCGTATAGCCTACCTGCTCGGCCAAGGCTTCGACTGAAATATCGGATTTCCAATTCTCATCCAGGAGCTTCACTGCCAACTCAATGGGGCGCGGGCGCTGCACCGCATCTTTCGTCTGAATGGGTTCAAGCAACGCCATTGCGAGACCATAAGCCAGGGCCGAGGCTTGCCAGGGCGACTTCAAGAGGCCTCGCTGCGAGCGACGCACGATCTCTTCGGTGTGTCGATAAAGGTTCGAATCCTTGTCCAGATCCCAAAGCGGCCCACGGGCACCGATCACATGCTCAACAACACGCAGCGCTTCAACCCCACTGAAGCACACGTAGAGGAACTCCCAAACGCTTGAGTCTTCCGGCAAGTAGTAGCGATGATCGTGTGGAACGGTGAGCAGCATCACACTTCCCGGCTCCACGCGGCGCTGCCAATTTTCGTAGCGCAAGATACCGAAACCTGTCAGCGTGAGCTGCACAATCGCGAACGGCCCTGGGCCACGCTTCAAACCGTGCCAATCGTAAGCGGGCGTGGTCTCGCGACTGTAACCCACGCTGCTCAGCGTCGCGTGCACCAACAGCTCTCCTGGCGGATACAGCACTGCGCTCCGTTCATGTCGGAGACCCGTTGGCGCACGCATCACAAAACCACCCTAGATATCACTAAACTACGCTTTTGCGGGATATTCCTGGCCGCTACCATGGGCACAAACGTACCACGAACCCCCTGGGAGAAAACAGCATGTCCTTTCGCGTCGCTTTCATTGGAGCCGGTAGCATTGGTTTCACTCGCAAATTGCTGGGGGATTTGCTGAGTGTTCCAGAATTTCGGGACATGGAGGTCGCCTTCACCGACATCCATCCTGAGAACCTGAGAATGGTCACCGAGTTGTGCCAGCGCGATATCGATGCCAACGGCCTCTCGATCCGGATCGTGTCCAGCGTGGATCGGCGCGAAGTACTGAGTGGCGCCAAGTATGTCTTCTGCGTGGCTCGGATTGGGGGTCTGGAGGCCTTTCAGAACGACGTAGAAATTCCCCTGCGCTACGGCGTCGATCAGTGTGTGGGCGATACGCTAGGGCCTGGCGGCATTCTTTACGGTCAACGCGGCATCCCCGCCATTTTGGATTTCTGTCGCGACATGCGCGAAGTCGCAGCACCCGGCGCGATCCTGTTCAACTACGCCAACCCCATGGCCATGCTGACGTGGGCCGCCAATCAGTACGGTGGAGTTCACACAGTCGGCCTGTGTCACGGTGTGCAGCATGGGCACATGCAGCTCACGCGAGTGATTGAGCGCTGGGCAAGAAAACAGGGAATTATTGCCGAAGATGCCGTTCTCAAGCGGGAGGAGGTGGATATTGTTGCAGCTGGGCTCAACCATCAAACCTGGTTCATTCAAGCACAGTGGCGCGGCATGGATTTCATCCCGCGCCTCTTGGAGCTGTTCGAAGATCATCCCGAGTACAGCCGAACGGAAAAGGTCCGCATCGATGTGCTCCGCCGTTTTGGTTATTACAGCACGGAAAGCAACGGCCACTTGAGCGAATATTTGCCTTGGTACCGGAAGCGCTTGGATGAGATCGAACAATGGATCGATCTGAGCGATTGGATCCACGGGGAAACGGGCGGGTATCTGCGCGTCTGCAGCGAGCGGCGAACCTGGTTTGAAACCGACTTCCCCAACTGGC
The DNA here is from genome assembly GCA_038251425.1 of Polyangiales bacterium. Lineage (GTDB taxonomy): Bacteria > Myxococcota_A > Polyangia > Polyangiales > Polyangiaceae > JBBRRP01. The sequence goes on from JBBSBI010000088.1 coordinate 18,906, forward strand.
TGCGTGAGCCACCTCACGTCTACGCGGCAGAAAATCGCAGTGAAGAGCACGGCAGCCACATCATTGAAGGCTTAGAGACAGGGCGCATCTACCGTGGCCACTTCAACGTGAGAAACCGCGGTATCATCACGAACCTGCCCGAAGATGCAATTGTCGAAGTCCCCGGCTACGTGGATCGCACCGGCATCCAGACGCCGATCATCGGAGAGTTGCCGCTGGGCTGTGCTGCGATTTGCAGCGCAAGCGTGAGCGTGCAGCGCTTAGCCGTTCAAGCTGCGGTGCGCGGCGATGACCTCTTATTGCGACAAGCGTTGCTCATGGATCCCTTGACGGGGGCCGTGGCGAATCCGTTGGAGGTTTGGCAACTGGTGGACGAAATGCTGGTTGCTGAAGCCAATTGGTTGCCGCAATACACACAGAGCATCGAGAAGGCCAAAGCACGCTTGGCAGAGAATCCACCCCAACGTCGCTATTCCGAGCACACGGGTGCAGCGCGCGTCACGACTCAAGCGGCGTCAGGCTGAAGCACGCCACTACGGACGTTCGTGCCGCCGCACATTTTACACGCACCTTCCGCCG
>JBBSBI010000089.1:0-19291 GCA_038251425.1 Polyangiales bacterium
CGGATTTGCGCGGCTTGATCCCGCAACCGTTCTCCAACGAGCGAACTCACAAAGCTTGCGACCTCCTCCCGATCTGCAATGCCGTCGGCGCTTTGCCAATAGGCCTCAAGCTGAAGGCGGAGCGCCTCAGCCGTCGCCGTTCGTTGCTCCGCTTCCATCTCCAGCGCGCCGGCGATTGCCAATACCAGCGGCTCAGGAGCGTTCGGCATGATTTCGCTGAGCTTCGGTGGTGGCTCGGTGACGATGCGCAACAGCGTTGAGACGGCGTCGCCCTTTGGAAAAAGCCTGCGGCCCGCGGAGAGCTCCCAGAGGATCACGCCGGCCGCCCACACGTCGCAGCGGCGATCGAGATTGAGCCCGCGCGCTTGCTCGGGAGACATGTAGCCGATCTTGCCTTTGACGAGACCCGTGCGCGTGCGCACCGCACGATCACTCGCCTTGGCGATGCTGAAATCTGTGAGCCGCGCCACCCCATCGATACCGACCATGATGTTGTGTGGAGAAAAATCGCGGTGCACCAGGCCGAGCGACTCCCCATTCTCGCCGAGCAGCTGGTGAGCTGCTTCTAGGCCCGCCAACGCATCGCACAAGATGCGGGCGAGCAAGCGGTTGCGACGAGCGGCTGCCATTTCGGGCCAAATGTGCAAAAGCCCCGCCAGGCTATCGCCCTCGATGTATTCCATCACCAGGTACAGGCCGAGCTCATCCTCTCCCACCTCGAGCATCGAAACGACGTTGGGATGCCGGATGCGCGCCGCGAGCCGCGCTTCATCCAGCAGGTGCAGCTTGGATTCTTCGTCGTTGCGCAAATGCGCGTGCATGACCTTCACGGCCACATCGCGCTCGAAGCCACCGACGCCTTGATGGCGTGCCAGGTAAACCGTGGCCATGCCGCCGGTGCCGAGTGGCAGCAGCAACTCGTACCGACCGAGGCGTTCGGGAAAGGAAGGCGATCGCGCTGGCTCCAAAGCTCTTATTCCTGAACGGTACGGCCAATCTTGGCTTTGAGCACCTGAAAGTAGCGGCGCGCCACCTGGGCACCCTCCGCAGCACGCGTCACGTTGCCACGGTGCTTGGCCATCATGCGCCGCACATACGCGCGTTCAAATTGCTCGACCACCCGCAGCCGCGCTTCCCCGAGCGGCAATTCTAGGGCCTCATCCAGAACGGCAGCGAGCTTGGCGCCATCGACAGGACCACTCGAAGAAGCTGCTTCAAGCTCCGGATCCGCTCCAGCTAGGGAAGAAAATTCAAGATTCGCGAGCTCCCCAAGCGCCAGGTGGCGGGCCACGGTGTTCCTGAGTTCCCGAATGTTCCCCGGCCAAGGCAGCTCCTCCCAGCGTGCGAGCAAGCTCTGACTGATGAGGCCCGGATCACCACCCAGCTCCTCACAGAAGTGGCGAACCAAGAGCGGGATGTCGCCGCGACGTCGGTTTAACGGCGGGAGCTCGATGCGCGCAACGGCGAGACGATGAAAAAGATCGTCGCGGAAGCGGCCACTCTGCACCTCTTTATCCAGATCGCGGCGGGTTGCCGCGATGATGCGCACATCGGAGCGGATCACGCGTTCGCTGCCGATCGGGCGGAACTCCCCGCGCTCCATGGCCCGCAGCAGCTTAGGTTGCAAGGCGGCATCCAGATCGCCGATCTCATCAATCAAAAGCGTCCCGCCATGCGCTTGTTCAATCACTCCACGGCGCGAGCTAACGGCTCCCGTAAAGGCTCCGCGCTCGTGCCCAAAGAGCTCTGTCTCTACGAGATTCGCAGGGACTGCGGTGCAGTCAAAAACGATGAAGGGCCCACCCGCGCGCGGCCCCTCTTCGTGCAGGGCTTCGGCGAGCAGCTCTTTGCCAGTGCCCGTTTCACCTTCGATAATTACTGGCACGGTGCTGGCGGCCAGCTTCTCGCAGAGCAGATAGAGGCGGCGCATTTCGGTGCTCGCTCCAAGCACGCGCCCGAAGCCGAGCGCTGTAGAAAGACGAACACTCACCGGTGTGTCGGCAATATCAATACGAAACGCGGTGCTCCCAATCCGAATTACTTCACCGCCCTGCAGGAATGCATCGAGCACAGGAACCGTGGAGACGGTGGTGCCATTTTTGGAGCCCAGATCGAGGATGCGCACGCGCTGCCCCATAGGCTCGAGCGCCACATGCCGCCGCGAAACAGTCGGATCGCTCAAGCGGATCTGACACGCCGGGCTGTGCCCGATCAGGATCCTCGACGGCTGGCTGCCATCCAGCTGCGCAGAAAGCCCGGCATCGGGACCCTCGAGCACTTGCAGCACGAAGGCTTTGGGGGCAGGCGTTGGATCAAAACGCACTTGCATGGTGGTGGAGCTCTCATCACTTAGGCCACGCAAATCAGTTGGGTCAGCGAAAGGCATAGCGGCACTCACTTATGAACAAGGATCGAATAACTACTTCGAATAGGTATAGCCCGAGGCCAGTCTAAAGAGATCGTCGTATTTGAGAATATCGTCTGGGGCACTCAACGGCGCCGGCATTCTGCTCGCGGCGAGCCGTGATCGAGCGCTTCTCAGTGCGATACGGAAAGGTGCGATCTTCTACTTCGCAGGTGTGGCACTTCAGGCTGAGAGCCCCTCAAATTGTCGATGGTTTTGCATGGGCGCCAGCGCTCGCAGCGTGGCCCGCTCCTTGCTGTAGGTCTCGCTGCGCAAGCTAGCGCGTTGGGTCCAATATGCTGATGTCGACAAAAACAATCCTGCTCGGAATGGGCTTCTTGGCAATGTCTTGTGCAGCCGGAGGTTCCGGCCCAAAAGGAAACGCCTCCCAAGATCCCTCTGCGGCGCCGACCGATAGCGGTCCGCCCCAAACAATAGATATTTCTGGCATCGGTGGGCCAGGATCGATCGGGACACCCGGTATCGCGATCAACCCCACGTGCACCTCGGATTGCATGGATTTCCCGGAAGCTCCGGTGGTTGATCCAGCTTCTGGCCCACTGCCAGCGAGTGTTGCCGCGCTCTTTGGTGCGCCCGACAGCACCGCGTCTGGAGCCATCTGTGTTTCCGAACCCCAGCTATCGGAGGGGGATCGACCCGGCGCACTGGTTCCGGTCAATTGGCTGCGTCCTCGGTTTCGTTTTGAAGCGCCAGCCGCACTCGATGTGTTTGAGATCCGCTTGACGAGCCCACACCAGAAATTCCCGCTCGTTGTCTACACGACGAATCAGCAATGGACGATCCCGGGAGAACTTTGGAAAAATGGGGCCGTCAACCTCGCAGGCGCTGAAGTTCAGGTTTCAGTGCGCGGCATCTCGAAGGCTGCACCCGGCAAACCGGTTGGCACATTGGGTTCGTTCGGAATTGCTCCCGTCGCAGCAGGCGGAAGCCTTGTGTATTGGGCCACGACCTCGGCCGAAGTGTTGCCGACCACCAGCAAGCTGGTGGGCTTTCGTGTGGGCGATGAAGGTGTGGTGGACGCGCTCACGATTCCGCAAGTTCAGAAGTCTGGGATCTTGAATGAAGGCGGCAATGCCTTGCGCGGCAAGCATGACGCCCCGCGTGGTGTCCCACCAGGTCACGTGCAATGCATTGGCTGCCACGTCTCAACGCCGGATGGCGAAAGTGTTGCCTTCACCGATCATTGGCCTTGGGACAATGTACTAAGTTCGATCAAGCCTGAAACGACCGGTCAAGAGCCGGCGTACCTCACTCCTGGGGCGAGCGCTTTGCTCGGGCAGCCCTGGCTGGGAATGATGACGTTTAGCGCGGCTCACTGGAAAACGGGCGATCGCATTGCGCTGAGCGTGTGGTCACCGCGAAACGGCGGCGTTGGATTTACAGGCCAAGCTCCTTATCCCAGTCGCTCCGATGGCTTGGCCTGGTTCGATCTCGAAGCCCCAGCCGCGATTCCTTGGCAGGAAAACCAGGTGATGAGCACCAATCAGGCCATCCAAGCCCAGATGGGCAAGGGCTTCGGCTTCTTGGCGCTGACGGGGGAAACGCGCTCTCTCGCCGCTCCAGATTTCAGCAACGATGGTAGCCGTGTGGTTTATACCTCGGCGGAGGTCACTCAAGATGGACGCATCGGCGCTGGCCAGCCCAACAACGAGACCGACATTCACTGGGTGCCCTTCAACGCGCGCCAAGGTGGGCAAATCGTGGCCTTGCCAGGGGCTTCTGAGCCTGGAATTGCCGAATACTATCCTTCCTACTCGAGTGATGATGCGTTCATCGCATTCAATCGCGCGCCCAACACCGCAGGGCTCACTTACTATCGGCCCGACGGGGAAGTTTGGATCATCGGCAAAGATGGCGGTGTGGCCACACGACTTTCGGCTAATGATACCCCGTCCTGCACCCGTGAAGTGAGCCCAGGTATCATCAATTCATGGGCCAAGTGGTCGCCCGCCGTGCAGCAAGCCGGCGGAAAGAGCTACTACTTTCTGATCTTCTCATCGGCGCGCAAATATCCAGGTGCGTTCATCGTACCCAAACATCCGCTCGGCTACAGCCCACCCGATACACGGGCTTCCCAGCTCTACATGGCGGCGGTGGTGCGCGATGACGCGAGCGGAAAGCTCACGACCTATCCGGCTGTCTATCTTTGGAACCAAGCTCCAGACACTAGCAACTTAACTCCGGCCTGGGACGAGTTTCAGATCCCTCCGGTTGTCGTTATTCGTTAATTTTCACTCGCACGCGTCGCCGCACATTCTCTTCAGAATGTGCGAGTTCGTGTGTTCTCGCAACGCACTGTCCAATCACTCAAGGAAGCCATTTTTGACCATGAAACGACTCGCCACCTGTCTCGTCTCCACGCTGGTTTGCCTGCCCAAGCTGGCCCAAGCTCAAGCTCCCGCCCAGCCCGAGGTGGTCGAAATGACCGATACTCGAACAGCGTCCACCGCTAGTGCCGGGACAGCTGCGGTCGCTACGAGCCCAAACCCCGCCGTCACCAATCCGGTGTCCACGGGCGGAGCGGCTGCCGCAAGCCCGGCGGCGTCAAATGCCTGGGAATTTGGCTACCATGGGTACTTCCGAGCTCCGATGCGTGTCGGGATGGGGGAGCGCGATGTGCGAGCACCCGGCCAGGGAAAGACAACCTATCATTCTCCACTGGTGCCAGATGATCAGTACCTGAGCTGGCAGCACACGCGCCACTCGCAGCGCTCCTGGGCCGAGGCTTTCTTTTCGGTCGGAAACAAACTCGTGCAGGGCACGTTGGCCCTTCAGGGCTTTCAGTTTGCGGACGCGGCTTGGAACGAACCGAAGGCAAACTTCGGCATTTCGCAAGGCTACCTCACGCTCACGCCGGATATCGGTTATGAGAATGTGCGGTTGATCGCCAAGGCTGGTAGCTTTTGGAACTCGTACGGCAAGGCTGGGCGTTACGATGCCGGTGCCTACGACACCTATCTCTTTGGTCGAACCCACGCGATGGGTGGAACCCTGCGCGGCGAGCTAGACACCAACGGGCTCACGCTTTGGGGCGAGTGGGGCGCGGGCGCCAAGGAGCCAGATCCGAGCGCCTACAATCGCTCTCAATTCACACTGCTGCACCACGTGCACGGCGGCGTAAAGTTGGGTAATACTGCCGAAATCGGCCTACATTACCTCAATTCTTTCGCCAACTCCGAGTTTAGGCCGGGCAGCATGACCACGGATGTCTCGGTGAATAGTCCCGATGGCAGCTTGTCAGTTTATGGCGTGGAGGGGCGTGTGGATGGCGGGATGTACGGCTACGGGTATCTTGGTTTTTCGCACATTCAAGCCAAGGATGCGATCACCGTCGGACCTGCCATTGAAGTGCTGCACGCGTTTGGGGGTGGGGAATATTCGCTAGGCGTTACCGATAATTATCTCAACGCCCCCGGCTGCGCCGCACGAATGCAGTGCAGTGGTGGTAACGGGAGCGTCAATTCACTGTTGGCTCAATATGAGTTCAGCTTGATGAATCTGCTGCAAGGCTTGCGCGGTGGAGGCACCTTCTGGGGCGAAGGGCAGGATCTGAAGCTTGCGCTGTATGCGATGTACAACTCCATTGACAGCAGAGATCCAGCGCAGGATGGCGTCTCGCGTTTCAAGTACGGCACGGATCTGGAAGCTTCCGCATTGCCGTGGCTCGCGGCCGGAGTTCGTTTCGACAGCCTTTCTCCGAACTCGAAGGTTCCCGAACAGTCCTTCAAGATCCTCTCGCCACGCGTGACGTTTCGTTCCCAATGGGTCACGAGAGAGGAAGTTAGCCTGCAATATTCCGGCTATTTCTACGACCAACGCAGTTGTGCGACCGCCGCTGATCCCTCAGCGACGCCTGCCGATGGCATCTATACCGTGGGCGATGAGCGCTGCGTGCAACCGCCAAGTGCACCCGTGTTGCCCGCAGGCTTCGGCGCCACGACCACGAATCAGGACGCTGGAACACGGGCGAGCGGAACGGCGCTGCCCGACGCGAGCGTGGTCACGTTAACCGCTACGATGTGGTGGTAACTCGCAGTTAGTCCCGTGTGCGTGGCCGCCCCCTGCGGCCACGCTTAGTTCAGTTACGGGTGGTCGCTGTCGAGATAGGCTGCAACCCAGGCGAGTGGCGCATTCCAGTTGATCGTGACTTCGTTGACCGACCAGGCTTCGATGTTGTCGACAAAGCACTTCTGAGGCGCACAGCCTGCAAGGCCAGCAGCCTTGACGTACGGATCTTCGAGCCCTGAATTGGGGCCCCCTGAAACCACTCCGGGCGGAGCTTTGGGATACTTTTCGTTCACCTGGTGGGACCAAAAACGATGGTGCGGATTCTCCACCGGTGTCGTGCCGTAGCCCGTCACGTACGACACACTCATCGGATTTCGACCCAGCAGATAATCCATCCCAAATACCATGGAATCCATCAATTTTCGGCTCGGTGCGAGGTCGTTGGCTATCCCGAGCAACAGCATATTGTTGAGCGCGAACGAGTTCGAGCCCCACGGATAGCGCCCGCCTGCGCCGCCTTTCAGCGGCACACGATAGCCCACTGCGAGCGTGACATCGGCATACTTCTCTGCCTCGGCCGTTACCTGCGATTTCAAGCGCTGGAGTTCGTCTTTCGGGAGATTGTTCTTGGTGGTCAGCAAGGAAAGTTTACCCAGCGTGTCGGTGCGAGCCCAGTTCATCGCACTCATTGCGCTGCCGGCGTTTGAAGTGAATCGGGCGTGGTGCGGAGAGGCGAGCAGGAAGTCCAAGTACTCTTTGCTGTTGGTTGTGATGAACAACTCAGCCGCAGCCCAGTAGAAGTCATCGCTCACTTGGGCGTCATCGTAGGGGCCTCCGCCTTTATTGTCGGAGCCCGAGATCAGGAGATCGGGATTCGCCTTGGCTGCTTTCCAGGCACGCTCGGCCGCCAGCAAGCACTTGTCTGCGAACGCCGCATCGAAATCCCGAAAGATTCGTGCGCCTTGCGCCGCTGTGGCTGCCAGGTTCAGTGTTGCCGCAGTACTGACTGGTCGAAGAAAGCGTTTCATGGTGGTGCTTTCCTGCGGTGCCAGGCCGAGTGCAGTCCATGATTCATCGTGGATTTTGTGGTGCACCATGAAAGGATGCGGCTTGCCTTCTGGCACTTGCATCTTGAGCATGAACTCGAGCTCCCAGCGGGCTTCGTCCAAGACGTCGGGGATGCGGTTGCCACTCTCAGGCAGATTCAACTGCCCGTCGAGCGCGGCAATGGCTCCGGGGCTTCGTCGCGCGACACGTTCGAACTGATTGAACAGTGTCCACACGCTGATACCACCATTCACGACGTACTTCCCAAAATCACCGGCGTCGTACCAGCCTCCAGACACATCTAGCGAGTAGCTGCAACCTGAATCCGGAGCACACGGCACGCTGTTATCGGCGAGGTGCCCGGCGGGGCGGACCCAGTCAGCTTTGCGGGCAAACGGCAGCTTGAGTTCGATGCCGCTGCGATTTTGATAGAAATAATTGAGAGCGTCGATCCGCAACGTGCGGTAGAGGTTGTCGGCGATGGCGAAGGCGGGGCTCTGCTCCTCGCCAACCCTCAGTCGAAAATTCTGGCCCGCACCGTGAAACGCCGAAAAATCCAGGGTGTGCAGAGGCTCTCCCGAGTCCTTATCCAGCCCGAGGGCTTCGCTCTTGCCTTCAAATAGCACCTTCTCGTCGACGTCCGTGAGCACGAAGCTCACCGCTTCTGTGGCGGGACTCACCAGCGTTGCAATCTTAGGACCCTTTGGGAAATAGCCGACTTGATTCACGCGCAGGAGAGGCTTGGGCGCTGTGGCGGCGATTGCCTTCGCCTGAAATTCAGGATCAGCCAACGTCACGTTATCGATACAAACCTGAAGTGGGGCACCGCCGGCGAGATTGCCACCCATGTGGAACGCGAACTCGGCGGTGGGGTCGGTGGCTTGCCCCATGCTAAACCCACCCTGAAAGACACGGGCCTGCGGCCCCACTTCAATGGTGCTGTTCCAATACTCAGCGTACGGTGGCCCCGCCATGCCGATCTTCGCTCTCAGCTTGGTAGGCTGGCTGGACTTTGCCGTAAACCTGATAGCGTACGAATGGCCCTGTTCGAGAATCATCTCGCGGTGCCGCACTTGGGCATCCCACGGATTCTTCCCCTTGTCCGCAAGGTTGAGGCAATACGCGCCCTCGACAATTTCGGTATCCCCGCGGGCGGGATCTGAAAAGGAGCTGGTCCAAGGCAGGCTCGTGCCAGCGTCGAAAAAGCTATTTTTGAGCAAATTGTTGCCGGTAGCGGGCGTGCCGTGTGGGGAGCTTCCCAGGTTAGCCTGGGTTTGGGCGCCTTGAGTCGCACAAGCGAGTGGCAAGAGGCAAGGCGCGAGCGCCAGGAGAGTCAGCGGAGATCGGTACAGGTTTCGCATGCTTGAACTCACTTCTGTTCGAATAACCAGCCGTACGTTCCGTAGGCTAGAGCCACATGGGCTTGCGCCCAGAAGCGGTGATATTTGAATTCTGGGGCGGCGCCGCCATCGAGGTAGGCTTGCACCTTGGGCCATGCCGGATCTTGGCGAAAACGGGAACGAATATCCACGAAGCTCGCCCCTGGCTTGAGTTGATCACCATTGGGCATGGTGCCCGCGAAGCCTTCAGGAAGCGTTAGCTTCTGACCAAAACGGGAGTAATCCTTCCGTGTTTCAGGATTGGACATGCCAAGTGGATCCTTGTGCTTTTTCCACATGCGCTCGAGGAGCTCATGCGCCACGCGCTGCGCTTCGGGATCTTTGGCCCGCTTGGCGAAAAAGCTGAGCGTCTGAACCAAGCCGGCTGTGGTTCCCACGTCTTCGGTCTTGGAGACGACCTTCACGTGGAGAGTTCGATTGCGCGCGCCTTTGGCGGCAAATAGGCTATTTTCTGGACCGGCGTAGCTGGCGCTCGGTTCACCACTCCAGGCCAGGCTTGAAGGGATCGCGTAGTCGTCGCCATGCCCAAGCTCGGTATTGTCGAGGACCCATTTCACCCAGGGCTTCAGAATGCTGAGGGCGCGCGGATCGCCAGTCACATAGTAGTATTCAGCGACGCGCTCCAACGACCACACTTGAAATCCAAACCAATCATTGCTGGGTGGATCCTGGAAGACAGGGGACGCCTCATAAGACATGCCGTAGAATCGGGGGACGGAAGCCGAGACTGTTTCGTAGCGACCTTTAGAGCTGTTAGTGACCCCGCCCGCGATCCCACCCTCGGCGGCTTGCAGCCAGCGATAGAGCTCGAGCTGTCGCGATAGGCTTTGCGCCCAATCCCGCGCTCCACCCGGGGACTTGGGCTTGAGCGAAGGATCCTGGCTGAGCGCATACGCGGCCAACGGATTCTGATAGCCGGAGTGCACGTGGCTTGAGCCAATGCGCCAGGCCCAAGCGCTGCTCCCGGGGAGCGAACCGCCCCAAGCGAAATACCAAGACACCAGATGGTGCGCCGACTCGTAATCCTTCGCAGGTTCACAGCTGAGGCTCGCGCAACCGATCGGCTTGAAGTATTTGTCGAAGAGCGAATATCGGCCATAATCTCCCAACTTTGCGGCCTTCTCGGCGAGCTCATTCACCTCGGGCTTGCCACCCGCCTCATCAGCCCAGCGCTTGGCCCAGTAGATGGCTTGCACGGCGCGCGCATCGGCATCGGGCGCGTTGCTGTACTTCCACTGCTTCGCTTGGTTCTTATTGGCTAAGAACAAGTCCAAGAAGCCGTTTTTGCCGCCCCATTTGAAATCGTCCCAGGCGGGCTGTGTCACGGCCTCCCATACGGACTCTTCTGGACCACGCTGGAAGGTATTGATCAACGCAGCAGAGCTTTTGCCATCTCCACGGCGTCCAAAGCCGTACCAGTTGTCCACGTCCATCAGCCAATGCATGGAATAGACGTCGGAGGTGCCATACGTCGCCTTCAGCTCATCGCCTATCGGATCGCGGCCGACGCCAACACTGCTATTCAATGCGACGGGGTATTCTTCGGGTGTGTCAGCCTCAGGCGCGTAGGTCGACGGCTTGTTGGCTTGATAGGCCGTGCTCGTGGGCTGGTCCGCTTGCGCGGGCACGAGGTAGTATTCGAGGTTGTCGTAGGAGCGCTTGAGAAAGCTGTAATCACCGGTGATTTTGCCGTAATAGGCCTCAAGCCAGACCCAGTAGCTGTAAGCCTCGGAAGTGGTCTCGTGGCCATGATCAGGGGCTTCCACGAGCAGTGTTTCGACCGCGTGGTACGGGATGCCTTCTTTGCTGAAGTAGCCGTTCTTGAGTTGATGGATGTCGGTCCAAAGAGTGAGAAAACGGTCGAGGCTGACACTGCCGGTATCAAGCTTGGGTGGCTGCGGTGCTTCCAACGGTGGCGGTGGCGCTTTAGGTTGCTCGGCGCTTGCGCTGCTTAGCGGGCCTCCAGCTACAGGTGCGGCATTCTCTACATTCTGTCGCTTCACACACGCTGCGAGAACCAGTGTGGACGTGAGCAGGCAAGGAAACAGGCGACGATGGTACACGACGTTTCTCCGAGCAAATGGGCAATAGGGAGACTCCGTGTTTAGTCGCGTCACGCTCGGTTTAAAAGTGCGATCCTTTCGATCATCCAGCGCTCCAGCACGATCTCAAATGTCATGCTGTCAGCGCGTGCATAAAGGGGTAATAGGCATCCAGCTCCGCAAGGCGCGGATCCCCAACCAAGGGCGATGTATATGCGAATTTTAAGCTTGTTTACTGGATCTCTGCTCGTTTCCCTGGCTGCAGCCGGTTGCGTCAAGAAAGTGGAGGCTGGCTCAGCAGATGCCGCGAATTCCGACGAGGGGCGAGCGTGTCCCGTGAGCGGTATGATCGGCGATGGAGAAGCCAACAACAATCAGGTCACCGTTTCGGAAGGGCGCGGCGGTTACTGGTACACATTCGTGGACAAGGCGGGCTCCACGGTGGCGCCCAAGGCTGGAGAGCAGGGCGGTGTGTTCGAGATGGCGCCCGGTGGTGCCAACGGCAGCAAATTTGCCGCGAGGATGCAAGGAACAATCGGTCTGGGTGGCACCGTGTTCGCCGGAATGGGTTTCAACTTCACCGATCCCAAAGGTGGCTACGACGCCGCCAAGTATCGAGGGTTTTCCTTCTTTGCCAAGAAGGGTGCAGGCGGCGGCAGCGTTCGCGTCAAAGTGCCCGACTCCAATACAGATCCGGACGGCAAGGTCTGCACCGAGTGTTACAACGATTTTGGCACCGATCTGGAGCTCACCTCCGAATGGCAGAAGTACACGGTCCCGTTTAGCAAGCTGCGCCAAATGCCAGGTTGGGGAAAGCCAATCTTAGGTGAAATCAAGCCACAAGAGATCTACGGCATCCAGTTTCAGGTGAACGCCCCAGGTATGAGTTATGACATCTGGGTGGACGATGTCGCCTTCACCGGTTGCCGGTAATTAGCGCAAGATCACGGCCCCGCAGGGAAAATTAAACACGATGCCCTGAGTGGTGGGAGCCTGCAGTTGCTTGCAGGCTGCGCCCACGAGTTCGACCGCACCGTTGCCTTTCATCTGCCAGCCGTCGGGGCTCTGATAGGTGAGGGGCATGCCATCCAAGAGCACCTGCCCCATTCCGGCTTGTTCGGGAACGATCTTGAGAGTGGCATCCAACTGAAAGGTGCAGCTCTTCACGCCAGCAATCACAGTGCGCAGCTGATCAGCGAGGGCGTTGGTGGTCACGGCTGGCGTGAAGACTTTTGCGGCTCCGCCAGTTGCCGCATACGTGCCCTTTAAGGGGTTGCTGCCACAATAGGAAAGATCTTGCGTCGGCATGGTCACCGGTTGGCCGGCTCCAGCGTTGGCCAGATCTTGAAGCGGCGCTGGGTTCACTCCGCCAAGGCCGAGCACAAACGTTCCGATGCCAGCTGTGAATGCGTTCTGTACCGCAGCCACCGAGAGATCTTTGGCACAGGGCTCGCGACCATCGTCGCAAAAATCGGGCTCGCCATCCGTTACCAAAACGAGGTACTTGGAGCCTGGCTCAGTGACAGCTAGGAGCTTCGGAACCGTTGCGTCGATGGCCCACATCGTCGGCGTTTCGGTCTTCTTTCCCCCAGATTCCACTCGCGGATCGACGCTGGAAGCGTTGTACGCGGCTTCGATAGCAGCGGCATTGCCGAGCGTGATGCTGGCCACAGAATTCAACATCGGGCAGGTGCCACCGTTGACGCCCGTGTACGCGACGAAGCCAAAGCGAACTTCCTGCTCCAAGCCTTTGATAACGTCGAGCACGGCAGCCTTGAGCGGCTCCCAATAGCTGCTATCGAACATGCTCGACGAGCGGTCCACAAGAAACAGAACCGTGGGGGTTTCGGGTTTGAAGGTGATGGCCAGCTCGTTGCAGGCTTTCGTGGTGCCCGCACCGAGATCAATGGAGCTGGTTGGCACAGCAGATCCCATCGGAGCCGTGGAGCTAGTAGCACTTGCCGACGGTGTCGACGGGGAGGTGCTGGTGGTCGACGGATTCACTCCGTCTGCGAACGGCTTCTGGGAGCCACCTGCGCTACAGGCTAACGCGAGCGCGGATAGGCTGAGAACAACGGAGCGAGACGAGGCTGAGCGGTGATAGGCGGCCATCTTAAAGGGCTAACAGGTTGTTGGGTGAGAAGCAGTGCGATCTCTTAGATCCACCTCACAGGCTCGGGGTGAGCCAAAGGATCGGATTGAGGGCGAGCGAGCGGCCCGGTAGCGTGCCATGCATGGAGAACTACCTATGACTCGTGCCTTGCGTGGATATAGGCTGGCGTTCCTTTTGAGCTTTGCCTTGCTGTTCGGTTGTCAAACGTCGCAGCCGGAGGGGACTCCCTGGCGGCCCTATTACGGGTGCCCCGCGGATACGCAAAACTGCGATGGGCAGTGTTTGGATGTCGTCACGAGCGCGGCGAACTGCGGCGCTTGTGGACGTGTATGTTCAGCGGGCGCTCAGTGTCAAAACGCAGTCTGTGTTTGCGCTGTGGGGGCCAGCTGCGCGCCATCTCCTGCGCCTTCCCCAACAGCAACGCTGACCACACCGGTGAGCCCCACGACTTCGAGCACGAGCACTCTGACTCCAACCATGCCATTGCCCGTCAGTCCGCTGCCCGATCCCGCTACCGGTGTCGACACACGCTACGAAACAGCGCTGCGGCTGGCACTCCATTTCTACGCCGCGCAACGTGCAGGGAAGCAGAACAACTGGTTGATGCAATCCGTGACCGGCGGTCCTGAAGGCTGCTTCTTGGCGGATGGAAAATCGCTAGGTGTTGATCTGAGCGGCGGTTGGTTCGATGCGGGAGACCACATCAAGCCAACGCTCACGATCGCGTACTCTGCGCTTCTGTTACTCAAAGCGTATGAAGCCTTCACTCCCGCATTCGACGATCTCTATGGACCCATCGACAACGCTGCGGCTCTCGGTGCCAGCGTGCGTGGCACGCCGAACGGTATTCCGGATGTGCTCGACGAAGTGCGCTTTGCAACCGATTATCTGGTTAAAATCGCCGTGAATGGCGCCCTGGTAATGCAGGTGGGTAACACGGAGCAGGACCATCGGCGTTTCTTTTCGTGCACGGCCACCGATGATTTTGATCTTTCCTTGGGTGGAGAAATGAACGGCGCCACACGGGTGGGCCGGGAAGTGATCCTCGGAAACGGTGGCGCGGGTGGAGGCATGGCTGCAGCCAGTTTGGCGCTCATGTCACGCCTCTACGCCCCGTTCGACAGCGGCGTTGCGGCTCAGTATCTGAATGCGGCCAAAGCCATCTATGCGGTCGCCGGAGACACCAGTCAAGGACCCGGCCCGTACCCGGGTGGCAAACCACTGGTGGGAAAGCTGTGTGGAGCCGCTGAGCTGTTTCGCGCCACGAGCGACACCAGCTTCCGCGCGGAGATCACGCGTTTGCAGGGTGGTACAGGTCAACACAACTGGGTTGCCGGTTGGGATAATCCACATGATTTTTGCCTGGAGAGCGCGTACCTAGCCACCACGGAGCAAAGCTTTCTCGGTACCTGGCAAAGCAATCTCAATCTCACAGTGTCCACCGCCGCCAACACAGCCGGGTTGATCGCCAATTCCGAATGGGGAGACTGGGGCGTGCTGCGCAACGCGACCACGTCCGCATTCTCAGCAGCTCTGTTTGGAGCCCTGCGCCAAGATGGCTCCAATCGAGAGTTGGCGCTGCAACAGGTCGATTGGGTGCTCGGCAACAATCCCAGCGCTCGCTCCTATCTGATAGGATTTGGCGACAATCCGCCCATGAATCCTCACCATCGGAACGCGTGTGAGCAGCAGCAAACGGGTCCGAACGATGGCATCCCCTGCCGCCACGTGTTGAGCGGAGCACTTGTCAGTGGGCCGAGCCCGAATAAGCCGTACGCGGATCGCGTGACGGACTTTGTGTTGAACGAAGTTTCGCTGGATTACAACGCGGGGCTTGTGGGTTTGTTGGCTCACGCCGTGTATCGGGAACGGGGCGGTAAGTAAGGGGGGCGGGGAGCGGGCCCATCGCAGTTCACTCAGTCTGATTTCGGTGGAAGCATATCGAAGTATCCATCCTCAGACATCACGATCACTAAGGCGGCTCGTTTCTCGCGCTCACACAATTTTAGGTATCTCCGCGCTGAATTGTATCGAGCACCACGGGAGCGGGCGACGAGTGAGTCGCGCCCTTTCTCGTCGATCGATGGACCGTCCACAATGACACCCGCGGCGTGACAATAGCCATCGGTATCGAACAAGAAGGCACCGTCTAGCCGCGACAAGGCTTGCACAGCGCCTTTGTTCAATTCACATGGCTCAATTCTCAACGCTATACTTGAGGTCAAGCGCTCTACTTCACTTGGGAGGTCAGTTGCTATGACGACCATGGTCCCGTGCTTCTGATGGCGAGCCTGGCCTACCACGCGGGCAAGCCGCTCCACAGCCTCGCCGGAGATTCCGCTAAAAAGTTTGCGGAGATTATCGCTTAACGCCTTGTCACCATTGATGCGCATTGGTCGCACAATTCCACGAGTCACTGCAATGAGATCATGATCTTCGCCAACCTGTCCCAAACGCCAGCCTCTTGCAGCAAAGGTGATGCGGGTACAATCCTTCGCGCCTGGATTCCCAAAGCCAATGATCTGTGTTGCTGTTCCTACCGGCACGAGTTCCTGGGCCTGTGCTTCCAACACTTTCCGCACCAACTTTGGATCCGAGAAATCGATACCTTCCGCTAGTTTGACAGTAATCGACAGTGCAGGCTCGGGGCCGAGCACCAGCTGACCTTCAAGTGAGCGACCCTCGTATGGGCGC
Organism: Polyangiales bacterium; assembly: GCA_038251425.1. Taxonomy (GTDB): domain Bacteria; phylum Myxococcota_A; class Polyangia; order Polyangiales; family Polyangiaceae; genus JBBRRP01. The sequence goes on from JBBSBI010000089.1 coordinate 15,730, forward strand.
TGCGCGACGTCCTCAAAAACGGAAACAAGCTGCTCGGTTGGGGCCAACCCGCCGTCGTTGCTCACCAGGGCAGCGACCATAACCTGCGCGACGAGAAGCGGTGGCGCAAGACCTTCGACCTCGTGCGCGGTGAGAAATGGCCGTTCGACGTAGCGGCTCACATTGGAAGCGCAGACATATAGCGCCGCCTCAAGCGCGTTTCGGAACAAGCTCAACACCTCAGGCCGTCCGACGATTCCCTGTTTTGAATCGATTAAGTACTCGGGGATTCCAACCGCGTAAAGGCTCACTTCTGAGGGCCCTTCAAGAACAAATGGAGCCGCGAACCAAACCGTTTCTCCCCAGAGACGACGATCAACATGCCGCAAAATGTGAATTGCGATTCTGTGCGCTGGCGCTCCGTCGAGAATTGGGCACTCCAACTCATCGAGCAATTTTGCGAGTTGCCAAGACTCTACGTCAGCGCCACTCTTTTGCCTGTTTTCTCGCCACGCGCGCCAACGAGCAAATTTACAACAATGCGACCGAGCACTCTCGAGTGATCTATGTAGCGTCGCTCGCGGGATTGCTCCCAGCGGGGCCCGGCCACTCGCATCAATCGGTACGCGATATTTCGGCGCTTGCCGCAGTTCCGAACCTGGTGTTGCTTGAGCCGGCAACGGAAGCTGAAGTCGGTCGTGCGCTCGTCTGGGCCACCGAGACAACTCGCAGCAGTGTGTGGCTGCGCCTGGTGAGTCTTCCCTGTGAAGTGCCGTTTGAGCTGCCGGACACGGAGCTTCTTGAGGGCAAAGGCGTCGAGATTCGCCCGGGAGATGACGCCGTCTTCATTGGCGCAGGGCCCATCATGCTGACGGAGGCTTGGCACGCCGCCGAAACGCTCCAAAAGGAGCATGGACTGGCCGTCGGAGTGATCGCTTTGCCGTGGCAGAATCGCATCGACGCGGCCTGGCTGCTCCAAAGCCTGGGCACACGCGCGCACGTGTTCACGTTGGACAATCATTACGTGATAGGTGGGCAAGGGCAGCTCGTGGGAGCCACGGTGGCCACATTTGGACTACAAAATTCTCCGCGTGTTCACAACATCGGCGTAGAAAGCGTGCCAGCGTGTGGTCGCAATCAAGAGGTGCTCCGACACCATGGGCTTGATCGAGACAGCTTGGTCGAACGCGTGCGCTCGGTATTAAAAAGCTGAGGCCGAGGCCTAGAAGTGCCCCGTGCAGAGCAGGCTCCTGAAACCGGGTTCGCACGCGAAGGCGTGTGATGCCTCTTCTCGTGAGTTGGGTGCCAAAAGTAGCGTGACAAATCCGCCTACCAGCAATGCGCCGCCAGTCGCGTAAAGAGCTATCGCGCGTTCTTCCGATTTCTCGCGCGACGCATCAACGGCTGGGCACTGCTCCTTTCGTGAAAGTCCGATCGGAGCCTCGCAAGCGCCGCTGTTCCACTCTTTTGCCTTCTGGTTGCGCTCCAGATGAAAGGGGATGGCACTGCCGACGCCAACCGCACCCAGCGTCGTCAACACTCCACCGACCAACGTCATTGCCGAGCCGTGTTCCTGGTGAGCGATCTGGGGTGGCGGTTTTGGCTCAGCTCCCTTTAGGCGAAACCGCAGAGGATTGGCACGGCTGCCCAACTGAAAAATGGCGTTTCTGTGTTCGTCCAACAAGCTGATCACGAACTCTCGCCGGTTCCCGAGTGGTAGGCTGAGTTCCCGCCTCGCACCTGCGGAATGAAAGCTGGTTGCGAAATCCTCCCCGGCTGCGCGTGATTGGACGGTTACGAACTTCACCATGTCCACCGGATCGGAAATCTCCACAAGAAGCTCGTCACCGGACCCGTTGGGCGTCGCCGTGACGGCAAGCTTTTCGCTTGAGCTACCCCAAAAACCCAATGCTTCTGCGTAGGGAGCTCGCAACTTAGGTGAGAGCGTTCGATCAAGGTGCAAATCGGGGTTGATGGCTAAAAGTGCGATGAACGCGTTCCTCGCTTCGGCGTTCTGTCCGAGCGCCGCGTCGGCGATCCCCAGCAGAAAATAGAGGCGCTCGGTCTGTCGCACACTATTGCCACCTCGCATGAGGGACGCGGTAGCAAGTTCGCGCGTTTGATCGAAGTCGACGGCTGCGTAGGCAACCTCAGCTTGCTTTGCCGTCGAGTCCGTCGGGCACAAGCCCGCTCTGTGCATAAACGTCAATCAGCTTAACGCCGTTTGGTAGGGTTTTTGTGCCGGAAAGGTAGCCGAGAATATCACTCTTGCTCTGGCGAGCGGGGTCGGCCGTCACGCGATCCCCCTTGTAGAGCAGATGCAAAGGGCCCCAGATCGGGTAGTGCCCATCGCGAACGTTGCGCTTATCGCGGGCGTTTGCCGTGGAATCAGGGTACACGGCACAGGCCTGCTTCGAGTCCTGAAAAGCCAGAGCGCGCAGCTGCGCCCGAAGGTTCTTGGTCTCAATGTAGTCGGCAGCGAGAATGCCGATGGCCTTGCTTGCCGTTTCCTGTTTCGAACCGGCTGCTTGCAGGTCGAGACCTACGTCGTCCGAGGTGCTGTGTAGCTTGCCTTTCCAACGTGTGGGAGGCACGCCGATTGCTGCTGCGATCATGGCCTGAGTTCCGGAGCTACCTTTCCGTTGGAAGATGAAACTTTCGTCGTTCCAGATCGGCGTCGTCCCGGTGGGGTCCATGACGCCCCCATCTTTCCCAAACCCAAACACAAAATAGGCTGCTTGGGCGCTGATCATAGGTTGCTGTGCGCCTGCCGCCAGCTGAAGTGACCGCCAACCGGTTCCCGTTGTCGTCATACTCGTAGGTTTCGTAAATTGAGCCATCCTTCTTGACCTGCTCTAGGCGCCCGGACAAATCATAGGTGTAGTCGCGCGTCCGGGTGATCCCTCCGACCACTTCAGTCGTCCGCGTGATGCGGCCGAGGGCATCCCGTGGCTTTGCCGATGAATCATACTCAAAGTAAGCGAGGGTCTGGTTGTTTCGCTGGGTAAGGATGGAGGCCAGCTCGCCGTACTGCGTGCGTGGGTATATGGTCTTCACGGTGCTCACCTGCGTGCTGAATATTAGTCCCGTGTAGACATCCGGCGTCAATCGCAACGCCGAGGTTGCAGGTGCTCCGCAGCCAACAGGTGACGCGCAGATCATTTGGTTGGCGCTATCATATGCATATGTAACCATTGAGCTTTCCGTCGGCGTAGCTAGGGACTCCGACGTCGTTCTGAAGTGATTATCGTAGCCAAGCCCGAGCGATGCTGCCATCTCGCCGGACCATGTCGTCTGCGTTACCAAAGGGCCATCATACTTCCAGCCCAACGCCACGTTGGCCGGCCCGGTTGCGGTCTTCAGACTTCCAGGTGCACAGCCTGGGCACGAAACAGCCCCGTAGTATTCGTAATGAACGGTACCGGTGGGCAGGAATAGATCCACCTTCGGCTTCGGAGGCCGGCACTCTATCCAGCTGAGCTACGGGCGCAGGCGCAAGACTCGTCTGCTTCTGCCCGCCGGCCGCTGGCTACGGCCACGCTGTCCGCCAGTTCGGCCACCCTGACCTAGCGAATTAGCCGCA
>JBBSBI010000090.1:0-19219 GCA_038251425.1 Polyangiales bacterium
AAAAAGTACACGTCGCAGTAGCCGAGCTTTTCGGCAATGGCTCGGAGGGACAGACCTGATCCATACAGTAACGTCCGTGCGGCTGCGATGCGTTGCAACAGCCGATAACGTGCGGGCGCCACGCCCATCTGAGCCACAAAACGCCGCCGAAAAGTGCGTTCACTCATGCCAAATGTGCTAGCCACTTCCGAAAGCTTGATGTCCACATCCAGTGTTGCCTGCAATCGCGCGCAAGCATCAACCATAAATGATTTCTCTGCTTCGCTCTGGTCCTTTTGCCGGTGCGCCTCCGCCAGGCGCACAAACATCAAGAGAGCACGTGCCGCGAAGAGCGCTTCTTCGCCAGGCTTTGCCGTTTGATAATCCCGAATGATCTCGTCGCAGCCAGCGACCAACGCTGACTGGAGTCCCAGCCGCAAGATTGGCGTGTTTCGGCTGATGACCCCATCCTTTTCAAGCGCTTCAATCGTGTCCCCCTGCATTTCAATGAAGCATTCCGACCAGGCCGCCTTCGGATCGAGACGGCCATAACTGTGCGTGAGGCCGGGAAACAGCAGAATCACGTCGCCCGTTTCTACGGCGTGCTCCCCCGTGAGGTCGTCTTTATAAAACCCGTTGCCTTCCAATAAATACACAAAAACGTAAGCACTGATCGTCCGGTTTTTGCACCAACTCTCTACTTCAACATCCTTGTCGTAGATGTAGCCCACACCATTGACTACGCCTGACTTCCGAAAGAAGCCCCCGTATCGGCGGTTGACCAGGCGCATGCGGTTCTAAGAATAGCATGCAAACGCCTACTAATTTAGGCTATTCCACTCAATGCGCCCGTGCAGAATTGCGGATCGCCGTAGCTCGTTCGGGGGTCACCGAACAGATTCAAGATCGAAACCAGGAGGTTATTGTGCGAGGTGGCGTTGAAGTTGAGCAGGCGCCCGCCTCGTAAGCCGCCACCCTGACCCGCCAGCAGGAAGGGCATATTGTCCTTCATGTGGGTGGAGGGCAGCGAGAGCTCGGAGCCAAAGAAGACGACGCTTTCGTCGAGCAACGTGTGACCGCCCATATCCACCTGGTCCATGGCACCTAGCAGGTAGTTGTGCATCTCGGAATACCAGGTGGCAATCGTGGTACACGCGGCCATGCCTCCGGGACTGTCGTCGTGCTCGTACGCGTGCTGGTGATCGTGCAAGTTCAGCCAGGGGAAGGTGTGCTTGGCCTCGGTGTCAGACCACTGGAGCGAGCCGACGGCCGTGATGTCACATGCCAATGCCATTACCATCATGTCCATCATGAACTTGCCAACTGTCGGGATCATGCTGTCCGTCGAGACGTCAACGATGGAGCCTTCTACGTTCGAGTTGAGCCCGGTCGTGGGATTGTATCCGGTGGTATTGGCTCGAACGGGTGCCCGACACGTGGCACTTCCGACGGGACCCTTGCTCAAACCGAGCTCGATCTCACGGAGTTTTGTCAGATGCTGCTCGAGCTTGGCTCGATCATTCGGACCGAGTCGAGCGGAGAGTTCGGCATAGCGAGCGATGACGAAATCGAGGATCGATTTCTTACGTTCAAGCGGTGCCGTGTTGGCGCCTGGGGTGGGGGCGACAGCAGGCGTCAAGCTGCCGAAAAGATCGTCGAAGACCTGTTGCGGATCGAGTCGCGGTGGGATGGGAGCCAAGTTCGCGCTGTCTTCGAAGTTGGCCGCGTTGATCGGGTGGAGCAGGCCATGGCTGGCTCCGGTGGCCCACCGCACCGCCATCTGCAGACTCGCCTTGGCTTTGATGTTCTTCGAGATTTTGGTCGCAATGATCTGATCGATCGACGGGTAATACGAGTAGCCGCCGTCGGTTAGCACCACTGTCTCCGGCCCTTGAGTGCTTCCGGTGAGAAAAGCGATGATGCCCGCTTGGTGCTGCTCGCCCACGGCGCACTTCATGTCCAAACCGCGCAACACCAGGAGCTTGCTCTTAACGGACTCAAGGGGCTTTAGGATGGGACTCAGGATGGGCGCATCCGGAGTCCCGCTTGGCCAGTATTGGTCGGCAATCGTGCCACCGGGTTGAAAAACCGAGAGGAAGCGCTTGGCCACCGTGCCGGCTTGAGCGTGCGCGAGCTTCTTTTCACCCATACACTCAAGCCAGGGCAAGGCGAGTGCGATACTGCCCGCGCCCGTAAGCAGAGTGCGTCTGTGCAGTTTGTTTTTTCCGAGGACGTTCATTCGCGCACCGCCGGCAAGTAGTTGAAGGTGTCTGTTTCGGTGAGTTGGATGAGCAAGTTTTTGACGTTGTAACCAGCGCCTTTGAACTTTTCCCAGGTGCTCTGGAGCGCGCAGGCATCCCGTTCACCCGATACCCGCCCGTAGCCAAACTCCATCCAGCGCCGCGCGAAGCACTGCATAGCTTCAGGCGATTCTGCAACCCTCTGACCCAACTCAACGGGCCCGCTAAAAGCACCAAATAGCGGTGAATTGCCGCTCGGATCGATCGTTACGCCATTTTCCTGATCGCGCCACTGACCCACCGCATCGAAGTTCTCAAGTGCGAATCCCGCAGGATCCAAGTTCGAGTGGCAGGCAGCGCACGCGGGCTGAGAACTGTGTGCGCTGAAGCGTTCGCGAGCCGTTGGAGCCGAATTGGGCTCGGGCACTTTGACTTGGGCCAGCACTGCGCCAGTCGGAAGTGGAATGCTTTGGCAGAGTAGCTTCTTCACGATCAGAGCTCCGCGCGTCACGGGGTTGGTGGGATTCGAATGGATGGGGCCCGCGACCATACCGCCCTGGGTCAGTAACCCGCCGCGCTTCAAGCCATCCAATGCCACCTGTTGGAATGACGCACCACTCACACCGGGTATTCCGTAGTAGGCGGCGAGTTCGTCATTCAAGTACGTGTACTTGGCCGTGAACATGCCGGGCCAGGTGCCGGGGCCTTCGAAGATCTCGTGATCCAGAAACATTTGCGTCTCCTGACGCATCAAGCTACCGATCTTGGCATTCCAGGCGGGGAACAGGGTTTTATCGCGCTCTAAAGCAGACAGTGCTGCGATCGGCAACAGGTTATCAAAAAAGAATGCCGTTACCTGGTGCGCGCGCGCATCGACCAAAAGGCGCTGTGCCTGAGTTTGAACACCTGCGGGTGTTTGTAGCTCACCGCGTGCGGCGGCCTGGCGCAACGCATCGTCCGGCATCGAGCCCAAAAAGAGATAGGAAAGGCGCACTGCCATTTCATCGCCGGTGGGGCGGAGGACATCCGTGCGTCCAGCTACCGGCTCACCGAACTCGGGCTTGTAGAGAAAATCGGGACCCTGCAGGACCGCTTCCAGCACTGCAGCGAGGCTCGACGAGAAGGTTTCGTTAACGCGCAGCTTCTGAAACAGTTGTGTCAAGCCATCAGCTTCGGCAGGCTGAACTGTGCGACGATAAGCGCGCGCTACGAAGCTGTCGATCACACTGCGCACGCAGGTCACTTCATCGCCGACGAGCGGAGCAGACGCGCAGGAAGCCAATTTGCCGACGTTGGCAGGGTCGGTCAGCGTAGAAGCGATGCTAGCTGCCGCGGAAATGTACTTTTCTGCGAGGATATTCGGAACCGACTGCGAGGCGGCGTCGTTCCCAAAACCGTTGCCAGACTCCTCGGACGGAAAAGCGTTAGCCGGGTTGTCCGTAATGTTGGCTAGATCACGAAGCGTGTTGTTGTATTCGAAGCGTGTCAGGCGGCGGAGCGGCGCACTTGGGGCCGCCGGTGCGCTGCAAGCTTGCGCGCTGATGATCCCCCCAGGCATGCCGCCCGTGCCGCTCGGTGCCGTTCCCGGTAGCGGGGGCACCGTAGAAGAACTCGAATTGATCGGCAGGCCATCGGAGCCAACCGGCGCTGGTGCTGAGTTCCGATCCCCACGCGCGGGGCCATCGGGGAGGGCAGTGCTACAGCCCCCAATGCTCGCCGCCACCCATGGGATGGCAACAAGAATAGCGATCACGTGGCTGGATCGAAACATCATATCACCTACGGAAATCCGAGGACCTAAATTCGCAATCACGAATTGAATTCAGTATGACGCTGCCTTTGGAATCCTCAATGGAAAGCGTGGACACAAGTCATGTATATTTCGGTCATGGCGCGCGGATTATCCCGGAATCGCCAGGCATTCCTGTTCCGTGCGCAGATCTGCTATGGATTGTCGCAAAGCTGCGTGGCAGAAGCTGGCACGAGTTTACGCCCCGCAATCGCACTTTCCCTCTGGTGAACAGATCGCGGGTGCGATTGGATACAAGCAATCGCCGGGCACGGCAGAGACTATTGGTTTGGTGATTTTGTGTCGCGGTCGTGTTCTTGTTGCACTCAACATGGGACGAATCGAAGTGCGTGGTGGATGATGAGGTAATGTCGCCCTCGGAATCGGCGTACCGCATCCTTGACCCATGCGCTGGAGCGGGCTATTTGCAATGGCGTCTGTTTGGGGGCCTCAACCGGGAGTTGGATCTGTGAAGGCGAAGTGGCTAAGTTTGATAGCACTGTGCGCGTGTTGGCTCGAGGGCTGCGGTGATACCTCGGGCAATTTCGCTTCGTCCTCGATGAATGGACGCATCGACGCAACGGGCGGCGTTGCGGCGGGTGTATCCTCGAGTGGTGGTTCCGTGAACTTCGTCGGCGTCGGTGGTTCGATGGCGCCCGGCGCGGGGGGTGCGGGCCTAGGCTCAGGCGCGACCCCCGGCAGTGGTGGGAGTGGCGGCGGTTCGGAGCCTAGCGGTGGGCAGCGAAGTGGAGGCAGCGGTCAAGCTACGGGCGGTGTCAACGGCACCGGTGGGAGTGCGTCTAGTGGCGGCTCCGCGGACACGGGCACCTACGAGTGCACGCTTATCCTCGGCATCCTCACGACGGGTGAGTGGTACACGGAGGGCGGCTTTGAAACGCTCGTGAACGATGCGAAATGGGAGCTCCAATACGTCCACTCAGGGCACGTAGAGCTGTGGGCGGATGCGAGCGACCCGATATGGAATACCACGACCACCTCTCCGTGCGCGAGCCGTGCCAGCACTCCGGATCGTGTGCTGTATGTCGCAGCCAACTACGATTACGCGTTGGTGACAGAGTGGAAGCCCAAGTTGGAAAGCGTGGTAGCCAACATAAAGTCGAAGTACCCCGGCGCGAAGCGGATTGAGTTGGGAACCTGGGTCCGTGCTCCCGGCAACGTGGTCTGCTCGGGCACCGATCCGGCACGCACGACGATTGGGTCGGCGGAAGATCAAGCGATTTCCGAGGTTGCCGCCGAGAACCCCGGGCTCGTCTATGTTTCGCCTAAATTCGAAGCAAAAACGTGTTCAGAGTTTTCGGAAATTCCCCCTCACGGTTCAGAGACGGGCGTCGTTGCCTGGGCACAAATGATCGCCGAACACTACGGCCTCGGCAAGTAAGCTGCGGAACCGAAGCTAGGCAGCGCTGCGCAGCCCCAGGCTCGATCGCAATCATGTGGTGGGATCGAAACATCCTATACACGTATGGAAATCCGAGAATTCAATTCGCAATCACGAATTAAATTCAATGTGACGCGGCCATCTGGATCCTCAATGGAAAGCGTGGACACCGGTCATGTATGTTTCGGCCATGGCGCATGGATCATTCCTGTTCCCCGCGCAGATCAGCCATCGATTGGCGCAAAACTGCATGGCAGAAGCTGGCTCAGTTTCTCAAACTAACACTTCTGTTGTTCGAGTCCGCTGAAGTTCGGTACCAGGAACATACAGGTTAACCATATGGCCAACGGACCGGGAGTCACGGGTGGTCGCATGAACCCCATTTCAAGGAAGATCTATGAAGACGTTGACCCTCACTCCAGCGCTCACCATTTTGCTTGCTCTTTCCTGCTCCTCAGAGCCAGGGAAGGACGCACTTACTGGTCAAGCTGTACCTAACTCGGCAAGCGGTGGCGGAGCTTCGATGAACGGCGCAGGGGGTTCGAGCACGATCCCTACTGCCAATACTGGAGGCACCAACGCACCCAAAACAGGCGGAGCTTCAGGCGTTGTGGCGAGCGGCGGCTCGCTGAACACTGCGTCGGGTGGTTCGAGTGATGCGAGCGGAGGCACAACCGACGAAAGTGGAGGAACGAGCACAAGCGGTGGAGGCAGTTCGACTGGCGGAGTGAGCGCAACCGGTGGCACGAATGGCCAACCCGTGAGCGGAGATCCTGGCGCTGCGCTCAATGGTCAGCGCTGGGACACCCCCCATCAGCCCATGCAGGCCCCTGGCAAAGAATACTGCGTTTACAAAGACATGGACGTACAGTTCGGCGGTACGCCGGGGACGCTCTACAACGTTACCCTGCGTTTCCGTGGCGTGCTCGAGGGCAAGGAATACTTGGGCGGAACGGCGCAAGGCCAGGGCCTTCAGTTCTACACTGGAGGGATGCCCGGAACGACCGACCCCTGGGCAAACTACAACACCGTCGGCTTTACGGTCTCCGCACCGATGCAAACCTACTACCTCAACAATGCTGAGCTCAATGTGATCGGCGATGACCTGGTGTTCGCAATGGACTACACGGTCACGATTCAGATCGCTGGAGGTGCCACGCTGCATCTCTTCAGCCAAGACTCGAACTGCACCGCCGTTCCCAACGCAGCCGGCTCTGTTTCACCGGGTGTCACTGCTCCCATCATGATCCCTAACGTCGCTTCGAACGGGATGGACCAATTTGCGCAGATGGACGTGGTTTCGGTGACGCAATAGCGGGAAAAGAACGCTGAGCGAGGTGCAGGCGTGCGCTGCGGGCATGGCCGCGCGTACGGGATGCCCACCGTGCGCCGCCGACAGATAGTAAGCATGCTGACTACCTGTTTGCACGAGAAAGGTGACCCACGCCGGGAACCAAGATCTGAGTTGCAGCGGAAGCGGAGTTCAATTCCCTGCGAACAGATTCGCTACTTCAGCCGCCGTGAGCACGCCAGAGTAGAAGCGGACGTCGTCGATCCTACCGTTCCAATGGTCGTCGGTCCCGTCGCCAGAACCGATGAAGTAGGGCTTCCCGTTGTCGCAATTTTGTGCCGAAAGTGCGCCAGGGTAGAACACGCCGTCGAGGTAGAAGTCGCGACGATTCTGGCTCACGTCTTGGACTGCCACCACATGATGCCAACCGGTGGTCGCCGGCACGGAGGTGCCGTTCCAGTCCCATTGGCCGAAAGGGTTGATCCAAATCCCACAAGTGACGGTGATGTCCTCGTGGCCGAAAACAGCCATCCAATTGGTCGGGATGGCAGCGAGGAACGCCCACGCCGAAATTGAAAAGCTATCGGTGGCGGACACCGCATAGCGCGCGGAGTTGGGGATCTTCACAGAGTTGCTGGTACCGTTGAAGCTCAGACACCCGGGGTCCGCAAACTGGATCGCCGGCGGAACGTTGACGCTCACAGTGGGTTTTTGCGCGCTGTAGGTGGCGTTGTTGCCAAATAATGACGCGACGGTTTGCGCCCTTTCCAATCCGCCGTTGAGCAGTGTCCAAACTGGTGCCGAGAGCATCGGCTACGAAGCTGCTCGCTTACTGGAAGAGCACGTTCGTGCCCCAGATCTGCCGCGCGTTCACCTAAAAGTTCCGCCAATTCGAGTGGTGGAGCTATCGGCCTTGACGAGCTTTCCCGCAGATTCGCGTGTTCCCGGCGCAAGTTCGAACGGCGTTTCCACGACGTTACAGGTTCTTCGCCCGCCCAGATTTGGAAACACCTGCGAGTCAATGAAGCCGAACGCTTGCTCGTCGAAACGGATCTCAGCATTGATGATGTGGCGTATGTGTCCGGGTTTATGGGAGGGAACAGGCTGTGGGATGCCTTTCGCCAACAGCGCGGTCTAGCTCCCACGGCATTTCGCAAACGCGCCCGTCCGTAAACGGTCTGCTCGCCACCTAGGAGTTCGCAATCCTCACGCTTGCATCTCCTGTTGCCCCCTCTCGTCCGTCCTCGGCTCGTGATTAACAGCGTCGTTTGAGTCACGTTTTCCCAGGTGCCTGCGGGCGGCCGGTCTCCGCCCAAAGCCGTGCTCGCTGGCGCTGCGCGCAGCTGGGGGAGAAGGAAGTTCCCTCCGAACGCACCCGCCGCGCTGAGCTGGGATCGCATACTTACTACCTGTTTGCACGAGAAAGGTGACCCACGCCAGGCGCGTGAACACTCGTTCCTTAGCGCCCAGCCACGACACCGAGCCCGAATCGGAAGTCCACGCCGTGGCCGTCAAAAAAGGCGTTCACGTTGATGTCGACGAAGCGGTCGAGGAGACCCAAGCTCAGCACAGGGCGAACCAGCGTACGACTGGATGTCGCCTGCTGGAAGGCGTTCGCCATCACGGAAATGTGTTCCGACTTATCTGTGCGGAGGGCGCCACCTGGACCCGCATACAGCGTAAATCGACCTGCGTGCAGTTCGGCTTCCCAGGTCATCTCAAACGAGACACGCCGTGTGATGCGTTCCAGGTTCTCAGCTGATCGGTAACGAGTGGGTGATAGTAGAAAATTCTCGCGCACGGTGAGGGCCCACCACGACGGCCTCCACCCGGAACTCAACCCTGCTCCAAACGTTTCGTCCGAACCGAACGGGAAGGCACTGATCCCAATGAACGATTCGGAGCGTGCAGGCGGCGCTTTCTGTTCTCCGCTTGACGGAGTAGCAGCTGCGGCGTGGAGCGGTGGCGCCATCAGCAGAAGAAGCAAAGGGACTGTGAGTCGCGCGAGCACGTTGGATGTGTGACTCGTACGAGGCGGCATGGGTGGCGTCAACTGTTGCCCGAATGGCTCAATACGCGTGGAGCGTGCGTGCTTTCATTGCGGGGTTCCCCGAAAATAACGTCCAAGCTCCGCGGGCTCTGGCACCAGCGGCGGATGCGTAGCATCGGGGATCGGCGGAAATACAGCCAAACCGACGGGTAGCACGCCGGCCCAACACGGATAGCTGAGGTCAGCTGCGATATCGAGGGGTCCACCACTCCGGACTTTGACGGAGGCTTCTTCGATCGGAAGCGCCAACACGCGTGTTGCAGCAAGCTCCTTCGGGTTTGGGGGGCGAGCGCTGTTCGAACGATTCGGCAAAACGTGATTGACCACGCGCGCCAACGCCTTGAGCTTCTCATCTCGTGACACGATTTCGGTCAGTGCTCCGAGGATCATCACTGAGCGGTAGTTGAGCGAGTGATGCATGGCCGAACGCGCCAGCACAAGACCATCAATCAACGTTACCGTTACCGCGACACGTGCTCCGCTTTGTCCCAGCTTGAGCAAACGACTTGCCGTGGATCCATGCAGGATCACACTATCGTCCAAGCGTGCGAAGGCCATCGGGATCGCGTAAGGCTGCCCATCAGCCACGAACGCAACCACACAAAACAGCGCTTCATCCAGAATGCTGTAGGCCAGCGCCCGATCGTACGATGCCCGAGCGGGGATCCTATGCACCACGGTGCGCGGCGTTGGGGTGAAGGGAGTCTTCTTTACCATGCGGGGAGTGTCGGATGTTTCTGGTAGCTTTAAAACATCCAGTTCTGTAAAGTCTGGCATACCAGTCGTGCGCCCTCTTCCCTTCCCCATCAAGCTCGGCTCAAGCGATAATTCGCCGATATTTGTGCAGATTTCAAAGACCATTGCCGCTGACATTGCGCGCGGGCGCCTGAAGCCTGGTGAGGCGTTGCCGGGGACGCGTTCACTGGCGTTAGCTCTCGGCGTTCATCGGAGCACCGTGGTGGCGGCGTACGCGGAATTGCTGGCGCAAGGCTGGACAGGCACGCGTCAAGGGGGAGCAACGTACGTCGCCACGGAAACTCCCGATCCCGCACCGCGTCGTTGGGCCAAGGGCGGGAAGGGGCCCAGCGTCGTGGGAGCACAGCTTGGTTTCGCTGTCGAAGCTTCACCGATCCACGTGAAGACGCTGCCACCGGCTTCGGTTCGCGATCCAATCTTCATGTGGGGCGGTGTGCCGGACCTCAGGCTGGTCCCCGTTGAGCTCTTGGCTCGTGCTTATCGTCGGGTTGCGCGCCACCACGGTCACACGTTGCTGGGTTATCATCTGGATGGGCGAGGGCACCCGCGCTTGCGTTCCGCCTTGGGGCAGTTTCTTTCGTCCACGCGCGGAATTGCGGTCGGCGAAGATAACCTGATAGTCACGCGCGGCAGCCAAATGGCGCTAGATCTGGTGGCGCGCTCACTCTTGCGTCCAGGTGATGGGGTCGTGGTCGAGTCGCCAGGATACTTGTCCGCTTTCAACGTTTTTCGACGCGCAGGCGCAGAAGTGATTCCGATCGCAGTTGACGCCCATGGGCTTGATATGGCGGCACTCGAAAGGGTGTCTCAAAGAAGGAAGATCCGCCTGGTTTATGTGACGCCACATCACCAATATCCGACCACCGTCGTACTTTCACCCGGGCGCAGGTTGGCTTTGCTCGATCTTGCGCGCCAAAAACAAATCGCCATCCTGGAAGACGACTACGATCAGGAGTTTCACTACGATGGCCGTCCGGTTCTACCGCTGGCCAGCCATGATGAACACGGCAACGTGATCTACGTCGGCACCTTGGCTAAAATCCTCGCTCCTGGATTGCGCCTCGGCTTCGTGGTGGCGCCGTCTCCGCTCGTCGCACGCATGGCGGATGAACGCGTGCTCATCGATCGGCAGGGAGATGCGGTGCTCGAGTGTGCCGTCGCAGAGCTCCTCGAAGATGGAGACATTCAGCGCCACGTGCGTCGAACGCGGCGCATCTATGAGCAGCGTCGGGATGCTCTGTGTGACGCCGTCGATACGCATTTTTTGGGCATTCTTTCGTACTCGCGACCGGCAGGCGGCCTTTCGCTCTGGGCTCGCGTGGCGCCCTCTGTCGACGTTGCGCGTTGGGAAGCGCAAAGCCGCAAGCTAGGAGTTCATTTCCAAACTGGGCAGCAATTCACCTATGACGGCCAAGCGATTCCATTCGTGCGGCTTGGGTTTTCTTCGCTGGATTCCAAATCGCTTGAGCTTGCCACGCGGCGAATGCTCGACGCGCTCAGAGCCGTCAAGCGGAAATCGAACAACGGATGAGAACTTGGGGATACGCTTACGGACACGTCGTCTGCGGGATCAGGCACATGCCGACCACGCGCCCTCCCGCGGAGTGACCCGAAAGACAAAAGACGGTAGACGCCAACGTGATTCCATTCTCCGTCGACCCCACGTCGGTCAGTTCGAGGTCCGTGGCGCAGCCCTCGAGATGGAGGGAGTACGGGTGAACAATGTCGAACAGATTGCCGCCCGCAGTCTGCCCGACCCATTTATCGAAAATATTCGCGCAAGGGCCCACGGCGCCACCGGTTACGGCTTCACCGGTTACGCATGGTTTCGTTCCCACTTGTAGTGACGCTGCCGGCACGTTCCACACGCTACGTACGAAATCTGCGGTTGCCTGGCGCACGGGTGCCTCTAGCGGCGACGAGAAGGGGGCTATGCAGGCGGAAGGCGCGTTGGACGCGGCCCGCGCAGCTGTGACCGCAGCAACGAATAGGTCGGGATCGCAAATGGCGCGTTCGGCGCCCGCGTTACCGCCACTCGCGCCATTCGGAGCGCCGCCCGCACCCACTGAGCTTGCCCCACCGCTTATCGTCGAATTCGCCCCGCCAGTGACTTCTGATGGCGCCCCACCCATGCTCCCCGGTTCAAGCACGCTGGCCGACTGGACCGTGCCAAGATCCACGGTATTCGCGCATCCCGCTACCGCCATTGCCACAGCCACAGCCACAGCCACAGTTCCTGCATAACATCCAATTAGGCTATTTGTTCTCATTGTTGTGCATTCCTTGGTAGGGCTGACTTCTCAGTAGGTATTGGCAGGTGTGTCTGAAAATTATGAACACTATTCCCAATTGCATTCTAACGCACCAGCACGTCTACTCGCCGTCCGTGAGCAGATCCTGGGAAGAGCGTATGGAAGTGCTCGGCGCGAGCCCGGGCTTCTAGGGTTCTCCCTAGACGGACCAGGGCTTGGATGACAATGACTTCTCGTTCCTGCACGAACGTTCCAGAAGGGAACCTGTGTTCATGCTCACCGGCAATCGACAACGCCTGAGACGGATTGGCCGCGAGCGCTGCCTGTGCACGGCTGAGCAGCTTCACTTCCGATTCAGCCGGTATCGGGGCCGTTGAAGCCTCCGAACCGAATGTTGGCACTGGCTGAGGTGGCGTAGGCTGAGCGGGCACGGGCAGCGCGCGCGTTGCCGAAGGAACGCTTATTTCGACGTTCGCGGCAACCGGCGGCACGTTGGCAGCTTCTGGTAAGGACGACGGGCGCGGTGTCTTTGTGGCCCTCTCGAACTTCTCAGTTCGCGCAGTAGAAAAGCCTGGAACCTCTGGCTCGACGTTGGCCCGCTGGTGGAGAAATACCGCAGCCCCAATGCCTGAAATCGCTACGGGTAGGGCGATCCAGGCCAGAGCTGCGCTTCCGCTCTTGCTGGCAGCGGCTGCAACTGTCCCCACTTTAGCGGCTGCCCCAACTTTGGCAGTTGCAACAGGCGCGGCGACTGGTAGCGGCAGAACGGGCGCAGGCAACCCAAGCGCGAGCCATACTTGACGCCACATCTGGTTAACTTCATGGGGGGTCGGAGTGTCATCGTGCACCGCGCCAAGCGCATGAGTGAGCAGCTCCGGAAGGCCCTCGCCGAGCGTGCGGAGTCTGGGCGGATCGTTTGATTGGCTCATGGTTGCCTCTTTGGATGTTCTTGGTGCTGGAACGCAAGCACAACGGTTTTGCGCGCTGCGTAGAGTCGAGAATATGCTGTTTGCAGCGGACAGCCGAGAGCCGAACTCACTTCACTCATCGATAGCTCCTCCAGCTCATACAGGACAAAGATGGCGGCCTGATCCTGGTCCATGGCATCCACAGTCGCTTGAAGCAGGCGCTGCGCGCGCACGTGTTCGAGGTCCCTTTCCTGATGGCAAGGGACTGCTCGCTCCAATAGGACCGCCGCTTCTGTTTCTCTTCGCCCGGGATGACGTCTTCGATGTTGCGAGGCGGTTCGCACGCAAATTCCGTAGATCCAGCTCTGGAGCGCCGCGCGACCGTCGTAATCCTGCAGCCGACGGTGCACGACCATGAAGACTTCTTGGCCGACGTCCTTTATGTCGGCCCGGGCTACGCCCAGCCGTGCAAGAACACGCCAAATAAATCGGCTACTGTTTTCAAAAACGGCGTCGAATTCAGGTGTAATCAGGCGCGGCACAGCTGGAGGCACCAGAGGTGCTTCTGAATTCTCGGAGGGCACGGCCACCCCTGCTATTGGCAGGGCTTCCTTGAATTTCTGACTCAAAATTCGAACCCAACGCCGATTTCCGCCCCACCCCCGACGTTCGGTCGCTGAAATACTGTTTTTGATTGTCCGTCGACAGTCTGCTGGGCTGTGTAGGGTCCGAGGGGAACAGAAACCGTAATCCGTCGCTCTTCTGACGGACGCCTCGACGGCCAACTCCGGTGCCGACGTAGCTACGAACACCCGACGACCAAGAAGTGCTTCAACGGCGACCGCCATTGCATTTGGACCAGGACACGTTTCTGCTCCAGTACCACGCACCCAACTGAGCGAGGCAGGACGAGGCTGCTCAGGAGGTGGAGGCGGAGGCATCACCCCAGTGGACTCGGCTGCGGCCAAACGTGTGAGCGCTACCCCGACGCCGACCCACCCAACCCTCAACACCTTCCTACAAACCGAGCTCCAAACACACACGGCGCGAGACCGTAGCGCCTCGTTCTTAGACATACCACCCTTGAATGCAGGATGAACGACGGAGATCATCCAACAACCTGAACAGCATGTGCCTAGCGCCTGGTGCCTTGAAGTCCGCTAACAGTTCGTGAGTATTCGGCATCAAGCCGCTGCATCAGGTCATTCAGGTAACGGTGATGGTCTGACGGGCAACTCCTCCATGATCGCTGCTTTCTCGTGAACACTCTCCAGGAGCTTCAACAAGGCGTCGGTCGCCATTTGAAAATTACCGCCGCTCTGAATCAACGACCTCGCGTCGGTCGTGTACGGTGAGGTTCAGGCTTCGCGGCTTCAGGTTTTCAAGACGCGCCGGGTGCAAGTCGTTTGGGGTGAGGCTCGGAATGACCGACGGAGAGCAACCTGCAACGCTGCTGCGAAGGCGATCCACGTTGGTGCGCGCATTCCCGTTCGGTACCGGGACGGCACCCCATCCACAAGTCCTGAGGTTTTGCCGGGACGTTTGAGCCGGTTTCTTCGAGGAAAAACGTCGCAGGAAGCACGCTCGGCGTCTTCGCAAACAACGAACATCGGCCTGTATTGGCAACAATTCTAATGTCGCATTTTTGCACTTCTCGGTCGCCACTTCGACAAGATAAATTCCTGAAGCGCGTCCTGGTATCCATACGTTCCAGTTCGGATGCGCTCGCCAACGCGAGGCGCGAAGTTCAGCTGGCTTGCGAAGAGAGGCTCCTCTATGATGGGTGCTGCACGGAAACTTAAGGCAAGTCAGGGAGATAGTCCGTTGCCCGCTGGAGCTGAGCTGATGGACGGCCCAATCCCGCCACCGCCACCTCCGCCCGCCACCGGGGGAGCCACGGGAGCTGGGGGAAGTAGCGGAACCGGAGGAATGCCCGGCAATCCCGCTGCTGCGGCTGGTGGAGCCGGAAATTCGACATCTGGGAGTGGTGGTTCGTCGGCGCGGCCCCTGCCTTCGTCGGGCACTGGATCCGCGACGGCAACCGTACCTTCCGGCGCCGTACCACCCGGAACCATGATGCCGTCTGGTCGGACGCCGAATGCTTCGCCTCGGACTGGCTCCGGCAGGGTTGCTTCCTCGGGTTGTAGTTTGACGATTGCGGAAGAATCCCAGGCAGGCGCGTCAGGCGTTTGCTGGCTTTTCGGGTTAACTGCGGCAGGGCTCCGCAGCCGGCGACGAGCGCTCAACCGCTAAGCGTCGGGCGGGCATAGCGTCCAAATCAAGGATTCTCCGCGATAGAAGCCTTGCCAGATTGAGCAATTGAGAGGCCTCGAGCTTCAAGGCGTGGTTTGATTGGGTGCGTGCTGGCGGCGCCCCCCCTACAATGATCACCCGTTTTCAAGTTATCCAATATGGCTTCACTCCGCTTTCCACTCCGACTCTGCCCCATCGCGCTCACGGCTTCTTTTTGGTTCACCACCGCCCATGCGGAGCCTGTTGGGCCCAGCGAGGTTCCCGAGTCACTCCCCGCAGTGTCGGTGCCCTCCTCGGAAGACGTCGCTGTACCGCCAACTCCGCCAACACCACTCGCGACCGCCAAACCATCCGACCAAACGGTGACTCAGGCGGATCTCGGCAAGCCCAAGAAGAAAAAGAAAAAGAAAAAGAAGAAAAATAAGCAAGTCGAGTCCGAGGACGAAGCAGCTAAGCCTGCGTGGGAGCTCACTCCACCCAAACTTTCGGGCTACATTCAGGTTCATTATCGCCACGCTTTCGCGACGGGCGTGGACCCGTTGGTGGATTACGACGATTTCCGAGTGCAACGCGTGCGCCTCGGTGTTCAGGGCTCAGTTTTCCCGTGGCTTTCTTACGACGTCGAGATCGATCCGCGAGCACCCGAGAGCAGCGGTGTCTTGCGGGATGCTTTCGTTGGGTTCAAAGTTATTCCTCGGCATGTGATCCGTGTGGGCCAACAAAAGACGCAGTTTGGTTACGAGAACGTTGTGTCCTCCACCAAGCTTTGGGCCGTGAATCGTACCGAAGTTTCCGACAATCTATCGCGGGGGCTGACGCTGCGAGATGTTGGCGTGGGGTTGATCGGGGATGTGAAGCTGAAGGGTGGTTTTCGCATCGAGGACGCCGTCACGGTCGTCAACGGGGCTGGCATGAATGTTCAGTCAGATGACACGCAAGGGAAAGACGTTTGGGGTCGGCTGGGCATGCGGTATGCGCGAAAGAGTTTGGGGAATTTAGTGCTGCGATGGGGAGCTTCTGGCGGTGCCGGCGATCATGTCGATCCGGGTGACGATGCGCAGAGCACCGCTGATGATTTTCGGCTGAAATTCAAGCGTTTGGGCACCGATCTTGAGCTCGATCAGAAGTGGTTTTTCTTGAGTTCCGAGTTGGTGCTCGGCTGGGAGCAGAACATGGTCACCCGCCAACGCGACGAACCCTTCGGTTACTACGTCAACCTGGTTGGCAAGACACCGTGGCGCGTGGGGCCCATCGCTCGCTACGACGTGTTCGGTGACGACTACCAACGCTGGACCTTCGGCGCCTTCTACGGTTTGCCGGACGAACGCTTCCGAGTGCTTTTGAACTACGAGCTCCGGCTGCTGAAGGACGGCGTACGATCGGACGATAAATTGTACGCTTGGTTACAGGTTCGCTTCTGAGAAGCGCTCAAAGCTTTCTCTACGAGGGAGCTCTTGTCGGCTCGCGCTACTGTTGCCCATTCGCAAGAGCTGTGATTTCAGCTTGATTGAGGGCTCGGTTGTAGAACCGGACATCGTCGATACTGCCGTTAAAGTAGCCGTCCAAGCCGTCCGGAGTGCCGAATCGGAATGGGGCGCTGGTCGTGCAGTCCTGGGCAGTAGAAGAACCAGCGCTTGCGCTACCATCCAGGTAGAGGCGTTGTATATTGTTGGCTCCATCTTGCACGATGGCAAGGTGATGCCACGTGGTGACTGTTGCCGGCGCTGCAGAGGCTGTCGCCTCGTTCGATTGGTAAGCGAAGGCATTCACGTTACTGATATAGAGGCCACAATAGATGAGGGAAGCTTCGTTCGCGACGATGCCTTTCCAGTTGTTGGCAAGGGCGGCGACCGATACCCACACGGAAATCGAGTAGCTGGTCGCCGCCGTCCAGTTCCCGTATGCGGGAACGGCAGGCAGAATGACCTGATTGTTCGTGCCGTTGAAGGTTAGGCAAGCCGTGCTCTTTACGCCGAGCTTAGGTGGGACTGCGGTGCTTCGGGTTGGTGCTGGGTTGCTGTAGGTCCCGTTATTCGTCCCCGAAGAATCTATCGCCCCTCCAGTGGTATCGGCTTCATCAAATTTCCAGTAGCCGATAAGCCCAGTCGTCAGCGCCACGGTGCCTGGAACGCCACCCGTTGCCGCACCGCCCGTTGCCGCACCACCCGTTGCCGCACCGCCCGTTGCCGCACCGCCCGTTGCCGCACCGCCCGCTGCCGCACCGCCCGTTGCCGTACCGCCAACGCCTGCACCGCCTGTGCCACCAGCACCGCCTGTTGCCGCGCCGCCCGTTCCCGTTTTCCCGCCGGTCGTTGTGCCGCCCACTCCGCCCATCACGCCGCCACTCCCAGTCAGCTTGCCTCCCACGCCCATGGCACTGCCACCGCTGCCTATCGCGCCGCCGGCAGCCACATCAGGCAGCCCACCGCCACGTTGGGCCGGGGGAGCGTTGCCGGACGAACAACTCCAACCCCCGGCGACTAATAGCAGCGAAACAAGAGCACGTGCTGAACTCATGAATTCATTCTCCTACGCGGAGCCCTCAAGTAGCGGCCCGACGCATATAGCTAGCTCAACTCCGACACTTGAACAAGCTCCCCGTTGCCTTGGCGGATGGGGGCTCTAGCCACACATCGTGTGTGTCTGTGTAGGATGCCCAGGTTTTTGGGACGCCCCAAGGGCAAACAACTACAGATTAACTTGCTATTACGCCCCCAAACTGCTGGGTTCGAGTGGCTCGTGACCGTCATCACCAAAACGTTTGGCAGTGACTCCGACGCCCTGCTGCAACGTCAGAAATAGCCTAGAGAGCGGTGTTCGATCTGGCACTCGGGTGTGGCACCCCGTCGGAAGAAATCCGCCGAGTTGCCCCGCGAGCAGCACCGGCAAGTTGTGATGGGCGTGCGTGTTGCCGTCTTCGATTTCACTCGAGAAAAACACGGCGCTTTCATCGAGCAGGCGGCTGCCATCTTCGCGCCTGACGTTCATTCGTTCAAGCAGGTAGGCGAGTTGCTCGACCTCCCACGCACCGATCTTGGTGAGCTTCTCGAAGTTCTCCTCTTTGCCTTGATGATGTGACAGCGCATGGTGGCCCCCGCTCACGCCGAGAAAATCATAGCTGCGACCGCTACCCGCGTTGCCCAGCATGAACGTGGCGACCCGTGTCGAATCCGATTCAAGCGCAACCAGGATGAGATCCAGCATCAAGCGCACGTGCTCCGGAAAGCTTGGGGCGGAACCTGGGCGTGCGAAGGCTGGCTTGGGGAGCGGCGCTGCGTAGTGAAGCTGCGTCCGTTTTTCGAGTTCGCGTACACCATCGAGATACTCGCCGAGCTTGCGACGGTCAGCGCGCGAAAGCCGTTTGCTGAGAGCGATCGCGTCCGCCTGGACGTAATCGAGCACGCTTTTCTGAACCGCATGGCGTCGCAGCCGCTCCTGTTCGCTCACGCCCGGCTCAAGCCCAGTGAACAAGCGATCGAAGACCAAATCGGGGCGAACTGCCTTTGCAAGCGGTTGCGTTTCGCTGGCCCAAGAAATGTTGCGTGCGTAGGCGCAGCTATACCCCGAGTCGCAACCGCCGACTCCAGAGCCACCGTCGATGCCGAGCTGCAACGACGCGATGCGGGTGTCGCGGCCCAGCTGAGCGGCCATGACTTGGTCGACTGAGATGCCGTTCTTTATTGTGGCACCGTCTGTTTTGAACGCGTGTCGGCAGGTCAGAAAGGAGGCGGTGCCGGAAGCGTGATCGCCCGGACCGTCTGGCTTTGCCGGTGTGTTGGCGAAGCCGCTCAACACGAGCAGATTGTCCTTGACGTTAGCAAGTGACGAAAGGATGGGAGGCGATCTGTAATCGACACCGACTTGGATCGGCGTCCAGGCTGGCATGTGAATGCCACACGGCACGTAAAAAGCGACGAACTTTAGCGGCAGGGGCCCCCGTCCGCTGGCACGCGCGGACCCCCGTGCCAGGCTGACGAAGATTGGAAGCGCCACTACCGCAGCGGCACTCCGCAGGAACGCACGTCGTGCGTAGGGCGTCATTGATCACGGCTCCGGACGCTTGGCTGCATGACAAAGGGTGGGCTCAGGGCGATCGCCACCGCAAGTGTCGGGAATGAAAATTTGCTTTTTTGCGCCGTATGCTCAAGCAGTGCCAATTGGGCTTCGTCGCGACCATCGAGACCCCGTCCGAGGGCGTAGGTCAGAAGCTGACGCTCTAAACAGCGCGCAAACGCTGGGGCCGCGGCGAGGTGGCTCACGAGATCGGAAGTGTTGGAAAGCTTGGTGCCATCCGGAAGCTGC
>JBBSBI010000091.1:0-19145 GCA_038251425.1 Polyangiales bacterium
AAGCGCTGCGCGCTCTCGATTATTTTTTCGCGTTCGGTCGGCACAGGATGCTACCGGGGTTGCCGCTCTCGGGCGCCCGCTAAAAAGCTCGTCTCCCTAACCTATACCCCTCGGAATGCGACTTGAACAGGCATGCGTCGGTTCCGCCGTGTGCGCGGGTGTAGGCGTGCAGGAGTCCGTCCGTGCGCACCGGAAATGAACGAAAAACCCCTAGAAGGGCTTATATACTGCGAAGAAGGCCGTGAGGGTGGCAACGCCCAAGAGCACCTTTGCCAACAACGGCCCCTTACTAAAATCTTGAAGCTCACCGCGGGCCATCCGCTTCACCCGCGCGCCGAGCACGTGATGCAACCCGATCACTGCGACAGCCAGGGTCAGCTTGGCGTGCATGTAGTGGCTTTCGGTAAAGTAGGCCGGGAGCGAGAGCGAGAGCCGCCCCACACCCGCCGTGATGGAAATCAGAAACGCTGGCGTTGAGAGGCCCCGATAAATCCCGAGCGCTAAGGTGCCCCGCTCCTTGGGCGTGCCGGTCGAGGCGCCCGCGATCAGTCCGACCGCCACGATCGAGCCGATCCAAGCGAAGTTGGCGGCAAGGTGCAAAAAGAGAAGCAGGAGTTCAAGCATGGCGGGAAGGCAACCTCTTGCGATAGTGTGGGTTCAGACGCATGGTCTACCAAAAATGACGCGAAGCCAGAAGTATTGTGCCCCGTTTGGTGTTGGCGGCCCTACCGAGGTGGATCCCGAACTCGGGAGGAAGCTTCTGGAGATAGCTCTCAGCCGGGGCGGAACGTACGCGGATCTATTTTTCGAATATCGAGCTGGAGGCTCGATGCTGTTTGAAGAAGGCATCGTGCGCAGCGCCTCGCGGGGGGTCACAGGCGGCCTTGGTGTGCGGGTCCAACGCGGCGATGCGACAGGCTACGCCTACGTGGAAGATTTTACTTGGGAGGCGATGCGGCGCGCAGCCGAAACGGCGGCACAAATTGCGAACGAAATCCAGGGAACCCACAGCGTTGAACTGAAACCTGTGACGATTCCTAGTCGCTACGAGCTTCCGACCTCAACGCTCGACGCCGAGGGCGCCGTGAAAAGGGCATTCCTTGAACGAGCGAGTCAGCGCGTGCTCGCGCACGACCCTAAACTCATCAAAGCCAGGGCGCTGTTTGCCGAGGAATTGAGGGAGATCCTCGTGATCACCAGCGACGGACGCTGGGTGCGGGATGCCCAACCGATGATGCGTTTCTCAGTCACCGCGATTGCTGAACACGCTGGCAAGCGGGAATCAGGCAGTAGCGGGGGAGGGGGTCGCATGACACTCGGCTATTTCGTGGACCGCGGGCCTGAGTTTCATGCTGAGCGCGCTGCGCGCCAAGCACTGGTCTTGTTGGAAGCGGGGAGTGCGCCTGCAGGCCAGTTTGAAGTGGTCTTGGCCCCGGGTGACAGCGGCATTTTGCTGCATGAGGCCGTCGGCCATGGTCTGGAAGCGGATTTTAACCGCAAGGGCACGAGTAATTATTCGGGGCAAGTAGGCCAGCAGGTCGCCAGCCCGCTCTGCACGGTGGTGGATGACGCCACGTTTTCTCAGGGCAGGGGCTCCATCAACGTTGATGATGAAGGCATCGCTCCGAGCCGGAGCACGTTGATCGAAGCCGGTGTGCTGCGCGGCTACATGCAAGATCGGCTTTCCGCGCGCCATTTCGGCACGAATCCCACTGGAAATGGTCGTCGCGAGAGCTTTGCTTCAGTGCCGATGCCGAGAATGACGAATACCGTCCTGTTGGCCGGGCCCCACGATCCAGAGGAGATTGTTCGCAGCGTGAAGCGCGGGATTTTCGCTAAGAGTTTCGGCGGAGGTCAGGTGGATATCTCAAACGGAGATTTCGTTTTCTCACTCACCGAAAGCTATCTGATTGAGGATGGTCGAATTACGGCACCGCTCAAGGGCGTGAACCTTATCGGCAACGGTCCCGAAACATTACGCCATGTAACCATGTTGGGAAACGACGTGGAAATATCCGACGGGATTTGGACTTGTGGAAAAGACGGCCAAAGTGTGCCGGTAGGTGTCGGTTGTCCGACCATCAAGCTCGACCAAATCACCGTCGGAGGTACCCAGATTGGCTGAATGAAAATGGCTCGGTCGAGAAGCTTTGTAGGTGTGGTTGGGCATGGCCCGCTGTTGGATCGTGAAGATGGCGCGTGCTCGACGCTGCGTCAGCTCGGCGCCAATGTGCGGACGCTCGATCTCTGGGACGATCCAGTTCATCTCATCGAAGATGAGGACGAAGAGTTCGACGTTCGTCCGAGAGCTTTAGTGTTTGAGGCGTTGGATAGGCCAGATCTAGCGGTGGCTGCACTCCGAGCCGTCAGGAAAGAGCCGTACTTTGACAACGTCGGGGCGTTGATAGCTGTAACCGTCGGTCAGATCGCGCGCATTGAACCCTCCAGCGGCTTCGATGATTTCGTGCTGCATCCCTACGTGCCTGAGGAGCTCTACGGGCGTATCCGCTCGCTCGAATGGCGCCGCAGTGAATTCGCGACCGACGAACGCCAGAAGGTGGGGCAAATCGTGGTTGATAAGGCGGCTCATGAGGTCATGGTGGATGGGCGCCCTGCTGCACTCACTGCTAAAGAGTTCGCGCTTTTGGCGTACCTTTGCGACCAGCGAGGGCGTGTGCTCTCTCGCGAGCACCTCTTGGCTCGAGTTTGGGGCAATCGCTACGATGGCGGGCCGCGTACGGTGGATATTCATGTGCGGCGCTTGCGCGCCAAGTTGGGTGACGCCCTGCCGCTAGAAACACTGCGGGGATCGGGCTACAAGTTGCGCGCCCCCGATGTCGAAGAAAAAGGCCGACCCAAGCGTGGCAGAGCCGAGCCAGAGGAAGAACAAGAAGCCTAAGCTCAAAGAGGCGAGTGGCCGAGCAGCACCTCGGCTGGTGATCACGACAGGTTGCCCGGCAGGCGTTGGCCCAGAAATATCGGTGCGTGCGGCGGCGGAGCGGAACGGGCCCGCCCCCATCTTGGTGGGTGATTTCCAGACCCTGCTCGAAGCCGCCGAACTCGTCGGGATTCCCCGGTCGCGCTTGGTCAGGTTTGAAGCTTTGGGTTCTCGAACAGACAGCATCCCTGTGTTCCAGGCCGGTGCCGAGCTCCGCGCCCTCGATAGAAAACCCGGTGCGCCTACACGCGAATCAGGCAGAGCGCAGCTCGCGTATATCAACGCAGGCTATCAGCTCGTAAAAGCAGGCGGCTTGGGAGCTCTCGTCACGGCACCCGTGAATAAAGCTGCAATTTATCAGTCTGGTGCGCCGGGAGCCAAGCGCTTCATCGGCCATACGGAATGGCTTGAAGCGCTGGACAGTGCGGCCTTTTCAGTGATGTGCTTCTATTCCAGAAAGCTCACCACGGCACTTGTGACCAC
Source organism: Polyangiales bacterium (assembly GCA_038251425.1). Lineage (GTDB taxonomy): Bacteria > Myxococcota_A > Polyangia > Polyangiales > Polyangiaceae > JBBRRP01. The sequence continues at coordinate 3,422 of JBBSBI010000091.1, forward strand.
GCACCTGCCGATCAAACAAGTGCCACGAGCGCTGAGCGCGCCCGGGATCTCGACCGTGATCGTGAGCCTTGCCACATTCCTTCGCCGCCTGGGCGAGCAACGCCCGAAGCTCGCTGTGTGTTCACTCAACCCGCACGCATCAGAAGCTGGCATGTTTGGCAGCGAAGAGGCGCAGGCCATTGTTCCCGGTGTGGAATCAGCGCAGCAAGCGCTCGGTCGGCGGGCTCAGATTTTCGGCCCAATCGGGGCAGAAACTGCCTTTCGCAAAGCGTATGCGGGTGAGTACTCTGGCGTGGTCGCGATGTACCACGATCAAGCCACTATCCCGATGAAGCTCGTTGCGTTTGGTGACGCGGTGAACGTTACCTTGGGGCTTTCGATCGATCGAACGAGCGTGGATCATGGCACGGCTTACGATATCGCCTGGAAGAATTGCGCCGAGATCAGTGGAATTGAAAGCGCGCTCGCGCTGGCTGAGCGACTCTCGGAATCCGCGCGTTAAGACTGAATTCTAAGAGCATGCGACGCCAGCCCATAGCCGTCAGGATGCGGAAACTGGGCCTATCTTTCCCCAAGGATGTCGATTTCCACCAGCTGTTAACCTGTGCTTTTGAGCAAATGGAGGACGCGCTTGTTGTGCTCTCGGATGCACGCGGCAGCTTGGAGCCCGGTACGTTGCCGTCGATCTACCGCGCGCTTTTGGTCGAGCTCTTGCGCCGCTGGGTGCGCTCGCTGGCGGAGAGCTTCGGCGCCTCTGAGAGTTTGCAAAATGGGAGGCTTTTCGGTGAGCTCGCTGGCGATGCACGGGCGGCTGAACTCTTGGCTCAGGCCTGGCCGCATTCAGGCTCTTGGCCAAGCCTTGAGCCCGAGCAACTTGGACAAATCTACGAAGTCTTGCTCGGGCTCCAACTGACCCAAACAGCCGACGGCCGTCTACGGTTAGAAACGCATCAAATCCGCAAAAATGCAGGTGTTTTCTTCACCCCCTGTGCGCTGGCTGACAGCGTGGTGCGGCGAGCACTCGAGCTCTTGGCGGAGCGCGACGCAAGCAGCCTCCGCATTTGTGATCCCGCACTCGGGGGCGCGATGTTCCTCTTGCAAGCCGGACGGCAGCTGCACGCGCTCGCCAATGTGGGGTCGGATGGAGCTGTTCGTGGAATTTCGCGCTCCCAGATCGTTGTCGAATGCCTGTTTGGTGTTGATCAGAGTGAGCTTTCGGTTGCGGTCGCCGAGGCGGCGCTCTGGCTCTGGGCCGCCGACAATACCTTGGCCATGCGTACGGCGGGTCAACACCTGATGGTGGGCAATACCCTCTTGGGGCAAGGCTGGTTACCCACCAAGACCGCAGTTCCGCAACCTGAGATGGCGTTCAGCTGGGGAGAAGCTCTGCCGGAACTAATAGCTAACGGCTTTGACTGCGTGGTTGGTAATCCGCCGTGGGTGGCGTATGCGGGGCGAGCGGCCAAGCCGCTGTTGCCGGAAGAGCGGGCGTGGTTATCCAAGAATTATCGCGCTTTTCGCGGATATCCGACGCTTCAGGCAATGTTCGTGGAGCGCGCAGCGGAGCTGGCCCCGCGCGGCGTGGTGGCTTTGCTGTTGCCAAGCTCGGTTGCGGATTTGGAGGGCTACAGGAGCATGCGCCAAGTGTTCACCGCTTCGCACACGCTGGTTTCACCACTCACTGAGTATGGCGAAGATGCTTTCTCGGGTGTGACTCAACCCTGTTTCGCGTTGGTCGCTCGCCCTTCCGAGCTACCCGGTGTGGGGAGTTCGGAGGCGTGGGCCTTGAGCGAACGCCAGAGCGCTCGCTTGAAAGCGGCAGCCATCGAGATCCCTCAGGCGCTCCTCCGGCTGCGCGAGTTTCCGGCGTGGCCAGCCTCGCTCTTTCGGGAGATGGGCTTTCAGACCACGCGCAGAGCTAGTGAGAACCTGTTAGTGCGTAAGCCGGCGGAGTTAACTGCGGATCTGTGTCCGATCTTGGAGGGGAAGGATATTCATGAGTTTCGTGAGGGTGAGGCTCGCCTCTATTTGCGCATTTCCCCCGAGCTTTTGGCCTGGGCTGGCTGTCGGTTTCGAGCCCGCGAGCAATTCGCTGCGGTCAAATTCGTGGTGCGCCAAACAGCGAAGGTGCCCATCGCTGCGCGACACACTTCAGGACTGCCCTTTCGCAACAGCCTCCTGGCGGGCTTTGAAACCGAAGGCCTCTCCACTCACCTAGTACTTGGCTTGCTGAACAGTGCGCTCTATCGGGCTCTCCACCTGGCCTTCCAACGAGACGCACGACAGGCCACCTTCCCGCAAGTGAAGGTGGCACACTTGCGCTGTCTGCCCATGCCTCCCCTCACGCCAAATCTGGTGCACCGAATTGAAGCGTTGGCGCGTGATGCTGAGTCTGCGACAGGCAAGTTGGATCGCACGCCGCTCGATCAATGCGTGTTCGAGCTGTTTGCGATCACGGTCGAGGAACAGACGGCCATCCTGCGGTTCTTGGCGGAGCGTGTCCCGGAATTGAGCTATACGTCGACGCCCTAAAGGCTGGAGGGCGGGCCTCGGTGCTCATCGTACCAGCGCAGGGTTTCGGAAAGACCCACATCGAGTGGAGTGAGGGGTCCGAGCATGTGGACGAGCGATTCAGGATCCAGGACAGAACGCCGTAAATCATCGGCTCTCGGTGCCGCGAGGGTGGTTCGCAGCGGGTGGCCCATGACGGCTGCTAAGGAGTTAGCTAAAGATTGCGTGCTAGTGCCGGTGCCGGTGCCCAAATTGATGAGGGCCGCGTCGAGCGCTCCTTCCAAAGCTAGCCAATTGGCCCGAGCGATGTCAGCCACATAGATGTAGTCGCGAATGCAGCCTTCGTCGCCCAGTTGCTCGCGACCATGAATTGGAAGCGCTTCGCCCCGACGCGCACGAGCGAGGAAAATCGACACCACTCCTGATTCACCCCCCACGCCTTGGCGCGGCCCGTACACATTCGCGTAGCGCAGGCTAGAGCCGCGAAGTGACTGCTTTCGGTTGTGGATACGCAGATAGTGCTCGATCGTCAGCTTGCCGATGGCGTAGGGGCTTTCGGGGCACGTGGCAGTTGCGGTGGTGGCGCGCGTGCCCGCAGGAACTTCGCCATAAATCGCGCCGCCCGTGCTCGCAAAGACGAAGCGCGGAACAGCGCACTTGAGACAAGCGTCCAGCAAGTTCAACGAACCCATGATGTTAATTTCGGCATCTACCAGCGGCTTCTCGACGCTTGCGCTGACGCTCACCTGAGCGGCTTGATGGCTCACGGCATCCGGTCGCGACGCGGCGACAGCATTCAAGGTTGCTGCTCGGTCGCGGAGATCCACTTGAAGTAGCTTTACGCCCGCGGGAACATGCGTGCTTGAACCTGACGAAAGGTTGTCGAGCACAGTGACTTCGTGGCCCCGGGCCAACCCGAGCTCAACAATGTGGCTGCCGATGAAGCCCGCTCCACCCGTCACCAGAACCTTCATACGCGCTGTTTCCGGGAAGTTATTTTTGTGGAGCCGAGGGGGATCGAACCCCTGACCTCTTGCATGCCATGCAAGCGCTCTCCCAGCTGAGCTACGGCCCCGATCGGGAGGCGGGAATCTACACGAAGTCTGCCCAAACGCGAGCCCGAAGTGGAGCTTTTATGCGGGCTTAGGGCGCGGGCTTGGGTGCCTCGGCGCTGGGCGCCGTTCCCGTAGCTGCCGCCCCATCAGGGATCTCAGATTCAGCATCACGCATGCCGAGAAAGAGGAGCAGTCCGAGCAAGAACAGCCCAATCCCAAGAAATGGCAGCCAGAAGGGCGAGTGCGGCTCCCCGGGCTCCAGCGCATCAGGATCGCTCGGGGCGTGCTCCTCAGGGGCGTCCCCGTGATCGTGAGAACTCATGCCCCGCTTTATGAACAGCCGTGCGGCGTGGGTCAAGTGCCGCAGCTTTGGGAACTCCCAAGACCTGCGGCGCACGCTTCTCCTGCGCCCTCCTACTGTGCCCCCCTTGGTCGCCGGGCCGGTTCTTGTGCTGGTAATCTGTGGGTGCCAGCTGCCATCGTCAGCCGGCTGAACGCGAGTTGACCCCCTGTTGCTCCGAGCCGTAGGCTGAAGATTCGTGGCCCAGCAACAACAACGCTATCGAGTTGTCGAAAAGATTGCTTCGGGCGGCATGGCGGAGGTGTTCCGGGCCGAGAGCGCGGGGCTTGAGGGATTCAAGAAGACGGTCGCAATCAAGCGCGTTTTGCCGCATCTCTCCGAGAAGAAGCAATTCATCGGGATGTTCCTGGATGAAGCGCGATTGAGCGCGCATCTTTCGCATTCAAACTGCGTTCAAGTCTTCGACATCGGCGTTGGCGACAACACGTACTTCATCGTCATGGAGTACGTGGATGGTTCCGATCTCAAGGGCATCATCGAGTATCAGAAGAAGATCGGCAAGCTGATGCCTGTTGAGGAGGCTTGCCTGATCTGCGTGCGCATCTGCGAGGGCCTCGCGTACGCGCATGAGCTTCGGGACTCCGACGGCGAGAGCATGCACATTGTGCATCGCGATATGTCGCCGCCCAACGTTCTACTCACTCGCCACGGTGAGGTAAAAATCGTGGATTTTGGGCTGGCAAAAGCCAACAGCCAACTGGAGCACAGCGAGCCGGGCGTCATCAAAGGCAAATTCAGCTACCTTTCGCCCGAAGCGGCGCTCGGACAAGACGTGGACGCGCGCACGGATATTTTTGCCGTTGGAATCATTCTCTGGGAGCTCTTGAGCGGACGCAGGCTGTTTCTTGGAGACACGGACCTTGAAACGGTGCGTCAGGTTCAAGCCGCCAAGATCCCCTCGATTCGACAATTCAATCCGCACGTCTCAGCAGAGCTTGAACGGGTGTTAGCTAAGAGTTTGGCTGGGGATCCCCAGCAACGCTATTCCACAGCGCGCGAGCTGGGCGCTGATCTCAATTCTGTCATGTTCTCGTACGGGCGTTCGGTCTCTTCGTTTGATTTGGCGGGGCTGGTTGCCCCGATTTGGGCAGAGCGCCGCGCCAAGAAGAAGATCGACGCCAGGAAATCGATCATTGGTAGCTTGATCGACGAAGCGTTGATTGAGTTTACCTCGCTGGATGGCGCTGAGCAGCGAAAGTCCAACACGTCCAATCCAGGAGCCGCACCGCTCAGCCTCGGCTCCTTCGGGGATGCCAAGGATTGGAGCACCGATCTTGGGGATTTGGTAACGGCGCCACGCGCGCCCTTGGCGAGCGCAGGAGCCTTCGAGGTTGGAAATCTTGCGGCGCTTGAAGATGAGCAAGCCAAACGCCGAGCGAAGTCCTCGGTGCCGGCTCCGGCCAAGCGAGCTGGAGCAAACTTGGGTCAACCGCCGCAGCCAGGCTCGACTCCGGCGCTGCCGAATCCCCAGGGCACCTCCAGCCGCACCACGTTCATAGCGGCAGTTATCTTGCTGTTAATTCTCGTCGCCGGCGCCGCGGCCTATCTCGGCAGCCAGCTGTCGCGATAACGCTTCGCTGCCGGACACTACCCGGGGCACATTTTGGGGATGACGAAACGATTGCCTTGATGAGGCACAGCTTCGCCTGCTCGTACGCGCTGCTTCATTTCATATTTGCCGGCCCTGACCATGATATTCTCGGCCCCCTCCATCGTCAGCTTTCCGGTGGCCGTGACCGCCACGTCCATCGTGGGCGAATCGCGGAAGCTGTCCGGAAGCACGCAGCCAGCATACCGCACCGGCAATTTTTGCCCATTCTTGCCATGCAAGACAAACCGGTATTCACAAGGCCGCTTCGGGATGCACGCGAGGTTCGAAGTGAGGCTGCCGGTCACGAGTGTCCCCTGTAAGTTCACTTTACGATTCTTAAGCGTCGGCGCTTGTGCCAGAAGCAGCGCGACATCTTTGGAGTAGATCGCCGAATCATCCGTGTTGCTGAGGATGAGTGCCAGGATCCCACCGGCCACAACCAGGAGCCCCACCAACAGTCCAAGGTGTCCACGCGGCGCAGGCTGCTTCACGTGACCCCCTGAACCCTCCAGCGTCTGAGCAAGCTCGTCATCAAGATGGGCCATGGCATGCTTAGCCTAACTCCGCACTACTCTTCGGGCCACCCTCACTGCTCAAATGCAGTGGGCAAATGAAGGCACCCTGATGAAATGTTTGAACTAAGGATCGCGCCGTGTCGTCGACTCAGCGCGTGCGCTACGGAGCGCTGCCTCAAGCATCTGAGATGCGCTGATCTCTCTTGGCAAGTGCCGCTTGGACATCGAAAGCCTCCAAACGCTGCGGGATGTGTTGCGGGCAGTTAGCATCCCAGGCGTTGACGTGAATCACGATCGCGCGTTCGGGTCGCCCGGAGTAGCTCGCGGCGGCTCAAGATTTCGGCATCTGCGGCAACCCGCTTGATCGCTTCGCTGGAGGAGCATCTTGGAACGAGGTTGCTGCAACGCACGACACGTTCGGTCACCTTGACCGACTCGGGCGCTCGTTACCTGGAACGGGCTCGACGCATTCTGACGGAGATCACGGAAGCAGAAGCCGCTGCCCATTCTGACCGCTTAGAACCCACGGGACGCTTCGTCGTCTCCGCTCCAAGCGTTTTCGGGCGGCTTCACGTGGCGCCGCTGATGTGTGAATTTATGGGGAGGTATCCTTCCCCGCGTCCCGAGTGGAAATTCGTGAAGGAAGGTGCTGAGTTCAGCGTTGCCTTCGCACCCAGATACATCACCAATAGCGCAGACGCGGCGATCGCTCACGCGGAACGGGGTGGCGGCCTGGTGATGGTATTGGCTTACCAGGTTGCGGAAGCGATCTTGGCTGGCAGGCTTCAGACCGTTTTGGGGGATTTTGAGCTTCCCCCGCTCCCCATCCACGTCGTCTACCCGACCAGCAGGCTACTTTCGGCAAAGGTGCGCGCTTTTGTCGAACTGATCGCCAAGACATGCGATTGGCGGTTTGTTGATCCCTGAGGAACACTTGGTTGCAATGCCTCCCCCAGCCGCGCGCAGCGAAAAGCGAGCCCGGCTTTGGGGTGAGATCGGCCGCCCGCAGGCAAATGAGAAGTATGTTGTTAACCGGGGACGCCTATCGAGTGCCGAGGACGGACGAGAGGGGGCAACGGATGGAGGAACGCTTGCCTTTGCCCAGTCGAGCAGCGCACTGCCCAAGGACCCCGCTTTACCGCTTGCCTCCACGACCCGATTGGGCCCAACTGGCGGCCGTGAATAGTGGCCCGGCCCTTCCAAGTTCGCTATGGCTATGAAGGCTTCCAAACGGCGCGTGTGAAGGTGAAACAATGGGAATCGCGACAGACATCATTCTGCTGGTAGTTGCGGCTTTCCTTTTCGGTCTTCTCTTTCAGCGCATAGAGCAGCCGGTGATCTTGGGCTACATCGCGGCCGGGGTCGTCCTCGGGCCCCACACCGGGGGCCTGACTGTTTCGAGCCGAACTGAAGTGGACCTGCTCGCAGAGCTGGGCGTGACCTTATTGCTTTTCGGCTTGGGACTCGAATTTTCGCTAAAGGAGCTCAGCCCGATTAGGAAAGTAGTTCTACTGGGAACGCCATTACAGATTATCTTTACCGTGGCGTTGGGTGCAGGCCTTGGCAGCCTTTGGGGTTGGGACCTGCCGGCATGCATCTGGTTCGGAGCCTTGTTAGCGCCTTCGAGCACCATGGTTCTGCTCAAAACACTGATGAGCCAGGGCTGGCTGGGCACGCTTTCAAGCAAAGTCATGATTGGCATCCTGATCGTGCAAGACCTGGCCGTGATTCCGCTCATGCTCGGGTTGCCGCATTTGGCCAATCCATCTGCGGCGGGCTACGAGCTAGCAGCTGCTGGCGCCAAAGCGTTGGTGTTCCTTGCGGTCTGTTATTGGGGAGGACGCAGGGTCGTGCCGTTGCTCATGCGGCACGTCGCGAGAGCTGGATCGCGTGAGCTATTTTTGTTGGCCGTTGCCGCACTCGGTCTCGGCCTCGCCTACGCAACACACCTGATCGGTCTTTCGTTCGCCACGGGCGCCTTCGTCGCCGGCATGCTGCTGCGTGAAACCGACTACGGTCACCAGGCGCTGAGCGACATCATTCCGCTGCGAGATTTCTTTGGGCTGTTGTTCTTTGCTTCGGTCGGCATGCTGCTTGATCCGGCGTTCCTCACTCGAAACTGGCCTCAGGTCTTGACCACAGTCTTGGCGATAAGCGTCGGAAAGGGGCTCTTGTTCGCGCTCATCGTCCGTCTATTTGGCTACGGCAATGTCGTTCCGCTCGCTGTGGGTCTCGGCATGTTTCAGGTGGGAGAATTTGCGTTTGTCTTGGCTGCGGTGGGGCAGCGCACCGGGGCCATCTCGCAACATTTGCATGAACTCGTCTTGAATGTTGCGGTGATAACGATGCTCCTCACGCCGATCATTTCGCAGCAAACCTCGCGCATCTATGCCCAACGGCGGCGCTTCCTCAGCCCTGAACCCCACAAGTCCGTGAATCTGCCTGAGCAGGCCTTCAAGGAGCACGTCATTATTGTGGGCGCAGGGCGCGTTGGCAGGCAGATTGCGAATGGGCTTGAGCCGGCGGGGGTGCCCTTCGTGTTCATCGAATCCGACCAGCAACAGCTCGAACTTGCTCAGGGGAGCCGTGCACCGTTAATCTACGGGGACGCAAGTCACGAGGCATTGCTCGAAGCGGCTCATATCGCTAGTGCCCGCCTTCTGATCGTCACCGTGCCAGATATCGTCACGTGCCATTCCGTCATTTCCCGAGCCCGCCACATGAATTCGGAAGTTGGCATCCTCGTGCGCACCTCCGAGCCCGAGTACGCGTCTGTATTGCACGGACTTTCCGCGGCAGACGTCGTGCTTCCAGAGTTCGAAGCTGGGCTCGAGATGACCCGACGGGCGCTCAGCCGCCTACACCCGAAGCGTCCGTAGTTCGGCAGATCATAGCCTTGTGAACTGAACGCGGCTCATCAATCCCGGTTGCGCGCGCTCTTGCGATCACCTTTTGAGTGCTCGCGCTGCACGGGCTCGGCGGCGGATCTTCGAGGAGAAGAACCGCTGACAGGGGGCTTGGCAGCGGGTGCGCCGGAAGGCTGTGAGGCGTGAGAGTAACTTAGAAGGGCCATCACCACGCCAAAAATTCCAAACGACAGAGTGATGGCAATTCCGATGAGCCAACGCCGATTATCGCGCTCAATCGCAGTGGAAAGTTCCTTACTGTCGATACCCATCTCAACCGTGGATAGAACTGCAAGAATATCCCGTCAACCGCTTAATCGCGGGTGGCAAGGAACTCGCTTACGGAGCCGGCTGAGTCACGGTGCTCGCGTCCAAGGTGACGGCAGTCTGTGACAACAATCTGCCGTTCACGGTTGCTCCGGTGGCTAAGGTGATCTCGGACAGCGAAAGCACGATCCCCTCAAGGTGTGCGCTCGTCCCAAGAGCGACGGCGCCGGCCGTTTGCCAGAAGACGTTCTTGGCCAATGCGCCGCCAGAAAGGACGACCTTGACGCCCGATGCCTCAGTGATGCCGCCACCAATCTGGAAGATCCAGACATCATTCGGCCCACCCGCGAGCGTGATATCCGTGGAGATCAGGATGCCAGTGCCCCACTTATAGAGGCCAGGAACCATCGTTAACCCGCTGATATTACCAGCTGCGAGTTCTGTAAAATCGGGAGTCGGTCGGCCTGCTGCATCGGTGAACGCCGTTTCCATATTGCCGACCGCCGTGGTCAAGTTGGAGGGCGTGGGCGAGGTGTATTCGGCGGCATACGCCATTCCGATGAGCTGGCTGGATGTCGAAAATGTACCGGGGCCTGCGAGCGTCAGCGAAAATCCTGTGATCCCAGTCGAATCGATGGGACTAACGCCAATATTGCCAGTCACCACCGATGTGGGCACGGTACCGATCCCTGATTTCGCCAGAATCACGAAACCGCTGGCTGTTCCAAGATTCACCGCCAGCGGGCCGTGTGCCTGCGTCGACGCTCCGCCGCTGCCGCCTGAAGTTGCGGCAGTGCCACCGGATGCTTTGCCACCGCTTCCACCTGAAGTTGCGGCAGTGCCACCGGTGCTGGATGCTTTTCCGCCGCTGCCAGTGCCGGACGCTTTCCCACCGCTTCCGCCTGGTATCTCAGTGCCATCACTGCCCGAATCGCTGCAGGCTACGGCAAGCGAAATTAACAGAAAGGCGGCACCGTGCTGAAGATGAAGGCGAGAAAGGGACATAAATACTGGATCCTTGTAGTTGCGTGCAGGAGAAAATGAGCGCGCGGCGCCCCGCCCCGCGTTGGTGAGCAACGACTATTGACGAGGACGCTGGAGCCCTTTTTCCTGTGCCTTTACCAGTGCATGGTTCGCGCCATCGCCAGTGCAGAGGAATCCTGAGCAGCACTTACCCCACAAACACCAGTTAAAACCCAACGCACCAATCGCTCGCGGCAATCGAGTGTTCCAATGGCAAGTTCCTCGCACAGAGCGCACGGCGACACTCGCGCCCTGCAGCGAATTGCTACGTGGCAGGTAACGACTGTGGCGCGTTGGCGCTGCCGGCCGGGACTCAGTTCTTCAGCGCGGATCTCCAAGCCCGGAGCGCTCGGTGATAGCGGCGGGGCAAGCGACTTCTCGGTAGACCAGGTTGGGATTGTCCGCAAGGTTGAACCAACTGAGGAACCAACTGCAGCCCGCTAACAGTTCGGGCTTGCCCGCAAACACGCTTTGACACTTCTGCTCGACGCAGGATCGATCCCCATTACATCCCGCCAAAAAGCCACCGTACTGGGCGCCGAGATCTGAAGTGCCCCATTGACTGGAGCAAGCGTTGAAGTCCCCCACGCCACCACCAGGTATCAGCAAATCAAATTGGTCGGCAGAAACGCCCCCATTGTTGACAATCTGCACGATCATCGTTTTTCCGCTGAGAGAGACAACCCCTGGGCTATTTCCATGGCGCCCCGTCCCGGTGAACTGAAGCTGATAGCAGCGACCACACTGGTAGTTATTTCCGGAAGCCGCCGCATAACCGTAAGCTAACGTATCGCTGGCAGCCCAAGGCGCACCATCCCAGCACATGTAGGCCCCTCCGCCCTGGCAAGCACTTTGCTGGGAGGTCGCGCCGAGGCTTTGATTCTGCATATTGCAGCTCTTCATGGCCACCTTACTTTTAACGTTGTCGCTCCAGCCACACGCCGGTTTGCAGCAATCCCAATATCTCGATGCCCAGGCGGGCGTTCCGCCTTGAATCGGAGGAGGCGGCTGAACTCCATCGTTTGAACGCCCCCCCGTCTGTGTCGCTCCCCCAGAACCAATCGCCCCGCCTTCGCACACTCCGCACGTTGCCGCACAAGCGCCGTTCATCCACGGTTCATGGCACCAGTTGTATTCAACCGCATGAGCGCAAGTGTCGCCGTTCGGCGGCGGAGTATCCAAACAGGGCGCGCCGGTCGTTCCGCCAGAACCAATGCCGTTAACTGGCGCACCACCGGACGACACGGGAGTGCTGATTCCGGTTGCCCCGCCACTTGTCCCGCTATTTTGGACCGAACCGCCAGCGGCGGGCGCAGGCCTAGGATTCGCGGTGCCACCGGTCGTGCTCACGGCGCCACCAGTAATGGAAGAAGCGGACCCGGTATTGGCTGTGTTGTGAGCACCTCCCGTCGTTCGAGCCGGGCTTGCCGTGAATGCCACCGGCGGGTCGACGTTCTCGGAGCTGCACGAGAGGGGCGCTAGGACTCCGCTCGCCAGAAGGATTGCAATCAACCGTTTCTCGATTTGCTGAGTCCGCATGCGTTCAGCAAATCACGTCTTACCGGACCCAACCAGATGATGAATCATGTCGCAGTCTTCCACACGCAGCCGGGAAAATTGCACTTCAAGCGGCACCGCATAGCGGCTGCGCCGGCACGGGATCCTCAAATGCTGAGCGCACCGACGCTACCGCGATACTCGAGATCGCACTCGGATCAGTCGGCCTTGCTAACGGCGGCCTTCAGATCGTCGATGGCCTTGTCGACGCGCGCCTTCGTAGCGTCCCAGGTTAGCGCTGAAGAGAGCTCGAGAGATTTGTATTCGTTCGTGACGGCTTCACGCTGCGTACGAAGATTGGGCAGTCGAGCCTCAAGCTCCGCCTTGGTCTTGCTTTTTAGAGTCTTCACTTTGGCTTCCAATTGAGCGATGTCCTTATCTACCTCGATCAAGCTCTCCGTCGCCTTGTGACGATAATCTTCTCGCATCGTTAAGAAGCTGGCCTGAGCATCGGCAACCTTCTTCTCTGCGTCAGCCTGTGCGGCGTTGATCGTCGTCGTCGCCTCGCGATTGGCCTCAATCGCCTTCCGATCGGCCTCCGCACGAGCTTGGTCGGCGTTGCGCTGCTCATCAGCGGCCTTGTCGCAGCCCGCTGTCGACGCCATAAAGATTGCCACACATACAGAAAGAGTAGAGATACGGATCATATTGCCTCGGGTTGGAGTTGTGCCTCGCCTCTGAGCAAGACCCGTGCCGGAGCGTTCATGCGCCAGGCGGGCAGTTGTTTCGCGTTTTCGCCTAGCCTATCGGTCGAGGACCGCGAGCCAGAACGCCACGCCTGAGGCAAGGCTGCGCGTTCTGGAAGCGCTTGATCCGCGCGATGATCCGCGCTCGAGTGTTGCCGCTTTCATGCAACCGCCGCCACCACGACACTTCTCCATGCTGCGCGAGCTTCACGCGGCCGATATTTTTACATTACTGAATGGTGCTGCCGGCACGGGCGCAATCCTGGCGTTCATGGACTACTGCGTAAGCGGCACGCTGCGATCTTTCTGGATCGGCAGTGGGCTGATTCCGTTTGCGTTGGTGATGGACATTCTCGACGGACGCATCGCAAGATTGCGCAAGGAAGTGTCACCCCTTGGGCAAGAGCTGGATTCGCTGGCAGATATAGTGTCGTTTGGGGTGGCTCCGGTAGCGATGGGATTCGCTGCGGGAATGCGAGGAGGATGGGACTCGCTCTGTTTCGCTGTGTTTGTGGCTTGCGGGATCAGTCGTTTGGCCCGCTACAACGTAACCGCGACAACGCTTGCCGACGCCACCGGCAAGGTTCGCTATTTCGAAGGCCTTCCAATCCCGAGCAGCCTCCTGCTTGTGGTCCTGATCTTCGTCCTGGCACTCACCGGCAACTGGCAAGCGGCTCTGCCGTTCGGATCGTTTGCGCTCGGGCCCATGTCACTCCACCCGCTGGCGCTGATTTACGTCGTTCAGGGCATGGCGATGATCAGCAAGACGTTGCGAGTTCCGAAACCGTAGGCTTGGCTTCCTGCTAGCGGCACCAACCAAGCCGCCGAAAAGCAGCTAGTGGCACCGTCACGCCTGTAACGCAGAGAGCCGTCTGGTGGTAATTGCCCTGGGGGTGGAAGCATTCCCACGGCGAGCCCGAGTCGGCTCCTTTGCGAAAATCGCCTTCGCGGAGCTCCGCGAGGTACTCGTTTGCAAGTTTCCTCGCCAACGGCTCGTTCTCTTGCGCGATCGCAAAACACACCCAACCTGTTGGTGGGCTCCAATAGGCTCCGTTCTGATACTCATTCAGCGGAATGGGCCCCACCGTGCGCTCCCAGGCGCTCTCGGCGCTGAAATCATCTGTCGTGAGGACATTTCGAACACTTCCTCGCAACGCCAGGGTACCGGCTTGATACGCGTCCGCCAAACTACTGCAGATGGTAGCGCGAGCCTTGCCCTCGACCGCGCCGGAATAAACCGCATAGGCCGAGCCAAAGACGTCTGGCTGCCCACTCAAACCCGTGCTCGCACGCAAGAGCCCACCCGAATGAGCCAGCACTTCTGGTAGCGCGCGGCTGATAGCCTTCGCAATCGCCGAGTACTTCGGATTTCCAGTCAATTCGGCTAGCTGACGAGCCGCCTGCTGACGCAAGACTGAGGCAAAGAGTAGCTCGCCGGTATGGACCACAGCATCCAAGAATCCGAAGCTGGTGCCCCGGTCGATCTCGTCGCACCACACCAGCTCAGTATCCTGGCGCGAACGCGGAACCGCAAACGCCAGTTCCAGCCGCTCCAATAGGGTTAATCCAGCGATGACCTCGCTGAGAATTCCGCGCTCGCCCGTCTGTTGGCAGTACTCCCAAGCCATGTCGACAAACAGGAAGTGATCATCCAAGCTCGGGAGTGTTCCCCAAGCGCTGCTCTGCACCTTGGCGTCCAAGGTGCCAGGAAAAAACACGGCTTCGCCGCCGAAAGTGACGTGATCGGCGATCGCTCCCTTTGGCACGAAGCTCCCCGCCGGCGTGCGCCAATCTTCCGCCTGCTGAGTTTGTGCTGCGAGCAAGAGCGCGTGGCGTTGTTCCTCGAAGGTAATGAACCCGCTCGCCACCGATAACGCGTGATCGCGAAGCCAGAACGCGGGATACGCGCAGCGTCCGCTCGGCTGCAGCAGCGTCGCGCCCGTGGTGTTGGGTGCGGCCCCGCCAACGCTCTGCCCAGACCTCACCCGGGATGCCTCCACAACGTCACGCGTTAGATCCGTTAGGAAGCTCGTTTGCATTGTATCAGGTGGTAGCGAACTTCTCGGAGGAGTTGAAGTCGCGACTTTGGGCAGGCGTTTTAGACGGCCTCGTCGAATTTCTAGAGGTGCGCTGAGGGCGTGAAAGCTGGAGTCGTACCTGACGCAAGGGGTGTGTGCCGCAACCTACAGTGACCAACAGCGGAGGCACGGCCCACTCAATCCTACGCAAACAGTCCGTTCACCGGACCTGTCACGAGCGCGGGATCCCCGAAGTTCCCCTGCACGCCGAACGCCTGCGCCAATGAGGTCCACACATCGTTCATGGTACGCCCGCCCACGTCGACGATGCGGCCCCCCATCATGCCGAGCGACTTGCCGCCGAACATCACGACGGGCATGCGATCCCTCCCGTGCGCGTTTCCGTCGTCAATGCCGGTGATGAAGGCGACCACGGTGTTGTCCAGCAGGCTGGTGCCCGCGCCATCCGGTGTGTTCTTCATGTCGAGCAAGAGCTCGGCCAACATCGAGCAATACCAACGATCGATCGCGCCTCGTTCGTTCGGGTCCCCCGCGTGCGAGATGTCGTGGTGGCCATCGGCATTCTTCACTTCGTTGGGGATGATCTGGTTGAAGGCCATGCCGGATTGCTCTGGCGCGAAGCTGAAGCTCGCCACGCGGGTGAGGTCGCACGAGAAGGCCCCTTTGAGGACCTGGAACATCTGGCGCGAACGGCTCTCATGCTCGAGGGGGCCGGCCGCCAGCGCGCCGAGGGCAGGTTGGCTGCATCCTGCGCCGCCGCCACCGCCGCCCAGAACGCTTTCATTTTGACGCACCAGATCGGCGATGGCGCTCAGCTGCTCGTCGAGCTTGCCCTGCTGAGAAAGGGGCACACGTGCTTTGAGTCGAGTCGCGTCTTGGGTCAGCTGGTTGAGCACGGCGCGCTGTAGCTCGCGAGCTCGCTGCTGTGCGCCTTGATCGCTCGGCATAGCCGAAGGGGCGACGAAGTTGCCAAACAAGCTCGACAGAGCGGCGTCGGGCCGGATTTCGGGGTCGAGCGCGCCGGTTGTACCGCCACCTGCGTACGACAGGATCCTGAGCCCCGGCCCTAGCCGCGAGGACGCTACGGATTCGAGGCTCGCGGCGAGCTGGATGGAGCGCTTTAGGGTACCCGCGGCAAAAGGGGAGGACTGTGCGAGCAGCTGGTCGATCGAAACCCCCGTGCCGGTGGCACCGTCTCCGGCCGGAGCGCCTT
>JBBSBI010000092.1:0-19097 GCA_038251425.1 Polyangiales bacterium
CCGTCGATCTATCGCTCGATCCGGGGCGGATACTTTGGTTCCGATGCCGGGCGGCTGGCGACGAGCTATCGCAGCAACCACACACCGGACAATCACATTGATTATGTTGGGATCCGTTGCGCTCGTGATCTCACCAAATAAGCACAGCCAATCACTCGGGTGCTCCCAAAGGCTGGCGGCAGCCTTCTGAAGGCTGCCTTGCCAATTTGCTGTTTTGAGCGGGAAAAGGGATTCGAACCCTCGACCCCAAGCATGGGAAGCTTGTGCTCTACCAACTGAGCTACTCCCGCGAGGAGGGCTTCAGCATAGTCAGGATTTCGTTTTGCACCAGAGATTTTCGAGCCGATCGCTTGACGCTTGGGTGAGAAGGCCAGTATCCCCTTAAATCAGCATGAAGGTGGCAATTGTTCGTTCGGTTTGTGAGTGCCAAGCGCGGCTCGTGGCAGAAATTGACGCCGGTGGGCGTGCGGCGAATGGGCGCGCCGAAAAGCAGGGGGAAGCGTTGGTGGCGCCAGCCAACGCGCTCAACAACGAAGATGAGTACTTCGATGTGGGCTGGCAGTGTCCGTTTTGCGGGAGGAATACGCTGCGGTCGTTCTATCGAGGTGCGTTAGCGTGGCTTCCCGTCAGTTCCGATTCGGCTGCGTGAGTCGCGGAGCACTTGCCTCATGACAACCCCCGATCTTGAGCGTTTGCGGGCAGCTTTTCGCACTGAGTACCAAGCCGAGCCCCGAATTTTCTCGGCGCCTGGACGCGTGAATCTGATCGGCGAGCACACCGATTATAATGATGGCTTCGTCTTGCCGATGGCGCTCGAGCATCGCACCTATGTGGCCGCTGCTGCGCGCCAGGATCGACACGTGCGGGTCCGTTCTCTGGACCTCGGGCAAGCGCGTGAGTTCTATTTAGATCGTCCCGGACCGAAGAAGCGAGGTGCCTGGATCGACTATGTGGAGGGGACCGCTCAGGCCTTATTGGCGCGCGGTTTTCCCCTAAAGGGCGCGGATTTGGTGCTCATGAGTGCGGTGCCGCGCGGCGCGGGACTTTCTTCGTCGGCGGCACTCGAGGTTGCGATCGCGCTCACACTGGCGACGTTGGGATCAGATGCTGTACCTGATCGCGTGCAGTTGGCACTCGCCGGGCAAGCTGCCGAGCATCAGTACGTGGGGACGCTGTGCGGCATCATGGATCAGTTCATCGCTGCGCTGGGCAAGGCAGGTCATGCCCTGCTCATTGATTGCCGCAGCCTGAGCGCCAAGCCCGTACCCATGCTGCTGAAGGATGCCGTCGTGCTGATCGTGAATACACTCGTGCACCATGAGCTGGCCTCGTCGGAATACAATCAGCGGCGCGCTGAATGCCAGGAAGGTGTGCGGTTGCTTTCGGAAAAGCTACCCGGGATCCGTGCCTTGCGGGATGTCAGCCCCGCGCAATTTCGCGAATATCAGGGGTCATTGCCGGTCGTCGTGCGTGCGCGTTGTCGCCATGTGATCTCCGAGGATGAAAGAACCCTGAATGCTGTGGCGGCGCTGGAGACGGGACAGCTGGAGCGCTTCGGGGAGTTCATGTTTGCCTCGCACGCTTCGTTGCGTGACGACTATCAAGTAAGCTGTAAAGAGCTAGATTTCTTGGTTGAAAAGGCGAAGGTGTTGCCAGGAGTCTTGGGAGCGCGCATGACCGGCGGAGGCTTTGGGGGCTGCACCGTGAATCTAGTCCAGAAGAGCCAGCTTGAAGCCGTTACGAGTGCGCTGAAAGCTCAGTATCAAACGGAGTACGGCAGAGAGCCTGAAGTGTTCGTTACCGAAGCCGGCGACGGCGCCCGCGAAGAAGCCTAGTTAAACGTTTCACTTAGGCTTCAGCCGAGCCGGAGAACCATCCTCCCGTTGGAGCGCAGCCGAGCCGGAAAACGACCCTCCCGTTGGAGCGCAGCCGAGCCGGAAAACGACCCTCCCGTTGGAGCGCAGCCGAGCCGGAAAACGACCCTCCCGTTGGAGCGCAGCCGAGCCGGGCATTTTTTGGCTGAGAGATAGTAAGCATGCTTACTATCTGATCTTGTTAAATGAGCAGGCTCCCCGGGCATTGGTTCTCACCAAGCCGGCACTTGTTCTCCCGGAGCCTTACAGGTTGTCCGGTATGGGTTCCAACGGAGCTGCGCTTTCTTTCCCTGCTTCGCGAGGCAGTGCTCCCAACGTAATTAGGGCCCGCCGCCGGATAGAATGACGTAGCCGATCGGCACACTGGCTCCAAACAGTGCGATCACGAGGCCTCGCCCTAAGAGGCCTTTTTTGCCGGGGATCATGAAGAGGCCGGAGATCGCGAGGTAGAGGAGAATCACGGCGTACGTGTCGGCGACGTAGCTCCAGGCTTTCTTACCGCGATTCAAATGGAGCCAATTGGCGAGCCTTAAGAAGAAGCGTGGCTTCTGGCCCTCTTCGAAGACTTGTGCGGCTTTGGCATCGAGGTGCAGCGTTCGATGTTCTAGCGTGATGTCCAAGCGGTCGGGTGATGCACGATAGATATCCGTAGGCTTTTCGGTGATCCCGAACGCCTTCAAGACGTGAGCGGCGGCAGCTTGATCATTCTCAGGAAAAGGCCCGGCGATCTTGTGGGTTTGTTCGACTTGGTGAAAATTGGGATCCCAATCGGCGATGTGATTCACCGCTAGCCCTGAGAGCGCGTACACAATTGTCAGACCGACGACGATGTAGCCGGCGTCGCGATGAATGGCGCGGATCCAGGGGCGAAGCTTGAAGGGGCGTTTTTGTTGGGGTGAGTGGAGTTCAACCATGGGAGCTTTTGGGAGAAGGCTCGTTAGCTGTACCGCTCTTCGCGCCACGGATCAGCGTGATTGTTATAGCCGCGAGTTTCCCAGTAGCCGGGCTCATCGTGCTCTACGAAGCGAATGCCGGTGAGCCACTTGGCGCTCTTCCAGAAGTAGAAATCCGGAACGATATTTCTAACGGGCGCCCCGTGCGCGCGACTGAGAGGTTCGCCATCGAGACGATGCGCGACCATCACCTCCGGCTTCAGCGCATCTTTCAAGGAGATGTTCGCGGTGTAGCCGTGTGCCGCCTCGAAGATCACAAAGCGGGCCTTCGGCTTGAGCTTGGCTTTTTCGGCGAGGGTCTTCAAAAGGACGCCCTCAAATTTTGCACCGAGCACTGTCCAACCTGTGACGCAATGGACATCTAATGCCAGCTTGGCCTGCGGCAACTTCAAGAGCTCTGCAAAGCCCACTTCAAAGGGTTGCTCCACTTCACCATGCACTCGCAGCTTGAAATTGCCTGGGCTCGGATCTCCCGGTTGGCCCCCCATCGGTTTCAGCCGTTCCAGCACGCGCTGGCCCGGTGGCAAACGGGGGCGGCCATCCTTGCGCGTTTGGGCTTTGGCCTCGCGTGTGAGATCATCACTCAAGAAATAGGCGGCTCCGAGTGCCGTGATGACAGTGCCCGTCGCTGCTTGGGCAATGAAACGACGGCGCGCACGGAGTTTCTCCAGCTCGGGATTGACGCTGTAGCCGAATATCTCATCTTTCATGATTCTGGCCTCAATCCTTACCGAGCCCTCACAGAAGGTGCGTTGCATCTCGGACTATGGCAATCTTTACGCAAGCCTTCGGCGATTGGTTACAAGCTCCCATGTGTCGACTGTTCGGATTTCGCAGCGTCATTCCTAGCCAGGTTCATCGCTCACTCTTAGCGGCAGAAAATGCTCTAGGCGTACAAAGTAATGCGCATCCGGACGGCTGGGGAGTGGCTTATTACATTGATGGCTCGCCGCATTTGACGAAGTCTCCGCTCACAGCTGTGGGTGACGTGCTGTTTCATCGCCTGAGTGGAGTGGTCTCTTCCGAGACTGTTCTTGCTCATGTCCGAAAAGCGACACAGGGCGCAAAGACGATCATCAACTGCCACCCGTTTCAATATGGGCGTTGGGTGTTTGCCCACAATGGAGACATTCCGAATTTCTCGCTGTGTCGCGAAGCTTTGCTCGCGGAGGTCTCGCCTGGATTGCGGCGCTTCATCTTGGGAGACACCGACAGTGAAGTGGTGTTCTTCGTATTTTTGAGTCGGTTGCAAGCGCTTGGGCCGCTCTCGCGTCGCTACTCTACTGAAGAGGTCTCCCAAAGTTTGGCAAATGCGCTCAGCGCGGTGCGCAGGGTAGCGGCACGGCCTGAGCTTCAATTGCCCAGAGTGAACGCAGATGGCAGCGAGAACACCGCTTCGACGGCACCCTGTGAGCTGACGGTGATCGTCACGGACGGGGAAACGCTGGTGGCCACGCATGGCGGGCGAGGTCTTTTTCTCTCAACCTACAAGCGCCGCTGTCCGGATCGGGACGAATGCCCCAGTCTTTCGGGTGCCTGCGAGGCACCTACCGAGGTGGGGCATGTGAATCATTTGATCTTGTCGAGTGAGCCGCTCCAGGGCGAAAATGTGTGGGAGCCGCTCAATCCCGGCGACATGGTCGGAGTGGATTGGCGGATGCGGTTGATGCGATCCCACGTCGACCAACTGCGCTTGCCGGTTCTCAACTAAAACGGTGGCCGCGGCTCAGTATGCTTCTTCCGTCAGGCTACTGGGCAAAAGCGGGCTGGGGCGCCCGGCGCTCATCAACCAGAGCTGATGCGCGGCGCGCGTGGTTGCAATGTGGAGCAAATGGCGTGATTCGTGGTCTGGCGGGTACACGGCGTCGGAGACCTCCACCACCACAACATAATCAAATTCAAGGCCTTTGACCTGTCGCACGTCGGTGACGTCCACGCCCGGTTTGAAAGGGAAATCTTGATCGGCGATGCGGCGAACTTGTGGGATCTCCGCTTGTTTCAGTGCGTGGTAATACGCGTCCGCGTGCTCGGGATAACGGGCGATGACAGCCACCGAGGCGCGTGGCTCTTCCACTAAAAGCTCACGCAGCGCTTCGGCTAAAAAGCTTGCAGCGTCTCCCGTGTGGGAGAAACAAAAAAGCTCTACGGGCGCACCATCACGCGTGGCCACAGGGGGATCTTCGGGGGCAAGGGAGCCCAGCACATGTTGAGCGAGCTCAATGATTTGGTGGGTGGAGCGGTAGCTGAGCTTCAGTGGCTCCACTTCGACATGCGCGAGATCGAGCTGGCCCAAGACTTCTTTCCAATTGCTGAAACCGTTGTCCAAGAGCAAGCGCTGGGCCACATCGCCGGCGAACGTGACGCACTTGGCGGGGCTCACGCAATCCAGCACCACCGCCAGCTCCACGGGACTTAAATCCTGCGTTTCATCGATAAAAATGTGCTCGTAAACGATGGCCTCACGGCTCTTCGAGTGCCTGAGTAGCGGGCCGCGCAGGCGCTGGCCTAAACGCAGCAGGAGGGCGTCGTCTTCGCGATCGAGCGTCACGCTGTCTTCGACGGCACGCCCGTCGATACCCTGTGAGCGATCATCTTCCGGCTCTTGTTCGCCTTCGTCCCGCTTCTTGGGATGCTTGGGCCGTTTGGGCTCCGGTGCAGCTTCCTTTTCGAGTGCTTCTTGTTCGGCAGCGAGCTTGTCTTCTTGGAAGTTGATCACCTCGGGGCACTGCTGCACGCACCACTCGTGGGCACGCTTCAACTCTTCAGCAGAAAGCGCATCCGGCGCAAAACTTGCGAAGGCTTGCTTCAAGCGTGGTAGATCGGTCAGCAGATCCGCCCAGGCAGAGAGCACATCGCGCGAAAGGCTGGTGCCGTCGCGGATCACGCGCTCCATACCGACGCGTGCGTTGGTTGGCAGATCCTCCAGCTTCTGGCGTTCAACAGCCGACTTTAAGGCGACCACGCGGTGATACAGGGGCTTGTGCTGGCTCTCGCGCCAAAGTTGAACGAAGGCGGCCGCCATGTTTTCCGCACCAGCACGCTGCAGCGTCGTGCGAATTTCGCCCTCAAGGCGCGTTGCAAGGGCGACGACATAAGCGTCGATCAGCTTCAGCATCACAGGATGCTTCTTCAGCTTCGTCACGTTTCCGGGCGTGAACTCATTGTACGCTTCCGGCAGGTGCGGCAGATGCTGGGAACGCATGCGCTTCGCCCAATCTTCGTAGGTGCGGATAGTGACGCCCCCGACACCGAGCTCCGGGAGCAGCTGCGACATGTAACGCGCCAGAGCGTCGTTGAACACGATCACCATCATCTTATCGGGCGAGAATCGGTGCTTGTCGTGGAAGGCCAGATAAGCCATGCGATGGAGACCCACCGTTGTCTTCCCGCTGCCCGCGCCACCTTGAATCACCACCACACCCGAATCTGGGCGCGTGATCAGCTCAAATTGCCGAGGATCGATCAGCGGAGTGATTTCGCGAAGCCGCTTATCGTCGCTCGATTCGCCCTCTTCACCGATCCCCAGCCGGCCGCGCTTGCGTTCGGGACGGGGCGCGGCACCTTCGCCGCCTTGCAACCTTGAACTCTGTGCATCCAGCCGTCGCCAGCCTGATTTGCCCCGGACGAAGGAGCCCTGTGGCGCGACGATGCGTCGCAGCTTCGAACTCGTGATCGTTACCGCGCGCCGCGTGCGAACGACGCCGAGCACTTCGCGTTCCCCGAACGATTCTTCATAATCGTCGCCTTCATCGTAGCGATAATAGATCCGGCTCACCGGAGCATCACGCCAATCCACAATGCGAATGCCTGCCTTGGTATCAAGATAGGTACTCCGACCGATCAATACCTCGCGCTCCCGCTGGTTCTCCTCCAGAACGAGATGCCCAAAATAGGGCGAACGAGCGTCAATATTACCCTGGATCGCTAGCCCTCGACGCGCAGCCAGCGCTTGCAGGCGCGTCATTTCCTCGACCAACGGCGCTAAATCTTCTTGGCGTGCAGTTGAGATTTCATCACGCAGCGAAAGCAATTCGACGTCGTAGGTGACTCGGACTTCGGCAGGAGCATGTGACCGCGCCTCTGCGTGTACGAGGACACGTTCAAGGCAGGCTTCTTCCTCGCTGACGAGTCGTTCGCAATCCGGGTCATTGGGGGGTAGAGTGGTGTCCTCGGTCAGATGGGTCATCGGCGATTCGGGGGTTTGAGGGCGTAGCACGAAGCAAGCGTTTCAAGTAAAAAGCCTTCAAGGCCTAGCAGGACATTGCCGCTCAGCCCGTGGCCACCATTGAAGGGAATAAAGCGCACGGCAAGCTCGGCTGCCTGCATGGCCTCGTGCAATCGTTCGGCCAATGCGAACGGCAGAATCGGATCACTTCGACCGTGGCTCTGAAGAACGGGCAGCCCCTTACGGAGCGGCAGGCGTTCAAGCCACGCATGTCGATTGATGAGAGTGCCGCTCAACACGGCAAGACCGGCGAGCTCGATATCGGTGCTGAATGCAAGTTCACAGCTCAGCATCGCGCCCTGCGAGAAACCACCCAAGATTAACCCGTTGGGTGGCACTTGCAGCGTTTCCGAAAGTGCAGCTAGGTGTTCACTGAGCTGCACCCGCGCCTCAAGCATGCCCTGAGGAATGTGCTCAGCCATGGTGTCGTAGTCACTTGTCATCACCGCCTGCTGGAGCCGCAACATGTCGAGTGGCCACCAAGCACGCCCCGGCTCGCTCATTCCGGGTGTCAGGACAATCGGGGCCTCCGGGAAAGCGAAACGCACGTGTTCGCCAACCTTCACCTCTCGCCACAGGCCGACGAGATCGGTTCCGGGCGCTCCGTAGCCATGCAAAAGGACCACCAAAGGGCCATCGCCCGAGCCATTTCTATCCACTCCACCAGCAATTCGAACCGTGAGGCCCGCGAGTTTCTCGATGCGCATCGTGGCGCCAGCCTACCACGCTGCTGGCACGGTTCTGACCATTTGACGGGGCCCCTCGGGCGTGGTTGCCTTCCCGGCGATGAACCTCAAAGGCTTGGTGGAAGGTCTACTTTCTGAGCTTCAGAAGGTGAGCGAAAGCGACGCGGTCGTCGGCGCGCCGCAAACAGCGGGCAAAGCTACGGTCGTGCCATTGAGTCGTATCAGCATCGGATTTGGCACGGCGACCGGACAAGTGGGTGGACGCGCCGGGTCTGATGCCAACGAAGGTGGAGGCAATGCCGAAGCGGGTGGTGTTGGTGGGGCGATTGTGGTGGAGCCGCGTGCATTCGTGATCGTCGGCGAAGACGGCCATCCGTACATGATGGCGTTGAAAAAGGGCAAAGCCGCCGTGATCCGACGCGGTGTTGCGATTGGTCCTGATGCTGAGGCGGCGCTCCTCGCGGCGAAAACGCGCGGGGAGTTGCCGGCTGAGGGATCGCTCGGCGACGAGTTGTGAGTCGTTAATCTCGTGTGGTGTCTGGTTGCGTTTCTTGCCGCGGTAGCGCTCGCGCTCGGAGTGGCGCTAAGGCTGATTCGGATCCGTTTTCACCTGGAGGGTCGCGGAACTCCCGATGGACGCTGGGCGCTCGCGGGCGCCGTGATGCTCGGGCCAACTATCGCAAGTTTTGTGCAGGCAACCCAAGTCCCATTGAGTGTTAGCTTGAGTGTGTTCGGGCTGCGTCGCACAGTCTGGCGGCAGGGCTCCGAGTCCGAGGAGGGCGTGGAGGGCGTGGAGAGGTCCGTTCGGTCGACGGAGTCGGAAAATGCCAAAAGAAGGCGGTTTATTGGCACAAACCTAAGTGATTGGCTGCTCTTCATGCTGAACGAGAGACGTCGCATCCAGATCAGCCGGCTGGATTTTGAGCTCGACTATGGTTTCGCGAATGTTGCGTTGACCGGGCAGGTGGCAGCCGGGCTGTACGCGATTTCTGGCGTGCTGCCAACGCCGATCCGTTTACAACACCGCCCCGCTTGGATTGCGGAGGATCGCGCGTCATTTGCGGGAGAAGGCGCGCTTAAAATCTACCTTTTGGCCTTGCTGTGGGACACGGCAAAGTTCATGCTGAGGCCGCGTAAGCCGAATTCGGAGTCCCCATGAGCGAAGACAAACTAACGGAAATTGTCACGAGCCTGCTCGATGGTGTTCACGGTATTTCGCGCAGCCAAACGGTGGTGGGCAAGCCTCAAAAAGTGGGGGACGCCACGGTGATCGCTGTGCATCGGCTTAAGGTTGTATTTGGCGCCGCCAACGCGAGCGCCGGCGCACACGCTGCGAAGGTGGGTGGGAGCACGGGCGGCTCAGGAGCGGGGGGCGCGATCGAGTTGGATCCGGTCGCGGCGATCACGGTGGATAGGCACGGCCAAGCGCAGCTCTTGAGTGTGGATGCAGACGCCGGCTCCTCTTGGGCGCAGCTGATCGAGGAAGTCCCTGAGATGATGGCGAAAGTTGCCAAAGCCTTGGGGGATCGCGTCAGCCACGAACTCCGAACTCCCGCCGTGGTAGCGCCTGAGGTTCCCGTGAAGGCTCCCGCGTTAACCACGCCGAAGCCCGCCGAAGCCAAGAAGCCCTAGCTGGTCTCGATCACACGCCGCACGGCGCGCTCCAGGCGCTCCAATCCGAGTTGAATGGCTTCGCTCGGAACGCTCAAGGTGGGTCTGAAACGAAGCGCATTTCGTCCACTCGCCAACACGATCACCTGATCTTCGAAACAGGCGCGAATCACCTTGTTTCTGAGCTCCGTGTTCGAAACATCGATGGCACACATGAGCCCCGCACCCCGTGCATTCGAAAGATGCTCGGGGTAACGGCCTTGGAGCTGCGCGAGCCCGGCTTGCAGCTCTGCTCCCCGCACGGAGGCATTGGTTAACAGATTCTCGTTTTCAATGATCTCCAAGATGCGTGTGCAGCGCACCATATCCACCAACGAGGCTCCCCAGGTGCTATTGATGCGGCTCGGCAGCCTGAATACGTTCTCCTCGACCTCATCGATGCGCCGGCTCACAGCAATCCCCCCAACCTGCATCTTCTTAGCAAAACACAGAATATCTGGGCTCACGCCATGGTGTTGAAAGGCCCACCATTTACCCGTGATACCAAGGCCCGTCTGCACTTCGTCGTAAATCAACAGTGCCTCGTGGGTGTCCGCCAATTCACGTAGGCGCACGAAGAATTCAGGCCGAAAATGTTGATCGCCGCCTTCACCTTGGATTGGCTCGATCAGGATTGCCGCGATGTCCGAGGGGTTCGCAGCAAAGGCCCGTTCTGCCGCTGAAATGGCAGCATTCTCAGCGACTTGTGCCCGTTCCAAAGCTTCCGCGCTGAGCGGGAAATCAAGCTTCGGGGAGGGGATCCGGGGCCAATTGAACTTGGGATAGTGGAGCGTCTTGTTGGGGTCGGTGTTGGTGACGCTGAGCGCATAGCCGGAACGCCCATGGAAGGCGTGTTCCAAGTGCAAGATCTGATGGCCCTTTTCGCCGAGCCCGCGTGCGAGGTTCTTGCGCACCTTCCAGTCAAAGGCGGCTTTCATGGCATTTTCAACAGCAAGCGTGCCACCGTCGATGAAAAAGTAATGTGGCAATTCGGGAGGTGCGGCGCTCCGGGCGAAGGTATCCACAAATTCCGCCATGTAGGTGCTGTAGTAGTCAGCGTTGGAGACTTTGGTCGTAGCAACTCTGGCTAACCGCGCTTGTGTCTCGGGTTCAATCATCGAAGGGTGGTTGAACCCGATGGGATTTGAGGCAAAGAAAGAGAAAAAATCGAGATAGTCTTTGCCGCTGATGGCGTCGCGGAGGTAAGAGCCAGCGCTCCTGTCGAAGTCGATGACGATCGGGTAGCCGTCGACTAACATGTGTTCGCGTAGCGTCCCGTGGACATCTTCTGGGGCAACGTCTCGACGCTTCAGCATGGGGCTCGCCTCTCGGTTAGGGGAAGAATGGGACTTGGGCTAACCTTTAAGTCTACGGTGCCCGCGGCGATACGCCAGATTTGTGGGGGTCAGCGGGCAGCGGGGGCAGCAGGGAGGGCTTCCCGGACAACAGCGCCGCCAAGCGCTCCCGGTCCTTTGGCCGCCGTCGCGCTGGTTTTCTCTGATTTCGTCGAAGCGTGCTCCGCGCCGGTGATTATACTCGCTGCCGCTATGGCGGATCCTAAAGTAATTATCGGAGCAGTTTTCGGCCACCTTCGAGCGCATCCTGAAGAAATTCTGCGAGCGCTGAAGAATCTGATCGCGTTCCGTATGGGTGTGCCGTTGGCTGCGTTGCGGTGGATGGCGTCGCAGCCGCGTCGAAAGGGCCCCCAAGAGATCGAGATTGAAGCCGTGCCGCCGGGGATCCGCGTGGCTGCCAACATCGATCTGATGGGCACTCCGGTCCGCGCAGGCGCAACGGTTTTCGTGGAACGCGTCACAGCGAACGACGCGGAGTTTCTGGTCGAGGTGCGAGTCGCCGACGTTAAGATGAAAGTGCTCGACGACACGATCGAAAGCCCCGTCGCGGCTCTCTTGCGTTCGGGTGCACTGGATCTGAGCAAGCCGGGAAATTTGGTGGCCTACATGCCGAAGCGTCCAGCACTCTTGATTGAGGCCAAAGGGGACCGCGTCGTGGTTGATCTCTTCAAGCTACCGAAGGTCGCCAAGAGCGCACGCGCACGAAAGGTGCTTTCTCTGCTTCAACCACTGATCACGATCGGTGCTGTCCAGACTGATCAGTCAGGGCACCTCGACGTTGAATTTCGGCCGTTCCCCGAAGGGATCGGGAACGTGGTCCAGCTTTTACGCTCACGCTTCTAGAGCGGGGCTTCGTAACGCGTGGCGGAGTTTCTCGACGAAGCCCTTTGCCGGAATTACTTTAGCAACGGCGACTACTTGACAGCGGCAGGCTCCGCTAGTGGCGGCACCTTTGCATCTCGAAGCTCAGGCTTGCCTTCCCACCACGCCATCAAACGCCTCAAGCTAAAAGGCCTTGAATAGGCGGCGAGCAACACCACGCAGAAGATGACGAACTGCCAGGAAATCGCGTTGAATTTATCGTCAAACCAGTAGAACTGATTCAACAGGATCTGGCTGCCTCCGCTCACGGCCAAGAAGACAGGCATGAGCTGCGGGCGCTGACGAGCCAAGACCGCAACTAAGATAAACATCGAGTAGTAGTAGCAAGTCAGATTCAACATGCAGACCACGAGCGGCACGCTCAGGGGCAACGCGACCCAGAGCAAACGAGTGCGCCGGACGGCCCACCAGATCCAAAACATACACCCCACAATGATGGCATAAGCCAGGGGCTTCAGTTTCCCGAAGCGTTCCAGACGGCCATCTTTCCAGGCTTCAAACGGATCATCCATGTTGTCATCACGAGCGAAACGCATGCGTCCGTCCCAGTCGTGCGACAGGACTGTCTCTAGGCCCATGTGATTCGTGAGTGGTGTATTCTTGTGCACGGCAATGTGGCCGACGAAGTCGGAATAAGTCTGAACTCCAGCGACCGTCATGCTGGCAGGTATCAGGACGGCTCCGGCGACTAAACATCCGAGAATTAACTGCTTGTGGGAGGGATGAAGCAGTGAAAGCAAGCCCAGCTTTTTCCCAGTGCGTTGCTGCATGCGAAACTGCTGAAACGCGTAGCTTGCGATCATGGCGACCCAGCCAGCGAACAGGATCATCGGGAAAACACGCAATAGCGAAGACCAGGTGAGCGCAGCGCCCGAGAGTGCGAACTTGCGCTTTTTAGCCAGACAGGCGGACGCGACCAAAAAGAAGATCCAATCCTGGCGCATGAACGCGCCACCCGTCCAATAGAAATTTGCGGGCGAATTGCAGCCCCACCAGACCGTAGCGATCGCCATCACGCGAAACCCAAAAGCCCAGCCGAGGAGCAACACGATCCCGATGTGGAAGCCCACGTCGAGCAGCGACAGCAGCTTGAAGAATTGGTCTCCGGCGGGCGCTAGATCCGCGAAAAACTTCCCGGCCATCGTCCAGACCGGTGGCGGATTGTAGCCGTGGTCCTTCTGCATGTTTTCCCAGTACTCACCGGCAGCAGATCGCTGGAACCAATCCACATCTTTCTTCCAGGCTTCCCAGCGCTCTTTGGTGAAGTGCTTCTTGCACTGATCGGGATCGCGGAGCACGTAGCTCTTCGAGACGGGCGTGATCAGGTTCTTCGTGAGATCGCGGAGCTCACGTTTTTCAACGGCCGCGCGGCGCCCCAAGTCAGCTTCGGCTACCAGCGTGCACTCGTACAGCCGTGTGTAGTTGATTTCAGCGAAGTACTTGGAGCCCAAGTAATAGTGATAAAACTCGTGGCGGTGGTAGTATTCGCGGTAGCGGGTGCTGGGATTGAAGAAATCAAAATAGGCACAGAAAGCCACCACCGTGAACGCGATGGCGACGCGCTTCTGGGTCTTTCTGGAGATCTTTTCTCCCATGCGTCGCGCGCGTTCCGCGAGAATCAAGAGCAGCGCCGCCGTCACCGGTAGGCCTACTCGAACAAACAACAGGAAGCCCTCGAACTGGTCCTTCTCGCAAAGGCGCTTGTTGACGACCGCCGAAACGGACTCAGGCGGGACAAAGAATGCGAGCGCCGCCAGTGCCGCGAGCCCGACGCCGATATACTTTTGCGTTTGAGCGCTGGCGAACTCCTCACGCCGCCGTGCACGTTCGGCGCTCACGAAGAGCATCGCCGTGACCGCGATCAGGAAGAAGCGAATCACATTGATCGGGCTGGAGAGCGTGCCGTTCGTCCAGTCCGACGGGCGACACATCGAATCCCAAACATCGTTCGGAAAGAAAGGGACGATGACGTCAGGAGTGGCGGCGGCAACCAAGTGAAATAAGCTGTGAAATTCCATGCGCGCGAAGCTCAGCAATCAACAAGAGAAGGCGGGCCAACCGTTGTCCCGGCGGGAGGCTATCGGGCTTCGCGACAAAGTCACCCCAAAAGGAAAAAGAACAAGCCGGGCAGCTTGCGCCACCCGGCTTGTTACAGAGAACCCTCGCTCTACTTTTGGGGCCTAAGAACGTGCTCGAAAGATTTCAGCAACACTGAGTCTCACGAGTCGCGCTCAGACTTTAGGGAGAGGGGCACGGCACATGACCGCGTCTCGGACGAGCTCACCGGCACCAGGAGAGAGCCTCCAGGTAAAAGGGATTATTGCTACGCTGCATCGTCCTTAACCTCCTCCGGCACAATGACCGGACGCCCAATAAAAAAGCCCCGCTGG
The DNA here is from genome assembly GCA_038251425.1 of Polyangiales bacterium. Lineage (GTDB taxonomy): Bacteria > Myxococcota_A > Polyangia > Polyangiales > Polyangiaceae > JBBRRP01. Next base: position 14,016 of record JBBSBI010000092.1, read on the forward strand.
GAGCTAGGCTCGCCTGGGGGCTTTTTAACATTGTGGGCGTTTCATAAAGGGAATCGCGCCCTACGCAAGAAACGAAAGTAACCTTCCGTCGGAGAATTCCGGGATGAAATCCTTCCTGCGCGTACGTTCAGAGCCTAGCACGAACAAACCAGGCCCGCCAACGACGGATCGTGACATTCTTGTACCAACTCCGCTCCTGGGCGGAGGCAAGAGTGCTTGGCTCAGCTCGCCGAAGCGTCGCCGGGGGCTGACTTGAGCTTCTTGGCGCGGCGTTGAAGCGCTTGCTCCAAGCCAATTCGCAGGCGTTGTCGGCGCTTGATGCGCTTCTTCTTAAGGGGCTTGCCTAGCGACTCGTGCTTGAGGCGCACATTCCAAAGGGCTCGGTTACTCATGTCTAGCGGGCGGTTCTTAGCGGAGGCTCAAGTGAGGCGCAAGTGGCAAAAACCGCACCAACCTTCGAACGGTGCCGGGTGAGGGCGCGCTGGGCCTGTGCGTGGCCGCCCGGCCACGAAAACGCTAAGGAACGGCTCCGTTATGACGAAAGCGACGCGGAGTGAAGACTCAGAGACACCCACCGCTGCGGTTTCGCCCCAGAACCTGAAGACGACCCTCAGCGTGTTGGAAAGGCTCGTGGCCGACCCGGAGGCCTTTGCTGCGGTGCCAGTTCTAGAGTGGAAGCAGCTCCTGATACTTGCAGGTCAACTCTCGCGTCCCAACCGCGATGAGCGGCGCCAACGCACCAAGTCGATCCAGCGCTTGCGTAAGAAAACGCAGCTCCAAATGGATGGTGTCGTGCGGTCCGGCACCCGGATCCGAGAGGAACGAGGAGCGCTTCTGGATCGCGCGGGCCTTCCGGTCCTCGCAGCACCACGGCTTCCTGGCGTGCAAGTGGATGTTCCGCTGGATCGTGAACTCCGGGAACCCCAGGCCTGCTACGTGTGCAAGGTCCCTTATACGAAGCTCCACCCATTTTACGATTGTTTGTGTCCGACTTGCGCAGAATTCAACTGGGGAAAACGCTCACAGTCTGCCGATCTCGCGGGGCGGGTTGCGCTGGTAACCGGTGCGCGCATAAAAATTGGATACCAAGCTTGCCTGATGTTGCTGCGAGCAGGTGCTCGCGTGATCGCCACCACAAGATTCCCGAATGATGCGGCGGCACGCTATGCGCGGGAGCCGGATTTTGAGGAATTTAAGCAACGGCTCAGCCTATTTGGCTTGGATTTGCGACATTGCCCAAGTGTGGAATTGTTGGCCCAACACTTAACGCAAACGACGGAGCGCTTGGATTTTCTGATCAACAATGCAGCGCAAACGGTGCATCGTCCGCGTGGCTTCTACGAACATCTGCGGCCACTTGAAGAAACGCCGCGTGAAGCTCTGCCACCGGGCGAGCAAGCGTTGCTGGAAGAATATCATGCACTCCGAACACAGGCAGCTGGCGCGCACGAGCGTCTGCTTTCTTCGGGCGGAGCCTCGCGAGCGCTTTCCGCACAGAGTGAATCACGCCACGGCATGACACCTTTTTCGCTCACGTTGGGCCTGCTCCCGGCGGAACTCGATGCCGAGCAGTTTCCGCCCAATCGCTTGGATGCGGATGGGCAACAGATAGATCTGCGCAGTGTGAACAGTTGGCGCATGAAGGCCGCCGATGTGGATACGCCGGAGCTGATTGAAGTGCATCTGGTGAACGCCATTGCGCCGTTCATTCTTGTTTCTAGGCTCAAGCAGTTGATGGAGCGCACGCCCAATCGAGACAAACACATCGTGAATGTGTCCGCGATGGAGGGCTGTTTTTCGCGCCGCACCAAGACGGACCGCCACCCGCACACCAACATGGCGAAAGCCTCGCTCAACATGCTGACGCGCACTTCAGCCAAGGACTACGCGGAAAGCGGGATCCACATGAATTCGGTCGATACCGGGTGGGTTACCGATGAAGATCCGCACCCCGATCAGGTGCGCAAACGTGTGGACTACGATTTTCATCCACCCCTCGACGCTATCGATGGCGCCGCCCGAGTTTGCGATCCGATTTTTGTGGGTTACCAAACAGGGGAGAATCCGTCCGGTCTATTTTTCAAAGATTATCGCCCGATTGATTGGTAAGCGAACACGCGAGCAGTCGCGGCGAATAGCTTGCTGCTAGCGCGGCAAGAGGCATTGTGGTCACGCTGATTGTTGCGTAGGGTCCGCGAGTTAGTCCCTTTACACGAGGGGCTGACCACGGGTCGGGCTGCTCGCCACAGCGCCGGCCCACTTAGCTGGGTCGACCATGAAAGCTCAAGAACGATACATTGTTGACTACGTGCGTGACGAGGACGGCTGGTGGGTAGCCACCGCACGGGGCGTGAAGGGCTGCCACACTCAGGGGCGGACCATCGACGCCGCTCGAACGCGAATTCGAGAGGCGCTCCTCGCTATTCATTGGCGCCAAGGCGCTACGGGTCGCACTGGTGGACGCCGTGGCCCTGCCCGCATCAGCCCGGCGTGTCCTGGCCCGTCATCACCGAGCCCGCGAGCGTCTAGCCAGCATCGCGAGCGAAGCTCATCACGAGAGCTTGGAAGCTGTGCGGGTCCTTGCTGAGGCCGGGCTGAGTCTCACTGATGCCGGCGAACTCCTTGGTCTGAGCCGCCAACGGGTTCATCAACTACAGCGCTCGGCGGGCGGCCCCCTTTGATTGTGCACCTTGAGGTGGATGGGAATCGACTGTCTGGCAGATCCAGAAAAACCTTAGGAATTGCGAGTGCGAACGCGCGTGTGGAGACTTCATAGAAGTAGGGAAGAAGCATCCGCTCTGGCGCGCTCAAGGGCAATCGCGGCTACGCGAAGACGTGCTCATCGTTGTCTTGGTCCCAGAGCCCGCCATCTCGGACGGCTAGCCAATTCACACTAGCGTCCTGGTTATCTGCGGGATTTAGGCGAAGCAGCCATTTAAAAGCGGCCAGGGCTTCCTCGAAGCGTTGCTTGCGCCAGAGCGCGAGGGCATAGCCGTTGAGGCAACGGAGAAACGGTCGATTGTCGAGGTGACCCCACGGAAGTACCCCGTCGAACGCCGCGCCCATCGACTGTTCTCCGATCTGGACGCCGACCTCATAGTGGGCGAGCGCCGTGTCCAGCGAGGACTCGGAGAACGACCAGTTGCCCAGGTGAGCGTGCGCGTCGAGGCAACGCAGATCTCGATGCAGAAGGCTCATCAGTACATTGCGAGCTTCTTCCGTCTCGCCACCGTCGTGAAGCTCTGCCGCGCGAAGCACCGGGTCGCTCCACGGTTCGTCGGGATCGGCGCCCGGCAACACCTGTTGCATCTCGTAGACGGTCCGGGGCCGTTCTGCCACCTCGCGCCACAGCTCCGCGAGCGCGCCCTCGTGTGCGAACGGCTCTTCCTTAGCGGGATCCCAGCTTCCTTCCTCCCGAAGCGCAAGGGGTGGGAGGCCCACGGCAGCGGCATGCACGCGGGTTTCGATGATCGCGCCCGACATGTACGGCGCCCCGCGATGAGTCCAGCGCTTGTTCGTCGTCACTCGAACCACGTGACCCGGTACGAGTCGAAGGGTCTCGCTTCCCGACGACCGGAACGTGATCTCCTGTGGAGATCCAAGCACTCGTAGTCGGACGTGCATCGAACCAACCTTGGCCACGTAGGCTGCCACGACCTCGCCCTGGGTGGGCTTGATCGCGTGTCGTGCGGTCTCTTCGTCAGGGAGGCCCGCCCATCGCTTCAGTCCGGCAAGCGTCAACGCGCCAGCGGACTTTCCAGGCAGCGCAAGATCCAAAATCGAGGCAGTCACAGTCCGGTCGCCCTCGAATGCTCGAAGCGTGATCCCGCGCCGAGGATTGCCGAGATACTCGACCGTGACGATCTGAACCCGACTACCACCGAGCAAACCTAGGACTGGCAACTTCAGGGTGGTCACGAGTCGGGCATGAAATGCTCGAAGCTGTTCGTCGTCGCTGATCGCCCCGCTCGTGATCTCCGCGATAGTTTGTTCGACGTCTTTAGTCTTGAACATCGGGCTCGAAGCTAGCGATGGCAGCGCCTGCTGAGAAGCACTGCTTGACTTCCACGTCTCAGACCTCGTCTTTAGAGCCGTCTTAGACCCTAGACCCTTCGGCGCAGCAGAAAGATCGAACCGAGGGGCCCAGTCAGGGACACCGACGCAAGTGCTCCCCAAATAAGATTTTCTATGCGAAGTCGCCCGCGTCCGCGTGGGGCCAGATCGGTCGTCATCTTGGACGTGACGCGCCCGCCCCCGCGGTGTTATAGCGGGTCGATGCCACGGCTCGGAACGGACAGCGTCCCTGAAGGTTTTGAAGAAACGTGGGAGGCGCTGATCAACCTCGCCGTGAGGTCGCTGGTCCCCGCGCCGCTTCTCGCTGCGCAGGCTCTCGAGGTCACGCGCGATGCCGATTGGCCCGTGCGGCGTGCCGCCATGGAGGCGCTGCTGCGTCGCGCGAAATCGGCGGAGAGTGAGGAGCTCTCCGCCGTTGGTGTGCCTGCGCGAGGACGTCCGTTCGGGAGCTACACGGTAGCGCGCCCTGCTGCGCACTCTCAGCGGCGTAAGGACCAGAGGCCGTACGCAGTGCAGCTCGACAGTCTGGTCCCCTTTGCGGGAAGCTGCGACTGCCCCGATTTTCTTCGGGGCTCGCTCGGTCTCTGCAAGCATCTGATTGCCGTCGTCCATCATGTCCACCAGAAGCAGCCGCTGTTGGTTGCCGCCCTTTCCGCGCCACCGTTCGTTCCCGAGCAAGAGGCCCGGCTGTCCTGGGATGCCGTGCGCCCGTTGCTTGGTACGGGGGATCGACTCCTTGGCCTTCGCTGGCGTGAAGTCCAGGGTGCGCGCTTCTCCGCGGCTTCTGTTCGAAAGGCACGCGCTCATCTGGGAGAGAAGCGTTCGCAGGCTCCGAGCGAACACCCCGACGCCACGCGCGCGAACGCGCTCGCGCTCGCAGGCCTCACTGCGAAGAAGAAGAAGCGTGGCGGAGTCGCTCCCGCCCCCGCCCGCACACCTCGCGCTGCACTCCTTGGATCGGCGAGTCAGAGCCCTCGCCCCGAGCTGGAGGTCTGGACACTCCCAGAA
>JBBSBI010000093.1:0-19078 GCA_038251425.1 Polyangiales bacterium
GGGCAGCTTGGCCCCTACGCGGTTGAGTGCTGCCGACACGAGCGGCACATTCACGGGCAAGAGCACGTCCATCCCACGCCTCACGACCTCAAAATCGGCGAGGTGCAGTAGATTCGAGATATCATCCATACTGAGCCACGCTTGATCGGGCCACTTGGTCTTGAGCCCCACCAACTCGGCGAAGCGAAGCGCAGGCTCCCAGATGAAGTTGTAGTAGGTAATGATCAATTTTCCGCCCGGTTTAAGGAGCGCCCGAAGGTTCTCAATCGTGTTCTGGATATCACCGAGCAAGCCGACGACATCGGTAAGAATGATGTAATCGAAGCCTCCCGCGGGCAGCGGATCGCACTCCACATCGAGCGTCACGAAATCGATTTCTGGATGGCGCTCGCGGGCAAGCTCCGTCATGACCGAGGAGATATCGAGGCCCACGCCTCGCCGAGGCTTGACCGCAGCAACCAGATCACCCAGGCCGCTGCCCACTTCCAAAACATCGGAGTTTGGGACTACCAGGCTCTGCAACAACCGCTGGAGCTCGCCCACGTAGTAAGGATATCGATTCAGATAGTCGATCCGCTGCCGCGCAATCGCATCAAACCGAGCGACGCGCGACGAGCTGGGTGGAACGCTGCCCGAGGGCGCGCGGGTGGAGAACTTGGAAGGAAGCTGGCTCACGGCGCGGGAGTGGAGTCGCTCCGCCCCTGAAAAACAAGGCTATGCTGAAAACTCAGGCTTTTTCGAGGCTTCAAGCGACCCTTGAGTCCAAAGACTCCGCCAGTTGGTGCGGTGGGTCGCCCTCAGTTACCGTAGCGTTCTTCTACCACCCTCTTCATTGAGACGCGTCGCCAATGAACACGCTCACACTCGCCGAGAATATAAGAACGGCCGCTCGAACCTTGCGCCGAAAAGATCCAAGCCTTGCGCGGGTGATGCGCGAAGTGGGGCCGTGCCTACTTCAACCCAACCAAAAGCAATCTCCCTACGAGTCCTTGGTCCGCGCAGTGGCCCACCAGCAGCTCCACGGCAAGGCCGCTGAAACGATCCTAGCGAGGTTCGTGGCGCTGACGCCTGGGAAGCGTTTTCCCACTCCTTTAGAAGTACTCAAGCTCAAACCAGAAGACTTACGCGGCGTCGGTTTCTCGGCAGCTAAGGCGCTCTCGATTCGAGATATCGCACACCACAGCCAAACGGGAGTGGTACCTTCCTCCCGCGCCGTTTCCAAGCTCGACGACGAGGCACTCGTGGAGCGCTTGACCGAAGTCCGAGGCATCGGGCGCTGGACGGTCGAGATGTTGTTGATCTTCCATTTGGGTAGGCCCGATGTATTGCCCGTGGACGACTTCGGAATTCGCAGCGGATTTCAAGCCGTCTACGGACTTCCAGAAATGCCGAAACCGAAGGCCTTGCTGGCCTACGGTGAACTCTGGCGCCCCCACCGGACCGTCGCCGCGTGGTACCTGTGGCGCGCAGCGGATCTTGCCAAGACGCGCACCTCTGTGACTGACAAGAGGCCCCCACGGTGACACTGGCAGGAAGACTTATCCTTGCAACGACGCTGCTCACGCTCCTCACGACGCTGCTTCTCGGGCTCGGGGTCCGCCAAGCCTGGCGCAGCGCGGAAGAGCAACGTTTTGAGGCCCAATTTCGAGCCGCCACACGCGAGCTGCAAGCCGAGCTGCAAGCTCAGACTGATGAACTGAATGGCGCGCTCGAGGCGCGCTGCCGTGCCGAGCCGAGCGTCGATAGCGCGCTCATTGGACTTAAGGCTCAAGATCTCGACGAACGCCGCCTGGGGCTGAGCCTCCAGATTGAGGCACTCATGAAACTACTCCAAGCCGATGAGCTGGTGTTGCTCACCTCGAACGGCGAAGTGCTCGGCGCCGGCCACCAGAAGGCCTTGGTGGGGCAGCGCTCTGAGGACTTGCGCAAGCTGACGCTGGCACTCAATGGACACGCTGAATTGCGCAAAGACGCGCTGCCGCTCAGCATCCACGCCGCGTGTGTGCATCGGGATGCCAGCCAAAAAGCGCTCTGGGTCGGCCTGTATGGTGCACGCCACCTGGAACGCATTCTGAACTCCGTGGCCGGCCACCACGGTCTTGACTTGCGGCTTGGCAAGACGGACGTCAGCTCAGATTCTCTGCTACAGTCCGCAGTTCTCGACGGTCTAGGTGGGCTCCCGGTGACCGCATCGCAATCCCGGCAGCCACTGATTCTCGCCATGTCCGATCTGGATGGGACCATCCTGCTCATCGCCGCCATCACTCTGGCGATCGCTGGCTCGGTGGCGTATTTCTTGTCACGCGGCATCGCGCGCCCGATTGAAGAGCTTTCTGAACAGGCACGGGTGATCACAGCTGCCGATCCCAAGCCCGTTCGAGCCCGTGGTAGCCGCGAACTTCATGAGCTCGCCACGGCCTTTAATCAGACACTGTCCGACCTCGCCGCCTCCCGGAAGCGACTGGCAAAGGCCGAACGTCTGGCTGCACAACGCGAAATCGCACGACGCGTCGCCCATGAAATCAAAAACCCACTCTCACCGATCCAGGCTGCGATCGAAACACTCCGACGCCTGCGCAGCCGCAACGACCCAGCGTTCGACGACTACTTCGACGAAGCCACACGCACGGTGCTGGAAGAGGTCAAGCGCATCTCGAATATCGTGACTGAGTTCACACAGTTTGCTCGGCTCCCCGAACCACACCCCACCGACCTCAACCTGAGCGCAATACTGCTTCCATTGCTGACGCTTTACCAAACGCCCGGCATCACGCTGCACACACAGATGAGCCCGACCGCAACGCTGCGCGCTGATCGCGACCAATTGATTCAAGTCTTCACCAATCTGCTGAAGAACGCGGCAGAGGCTGCCCAAGCCAACGTCACGCCGGAGATCTGGGTCACGCTGCAATTGGACAACTCGAAGGTTCGCCTGAGCATTCGCGATAACGGGCCCGGTCTCGATCCCGCCGTAGAAGGTCGGTTATTTGAGCCTTACGTGAGCAACAAAGCTGATGGCACCGGGCTCGGTTTGGCGATTGCCGAGCGCATTATCGAAGAACATGGGGGAACGCTGCGACATGTGCGGCCGAGCGTTGGTGGCGCCGAATTCGTGATGGAGCTGCCAATTTTGACAGGATCCGTGTCTCCACGGGAAGGTTCACCCGGGCGGAAATCGTAACTCGCAGCATGGGTCTTTGGCGTGTGATCGCGTGTGCGAGTGTGTCGTTGGGTGCGCTGATGGCTGGCTGCACTGTCCACGTTTACCAGTACCCCGCGGGAGCATCGTCCGTGACCTGGCAATCCAGCGCAGAGATGCACTCAGTTTCTCAGCGTTCGGCTTCACCAGAGAGCGGAATGTCTGCGCCCACTCAGCCCGTCGCTGTTTCTGCGCCCGCCCCGCTGACGCCACCAAGCCCTCCGACAGCGGAGAGCTGGTCTGTCCTTGAACGCACACAACCCAACCGCAAACCTTTGCGTTGGCTTCTGAGCTCGGCGCCACCCGCAACCCAGCGACAGGATAACGCCAGCCAACCACAGCCACAGCCAACGCCTTCAACGCTGCAACCGGCACGCCGCACTTGGCGCCTCACCAATTCCGGGCCACGCCTTGCAACAGCCCTGGCGACGAACCGGAGCGCTCCTCTGCCAGCTGAATCCGATCAAACCGCGCGCGGGCCCATCCCCTTCAAACAAACGCTGCTCTGCCCGGTCGGATTTCAACCTCCGTGCCCGGGAAGCTTATTGAAGCCATCACCCATCCGGAACGCGCAATGAGGCGCTAATCACACTGCAAGCGTTTCAGCTACGGGGCCGGGCTTGGAGCCATTAGCGGACCCCTGTAGTCTTTTCGACCAGTCCGGTAATTCGCCTTGGGCTTTGTGCCGTCTGGATGTCGGATGACCTCGATCACGAAAACACTCATCGCTCTCACCGTGGCATTGGTAGCCGCAGCGATTCTCAGCTCACTGCCACTTTTGCCACCCATGGGAGCCTCACTCCTCACGGCGCTCGTGGCAACGCTGGCCATGTGGGTAGCTTTGGGCAGCGGAACGACTTCGCTTCGCACGGTTCACGAAGGAGTGCGGCGCGTCTTAGCTGATCGCGAACCGACAACTCCGAGCGCAGCCACCGACGAAGTGCGCGCAATTTTTGACGATCTTTTGACGCTCAAGCGTGACTTTGATCAGAGCCGCACGCACCACCAGGGCCTCCAATCTTCGCTGCGCACAACCACACAACAGTTGCGAAGCTCGCTCGCTGAGGTGGAAGCAGGCGTTGAAGCTCAATTGAGTGCGGCGCAACGCACGGCAGCCTTCGTGCGCGACATGGGCGCCTCCTATGAAGGCATCGCGCAGCACATCGAAGTTTTGACGGCGAGCGCCGAGGAATCAAGCTCCTCGATCCTCCAGATGACAGCCACCAATGATGAAGTTGCGGAGAACATCGGTGAACTTGCCGCAAGCGTGCGCGAAATGGTGGCCTCCATTGAAGAGATGGCCTTCAGCATCAAAGAGGTCGCCAAGAACGTCGACGCACTCTCGCTCACGGCAGAAGAAACCAGCTCCAGCATGAACGAGATGGACGTTTCGATTGACCAAGTGCAATCGAACGCCAACGAAACCGCGCGTTTGAGCGAAGAAGTGGCGCAGGATGCCGAGCGCGGCGCCGAATCCATCTTGAAGACGATCGGAGAAATCTATCGCATCAAGGAGAGCAGCCAGGAAGCGGTTGCTGTGATCTCGAATCTCGGTTCACGCATTGATGCTATCGGACAGATCTTGAACGTGATCGACGACGTCGCCGAGCAGACCAACCTATTGGCGCTGAACGCGGCCATCATCGCGGCGCAAGCGGGCGAGCATGGCAAGGGATTCGCGGTGGTGGCCGACGAAATCAAAGATCTTGCTGAACGCGCCGGGGCGAGCACCAAGGAAATTGCCGACCTCATCAAGACCATTCAAGCTGAAAGCAAGAACGCTATTTTGGCTGTGGAGCGCGGCGCTCAGAACGTCGACCGCGGCGTTGAGGTTTCGAACGAGGCCGAGCGGGCGCTCAAGAAGATCCTTGAGAGCTCCAAGAAAAGCACGAACATGGTGCGTGCCATCGCGCGCGCAACGGTGGAGCAAGCTAAGGGAAGCAAGCAAGTCACCGATGCCATCGGGCGGATCGCTGAAACCGTTCAGCAGATTGCGGCAGCCACTGCGGAACAGGCGCGGGGCTCCGAGCTCATCATGAAGAGCGGCGAAAAGATGCGCACTATCTCTGCCCAGGTTGAGCGCTCAAGCCAGGAGCAAACTCGCGGCGGCAGGCAGATCACGCAAGCAATCGAGAACATCAATCAAATGGTCGGCCAGCTCAACACGGCTCAAGGCACGCAGTCCCGGGGCTCAGAGCAGGCGCTGGGCTCTGCGCAATCGATCGAGAAGCAGGCTCAAGATCAAGCCACCAACACCCGAGAGCTGATCTCGCTGGTTGAAGACCTCAAGAAAGTGGCCGCAAGCTAATCGCTCGTGGCGCTCTTACAAATCTCGGTTTCCCGCGATCGCAGCAAAAGCTCGTAATCCCCCAAGCTCAAAGCTCTTGGGATGACAGCTTGGCCCTGGAAGCGTCCATTCTCGTCTGTTGCCAACGAACCAACGAACGCCGAGGTGCCGGCGTTTTTCAGGAAAATATCAATGCGAGCGTGGACACAGGGAGTTCCGAGCCCGCTCAGCTTTCCCGATAGCTGCACGGGCTGTCCGCGTTGAATGTTGGAAGGCAAGGCGGCTTGAAACTGAAGCTGGGCGGTCAGAGCGTTCGAGTTGCTGGGCGGTGTTGGAGGGGTGTCGAGCAGCGGCGGAGGCGCAGCTTGGGGTGGCCCACTCGGTGATTGGTTTGGAGCCGTGCTCGCCGGACCGGAACTCCCACCCTGCAGCATTTCCTGTGCGCTCGAGCTCCCCTCGGGCCAAAGATACGGATCGGCAGGCGGCGTATAACTGCCGATTTCCTTATCCTCGTTGAAATCAAGCTGCTCGGCGGCTCCCCCCAAGTCGATGCGGTGCCAGAGCTTGAGGTCAAAAACCTCCACCCAGGCGTGGGCTTCATTGCGGACAAACCGGGCTGGAATTCCGAGGCCCAGCGCTGTGATCACAAAGGCATAGGCGCGATGCCGACACACTCCTCGACGGAGGCGCGTGAGCTCGGAATAGAGTTCGAGGCTGGATCCGGCCTGAAGCTCCTGATCCGAAGGCGTAAAGCCGCGAAAATAACCTACCAAACGCCCGAGAACTTGCTTCGGATTCTCGCTCGCACCCACACCCATTTGCGCCGCGAGCAACGCGACTTCGCGTTTTGCCACTGCCGGCAGGGAAGGCGCATGAGTCTTCAAAGCCTCAAAAGAGACGTCTGCAAACCCACTTCCGAACGTGCTGCGATCCACGGCGAGCTGCATCAGAAGTCGAACGCGTTTCGTCTCCTTGGAGCGCACGTACCAATTTTCCGCACCATCCTCTAAAAGCTGAATGGCAAACTTTGGAACGGTATTCGCCGAAAGCACGCGCGCACCAGGGCCAACACTCGGAATTCGTACGTCTGCCCCAGCAACGAGATCCACAAACAGATCGGCGTAGAATGGATCTTCTCCCGGGCCGAGCTCACCTCCCACGGGCAGCAACGAGAGGCTTTGCTCAAAGACGGTGAGCTCAAGCGCAGAGTTCACCGCATCAAACGCGTACAACCGCTTAAAGGGTGCGATTGAGGGCGAAAACGGCTCATCGTAAGAAACGGATGCGGGCCGCGTCGTATTTCGATCGATGCGATAACTGGCGTCCGAACTCTTCGGTGTGGCGGCGCCGCCGTAGGTTGTCTTGGCGGTAGAAGGATCGCGAGTGCCCGAAGGGGCTCGCACCACGCCGTTGGGCGTTTGGAGAAGTGCGGGCAGGGCCCCATCGGATGTCGTCGCGTGCAAGCTGAGATCTTCAGTTGGATCGGATTCGAAAAATTCATGCACCAGCGGCGCTGCGCCCGCGGGCACCACGACCAAAAGGGTTGCCGCACCCATTCGAACGAATCGGCGCCGAACCGTCACTTTGACGCCTTCGCGTGCGCATCTGAGTTCACTGCGTAAGGAGCATCGAGCTCCTCCCACCTGCCCGGGATCCAGACATAGCCGGTGCCATCAAAGTGCCGAGTTCCCCCGATCCAAACACAACGCCGACAGCCTTCCGCAGGCTTCGGACGTGGATCGCTTTCGAAAGCCAACTCCAGGCGCCAAGCTTCTGCCGTGCGCTCAGAAGCGACAGCTGTTCGCCCCGAAGCATCCTTGGCACGATCAGGCGCCGAGGGCACCCCCAGCACACAGCTCGGAAAGAGCAGGCCAGCGCTGGACGTCAAAAGAAAGCGCCCCAAACCCTTTAACTCCGCCCCGCGAACAGCCAACCTGAGACCAGAATTCTGCCGCACCGCTCCAGTGTGCCTCGTTTAGCCGGCGGCGGCGACCAGAAAACATCTAGAATTGCGGCAGCGTGGCCCCCGCGATTACCCTCTGTCCCCTGCAATGCAAACTGAAATCGATCAACAGCTCAGCGCTCTGCCAAAGTCAGCTCGGGATGCTCTTTCGGAGCATCACTTCGATCGGGAGCGCTTCGTCACCCTGGCAACGGCCGTTCGGCAGGGGACCAGTATCGTTAATCATGTTCAAGGGAAATTGACGCCACCACGGGCGCTCGACTGGGTCCCACTGCCTGCCGCTGACAGTGTCGAAGGTCGTCACTTGTTAGAGCTGGGCAACGAAGCCTTGCGCCAGGGGCAATGCACACTCGTGGTCCTAGCGGGCGGCATGGCCACGCGCATGGGCGGGGTTGTGAAAGCCTTAGTTCCAGCCCTTCCCGGGAAAACGTTTCTCGACTTGAGGCTCGCCGAACAGGCCTCCCTCAAACGCCGCTTCGGAAAGACGCCCCCGCTTTGGCTCATGACCAGCCAAGCGACAACCCAGAAGATTCGCGAAGCGCTGGGCTCGCAGCTGGATGGCCACTCTATCGCAGATTTTCCGCAGGGCCTCGCTCCCAGGCTAACGTCGCAAGGTGATATTTTTCTCGACGAAAACGGCGAGCCGAGCCTGTACGCCACCGGCCACGGAGACCTCCCCGAGGCGCTCCAAGCCAGCGGCCTTTTGACACCGTTTGTCGAGCGGGGCGGCCGCGTGGTGCTGGTCACCAACCTGGACAATCTAGGTGGCACGCTCGATCCCCTCACGATCGGCTTTCATCTCGCGCATGGCCAGCCGGTGACCTCCGAAGTCGTGGATAAGCTGGCTGCCGATCGCGGAGGCATCCCAGTGCGCTTGGACGAGAATCTGGTAGTGCTCGAGGAGTTTCGCATCCCCCCCTCCTTTGATCCGAAAACGGTACCCGTATTCAACACCAACGTGTTCCACTTCACGGCGAGTGCGCTCTTGGAGCTAAAAATGCCGTGGAGCTTCTTCAAGGTCGAAAAGCAAGTCGCCGGAGAGAAGCTCGTGCAGTTTGAGCGCCTGATCAATGAAATCACCAGCTATCGCGAAACGCGCTATCTCCATGTGCCACGCCAGGGCACGGCCTCCCGCTTCTTGCCTTGCAAAGATCTCGAAGAACTCGCCGCCCGCCAATCAGAAATCTTAGCTGTCGCAAAAAGCCGAGGAATGATTTGAACATGCCATTTCTACGCCAAAAAAGCACCCTCCTCAGCTCTCTCCAGAAGGGTTTGCTCCCTTTCGCGGCCCTTGGCATCAGCACGTCGTTGTTGCCGCTCGCCCATGGCCAAAGCACGGCGCCCGGTGCCCGCAACACCCGGCTACCAGCTTTTGACCAACCCGTTGCGGAATCGGACGATACACGCGCCTTGGTGGTGAATCCTGCGAATCTCGCCTTCATGCCGGGTGCGGAGTTTCGTTGGTCCGCGGCTTATCTGGATGATCGCGCACCGGTCAACGCGCAGGGGCACGCCTTCGCACTCGGCTTCCACTTACCGTACATTCCTGTCGCCACAGGTTTCCGGGTCGACGCCGTGAATCCCCCGCGTGCACTCGAGTCGGTCTTTAGTCGAGCTTCCAATTACCAATGGGTCACCTGGGGCCTAGCGTTGGCGCCCTCGCAGACGAGCGCCCTCGGCCTGAGCTTTCAGCATGCGTATTCGTCTTCGGGGCTGTTCAACGGCGCCTCATCGTGGTCGCTCGGCTTCTCTCAGCGCCCCTCCGATTACATTGGCTTCGGGTTTGCGGCTCACGATCTCAATGCGCCCGCTTCTGATTTCGGGCTCGTCCTGGATCGCTCGTATGATTTCGGTGTGGTGCTCCGCCCCGATGGCTCGCGCACGTTCGATCTCGGCCTCGAGAGCAAATTCATTGATGATGCGAGCCAATTCATTGGAGATGCCAAGGGCACCTGGGTTCCTCGGGCCACGCTCGGCTTTGATATGCCGAGCCTGGGTCGCCTCGAGGGCGAGCTGTCAGTCGCGAACCCGAGTGAAGCCAATCAACGAGCCTGGCAGGCTGGCGCCTCGCTGGTGATGCAGGTGAATAGTCCGAACGCCTCTTCCGAACTGGCCGCCGGTACGATCTTTGGCGAAACGCTCGGCAAAAGCGCACGGAATCAAGCCCAGAATAATATCCACACCGAGCTTGCCACACGCCTTTGGCGAGAATCTGCGGGTGTGCCAGAGAAAGCGTACGCGCTGCGGCTGCGGCTTGAGAAGTCAGGCGATGCGCGTTCGCAAGTCGCGCTCTTGCGCGGCCTCTGGTATTTGGCTGAAAAAGAGCCCTCAGTAAAAGCTGTAGTGCTGGAAGTGCGCACGGCTCCCGGCGAAAGCCTCGCACACGTCCAGGAGCTGCGCGATGCGCTCTATTACTTGCGCCAACACGGCAAGAAAGTGCTGTGTCACCTCGAAGATGCCACTGGCATGGCGCTCTACCTCTGCGCAGCAGCCGATCGTATCTTGATCAATCCCGCGGGTGGGCTGCGCTTTGCCGGCATGCGCGCTCAGTACATGTATTACAAAGGGCTGCTGGATAAACTGGGTGTGAAGGCCGATTTCGTGCGCATTGGCGACCACAAATCAGCACCTGAAGCGTTGATGCGCACCGAGGCGACGCCCACCGCCAAAGCTGACCACATCGATCTCTTGCAGCAATTCGAACTCGAATTTTCGCGAGGCATCGCCCACGATCGCAAGCTCGATCTAGCCAAGCTGCGCGAGTCCTTCAAAGCAGGCCCCTTCATCGCTCCGGAAGCCAAAGCGGCAGGGCTGGTCGATGGTTTCGCCCACGATGATCAGCTGGAAGAAGAAGTGCAGAAGCTGACGGGCGAACACTTGCCTCTGCGGAATGATCAGCGCGTGCCGCGTGCTCCCACGCGCTTTGGCAATCAACGCAGCATCGCGATGATCTACGTCGATGGCGACATGGTGGATGGCCGGAGCAGCACGATTCCGTTCCTCGGCATCAACCTCGTGGGCTCGTATACGATCGCAGATGCGATCAAGCAGGCCCGCGAAAACCCCAAGATCGCCGCGGTTTTGCTGCGCATCGAAACCGGTGGTGGCTCTGCGATGGGCGCGGATGTGATCTGGCGTGAGCTTGAAATCACGAACAAGATCAAACCAGTGGTCGTGAGCATGGGTGGCGCGGCGGCCAGCGGCGGCTATTACATCGCAGCTCCGGCTCAGCGGATCTTTGCGAACCCCCTGACCATCACCGGCAGCATCGGGATTTTCTACGGCAAAGCAGACGTCGTCGGGTTGATGGAGAAGCTCGGGCTCACTGTTGAGACCTACAAGACAGCCCCCCGCGCTGACGCCGAATCGATGTACCGCCCTTTCTCACCCGCAGAGCGTGTCGAGCTCGAACACAAGGTGGGTCAGTTCTACGATATGTTCCTCTCGCGCGTGGCCGCGGGCAGGAAGCTTGAGAAATCTGCCGTGGATAAAGTCGGGCAAGGGCGTGTGTGGACCGGCGCCCAGGCAAGAACGCGCGGCCTCGTGGATGAACTCGGCGGGCTTCGGCAGGCGCTCCGCTACACGCAAGCGCTCGTGCATGTCGATGAAGAGGCTCCCATCGTGGAGTTGCCCGTCGTCGAGACGAGTATCATCGGACAAATCCTCGGCATCCCCGGCATCCACGCTGGCAGCCAACCCATCCTTCCCGAAGCGGTCTTGCGCGTCGCTCAAGCCCTCACGCCCTTCATGGTTTTCGACGGGGATAAACCGCTCGCCCGCGCCGAAATCGTATCCATTCTGCCATGAGTGAAGCCCTGCTTGCCTTCCACCAAGCACGTCTTGACGTTGCTGGCTCAGTCGCCGCCGAGGGGCTGAGTTTTACAACTACAGGCTCACGCCTTGCGCTCATGGGTGATTGGTCGGCTTGGTTTCGCCTGTTGCTGGGGGCTGCGCGTTTGCAGGCTGGAACGGCCAGCATTCTTGGCCTCTCGGTGTCGGAAGCCTTGGCCCGAGGGCGCGTCGCGGTGATCTCGCCGAAGACGCCACTCCCCGGCTCCTTCAGCGTGCGGCGGCTTTTCTGTGAGAGCGCGCGCTTGGCTGGTTTTCCGCAAGCTGACGCCGAAGCCCGAGCTCTTCAAGTCGCCACGGAGCTCAATCTCTTGACGCTCAACGAACGTCGCATTGAAGCGCTCTCACGCGTGGAGCTTCGAGCCGTCTGGGTCGCCCACGCCATCATCACTTGGCCTGAAGTCATCTTCATCGAAGATTTGTTGGCTGGGCTCGCCGAGCACGAAAAAGATTACCTGTGGCGCCTCACGCTCGGGGCCCTCGCGGGGCGAAAATGGGCAATCGTGCTGCCGTCCGATGACCCATCGTCGATGGATGGCGCCGTTTTCTCGCACACCGACGAAGTGCTCGTGCTGGACCACGGCAACCTGGCGTACCAAGGAGCCGCGCGTCAGGAAGCGGGGAGTGCTCCCCAGATTTTCCGCGTCGTGGTCGCCCGAAATTCACAGGCGCTGTTCGAGAAGCTCAACGGAGCAGGTCTGAAATTTCGGCCGATCGGGCATATTTCTGGGCAAGAACCAGCTTTGCCGGGTGGTGGCACGGCGGGTCGCGCTGTCGTAGAGCTTCCGAGCCAGGATGCCATCCGGACGCTGCTCGCGCTGTCTCTAAGCGAAAATGCTCCCATTTTTGAGCTGATCCCTTTGTATCAAGGCCAATCTTATCTAAGAGCCCAAAGCCCATGATCACCATCATCGACTACAATGCGGGAAATCTAAGGAGCGTCAAACGCGCCTGCGATGCCGTGGGGATCGAATCCAGGCTCTCGTCTGATCCCGATCAGATCGCAAAAGCAGAAAAGCTCATCTTTCCTGGAGTCGGTGCCGCGCAAAGCGCCATGCAGACGCTCAACCACTCAGGCATCGGGGACGCACTCCGAATGGCGCACGGGCGCGGGATCCCAATCCTCGGCATCTGCCTGGGCACCCAGATCATTTTGGACGGCTCCGACGAAGGCGACACACCTGCACTTGGGCTCATTCCTGGGCGAACACGCCGTTTTCAGCTGCAAGACGCCACGCTAAAAATCCCGCATATGGGCTGGAATCAAGTGATTGTCGCGCAGCCGCACCCGTTGCTCGCCGGAATCGATCCGGGCGATGAGTTCTACTTCGTACACTCTTATTTCCCAGCGCCGGCTTCAGCGACCCATGTCTACGCCACCACAGATTATGGCGGCGACTTCCCCTCTGCGCTTGGCCGAGAGAATCTCTTTGCCACGCAATTCCATCCCGAAAAGAGCGGTCGGCTCGGGCTCGCCCTGCTCGCGCGCTTCGCCACGTGGGACGGCCGCGCATGCTGACTAAACGAGTGATCGCTTGCCTCGACGTACGGGATGGCAAGCTCGCGAAGAGCGTTCGTTTCGTCGACACGAAAGACATTGGCGATCCCATCGAGAAAGCCCGGCAGTATTACGAGCAAGGCCTCGATGAGCTCGTCTTCTACGACATCACCGCATCCAGTGAGAAGCGGGACATCATGCTGGATGTGGTCGAGGCCGTCGCTTCACAAATCTTCATTCCCTTCTCCGTGGGCGGCGGCATCCGTTCGGTCGACGACGCCACCAAGTTGCGCCTGGCAGGTGCCGAGAAGATCAATGTGAATAGCGCGGCGGTCCAGAATCCGGAGTTGATTTCAGCCTGCGCGCAGGCGATCGGCGCTCAAAGTGTGGTGCTTTCGATGGATGTGAAGCGGTGCGAGAAAACAGCGGCAATTCCTTCGGGTTACGAAATTGTAATTCACGGCGGCCGCACTCCTACTGGGCTCGACGCTGTGCTCTGGGCAAAGCGTGGCGAAGAGCTGGGTGCCGGTGAGCTAGTCGTCAATTCGATCGATGCGGATGGCACACGCGAGGGTTACGAGATCGCGCTCACGCGCAGTATCGCGGACGCCGTCAGCATCCCGGTGATCGCTTCGGGCGGTGCCGGCAAGCCCGAACACCTGTACGAAGTACTCACCGAGGGCCGCGCGGATGCAGCGCTCGTGGCCTCCATGCTGCACTACGGCGACTACACCGTTGGCGATCTCAAAACTTATCTCTCCGGTCGGGGCCTCCCGATCCGCATGCGCTATTAGCTCCAAGGTTATCCGTGAACACTTCTCGCTCCACGCTCAAATCTGCTCAGCGCATCGTCATCAAAATTGGTTCACGCGCGCTCGCCGGCGATGCCCAGGCCCAACGCCACTTGGCCGCACAAATCGCACAGTTTCCCCCGCAAACATCCACTATTATCGTCTCAAGCGGTGCGATTGCGATCGGTATGAAACGCCTTGGCTATGCGGAGCGCCCTAAAGAAATCGCCCGACTCCAAGCGGCAGCCGCGGCCGGTCAGATTGAGCTCATGCGGCGTTATGATGAAGCCTTCACCGAGCTTGGGCTACGCGCAGCGCAGGTGCTCATCACCCACGCTGATCTCGCCGATCGAGAACGCCTCAACAACGCCCGCGCCGCCTTCGCTGCCTTGCTCGAGGCAAAAGCGATTCCGATCGTGAATGAGAACGACACGGTGGCCACCGATGAGATCCGTTTTGGCGATAACGATCAATTGGCGGCGATGGTGGCGCCACTGGTTGCCGCAGATTTGTTGATTTTACTAACAGACGTGGAAGGCGTGCTGAATGCGGCAGGCGAGCGCATCAGCGAAATGACGGATGATGCGCAAATTGGCAGCTTCACGAGCTCGGCCGGCGTTGGCACCGGAGGCATGTCGAGCAAGATCGATGCGGCAAGAAAAGCGGTGCGCTCGGGTGCGTCGGTGGTGATAGGCCCCGCGGGTCGCCCCAACGTGATCCTCGATATTCTGGCCGGTGAAGACATCGGGACGCTGTTTCCGCGCAATGGCCGAGAACTACGAGCGCGCCAACATTGGATCGCCTACACCCTGCGTCCTCGCGGCGCGATTTTGCTCGATGCGGGCGCTGCCGAGGCAGTCAAAGCCGGTCAATCAAGCCTCTTGCCGGTGGGCGTGCTCGGCCTACGGGGCCAATTCAATCCGGGCGATTCGGTTCAATTGCTCGCACCTTCAGGCGAAGAGGTGGGGCGCGGCCTCACCCAGCTGGGTGCACTCGATGTGGCGCGCGCTGCTGGAAAAAAGGGCAGTGAGCTTGAGATGCTCTTTGGCTCGACGGGTAAAGATCTCGTTGTGGTGCATAAGGATGATTTGGTAACTGGGAGTTAGGGTGAAAGTCCTACACTATCTTGCAGCGACCGGTTGGGGCGGGGCGGAGCGCATGGCCTGCACGATTCATCGGCTGGCTCGCGAGCACGGGCGCGAATCAAGCGTGGATGGTCCTGCTCTACCCGAGGTGGTGGAGAGGTATCACCAAGAAACTGGAGAGTCGCTGCCTTGCGCAGCCTCGGAGGTAACCTGGTGGCGCTCAACGCGCGGCGCGCGCCAGCGCCGAAAAGCACTCAAACCGGACCTAGTGCATGTGCATCTGGCAACACCTGGTCTTGCCTCAGTCGGAGCGCTGATCGCGGGCAGGACCCCCGCTGTTTTCACGTTCCATCTTCTGCCGCAGGCAGAACGCTGGAGCAGAGATTATTTGCTGCGCGCCTCCAGCAAAAAAGTGCTGTCATTCATATTGCAGAGCAAACAGCAGCGCGCCTTGGTGGCCGTGAGCTCCGCGGATCGAGCGTGCCTAAGCCAAGTATTTCTCCGCGAAACGATCGAGCTTGCCGTGAACGCGCCGCCCTTTGCTCCACTCGCCGCAAAGTTTCCGGCTAACTTAACTTGGCCCGGCGCCAGCGTGCGTTTGCTGTCGGTGGGGAGGTTGAATCAACAAAAGGGATTTGACCAACTAGTCAGCGCACTCAGCGATCCTCGCTTGCGCGACGTCAACTGGCATTGGACGATCATTGGCGAAGGCGAAGAACGCGCACGGTTAGAGGCTCAGCTGCTCGCTTCTGGTATTTCAAACAAAGTCACTCTGGCAGGCGCGCAGGCGGCACATGCGGCGTTTGCCGAAGCAGACTTAGTTTTTTGCCCGAGCCGATTTGAAGGGATGCCGCTGGTCCCCATGGAAGCATTGCTTTCGGGAACGCCCGTGGTGTTGTCACGCATCCCCGCTCATCTTGAGCTCTTGCCGGGTGTCGAGAGCGCATTCCTGCCTGAGGAACCAGCAAATTGGCCAGTGAGGCTCCTCACGCTGCTCGCAAACCGCACGGAACGAACCGATCTCCAACACGCCCAGGCGCCCTTTCGCAGCAACGATCCCCGCGAACGGCTCTGGCAGGACTACGCTGGGATTTATGAGCGCGTTCTTGCGAAAGTGAACTCAAAATGACGGGCGCGCTTTGCTAGCATCCGCCGATGCTTGCCGAGCCAGCCAAAAGCTCTGACCCGAACGCTCGCCTGAAGCAACGTGCCACCGTCGGCATGGTATTCCTCGGATCGCGAGCGATTCTTCAGAACCTCGTCATCCTGGTGAGCAATGTTTATCTCGCGCGCCTGCTCACCCCAGGGGACTATGGCATCTTTGGCATTCTGCAATTCGCGCTCTCCCTGTTCAAGCTCGTTGGCGACACTGGGTTAGCGGCAGCATTGGTTCAGAAGAAAGAGGCTCCGGACGATATTGAGCTCTCAAGCATCTTCTGGTTTCAATTGGGGCTCGGGGCTTGCGTGTGTCTCGCCAGCTTTGCCGCCGTTCCGTTGTTACCCATTTTTTGGAAGACGCTGCCACCCGGATCGGAATGGCTCCTGCCGGGCCTTTCTTTGAGCCTCCTTTTCACGATGGCGCGGGTCGTGCCATTTTTGGTGCTGGAACGTCAGGTCAATTTCGCTTGGGTCGGCACGCTGGAGTTCCTAGGAACGGTGGGATTTTACGGCTCAGCAGTGTTCTTCGCACTGCGTGGCTCGGGAGCGTCGGCGCTGGTGTGGGCGAGCGTGATTCAGGCCGGGCTCATCGCGATAGCCGCTAACCTAGTGCAACGCTGGCGGCCACTCTGGGTTTTTTCCTGGGAGCGCGTTCGAGGCCTCTTAAAGTTCGGGTTTGCGTTTCAGGGCAATAATGTCGTCGGATTCATCAACTCTGCAGTGACTCCGCTGCTAGCGGGCGCCAGGCTTGGTAAAGAGGCTTTCGGCATCCTGCAGTTCGCGCAAAACACCGCGTGGTTCCCCTCCATGCCGGTGGGCATCGTACGTCGAGTCTACTTCCCCTATTTGAGTCGACTCCAGAATGATCGGCCCGCGTTCGTCGCCGAACTTGAGACCGCAGTGGTGCTGTGCGCGCTGCCCTGCTTCTTTTTTATGGGGCTCTTTTTGGGCGGCGCACCCGCCATTGTCTCGATCATCTATGGGGACAAATGGCTCCCTGCGGTCCCCCTGATTTACGCGTACTCCATCGGATTCTCCGTCACTTTCTACACTTGGATAGCGAGCGCCGCGATCGAAGCTTTGGGCCGTGCCGGAAGGATGTTCAAGATTGCGGTGATCTCAACCGTAACGAACTGGGCCGCCACACTGATCGCCAGCTTGCTGGGGGGTTCGGTGCTGGCTCTCGGGCTTGCGTTTCAGGTGCACATGATTGTGACGCCCATTGCCACATTCATTGCGATCCGTGAGCTTGTACCCGAGGCTCGCACCGTATCCCGAACGCTACGCCTGCTTCCCGCAGCCGGAGCGGTCGCCCTGATAGGACGCCTCTGCTTGCCGTGGATCCACGGCGCCGGAACACTGATAGGTTGGCTGCTACTGAGTGCCTTCGTGTTCTCTGCGCTGGTCCTTCTATTGGACGGAGGCGTACGCCGCTTGGCTCGCGCTTACGTTCGAAAGCTGCTCTAGTGTGGTCCTGATCCGGGCAAGCTGGATGCTGGCGCCTCTTGCCGAACGGCCCGCACAAACCAATTGAGCGCCATTTCTTGCCGCGCACCGCGAGCCTCTAACCCTCTCGCCAGCAAGTTGACTAGAGGCACTAGAAACCAGCGAGCAACTAGCCCCCTTCCAGGGAGTTCCAAGTTGAGCAACTGCCCGATGCTCGCCCACATGCCGCCTTGTGGCTTGAGGACGACGGCGGTAAACCCTGCCTGTTGCAACAGGTGCTCCAGACCAAATCGCGTAAACCGGAAAAAATCGTACGGGGCTTCGTGATGAGGCCAAGTGCCTGGGCATGTCAGGATCAGCGTGCCACCGGGACGCAGCACGCGGGCGACCTCGTGCAACGCCCTTTGGGGATCAGCTACGTGTTCCAGCACCTGAGTGCTCAGGGCGGCGTCGAAGCTCGCGTCTGGAAAGGGCAGATTGAGGGCATCGCCTTCAATGTCCGGGGAAGAAAAATTGCCCTTGCGATCAACTCCGACGTGCTCCGTGACCTTTGGACCAAGGAACTGCCTGTAGGGCTGCACTCCGCAACCCACATCAACAACGCGCCCCTCCAAGACAGCCAGGTGCTCCCGCAGATCTGGGATGAGGTATCGGTAGACAAGATGGCGCGGATGACGCCAAGATTTCTCGTCAGGCATCTCGTAGCCAGACGGCACATCAATAGCGGAACCTAAAGCCATGGACTTGCGCGCTTACCACAACGTTAAAGAGCCTGCCCAGTGGTGAGTCTAAATCACTGCCCTGTTTGTGCTTCCGATCAAGTTGAGCACATCGCCACGCATAGTGTCGATCAAACCTGTTTCACCTGGCAAACCCGCTTCGGAGTCGATATCCGCAAGGAATTTCACGGAGCCTCATCCTTTGAAGAGTGGCGTTGCCAGGGTTGCACGCTGGGCTTTTTCCCCATGGATATAGCAGGCTCAGCAGGCATGTACGAAGCGCTTCAACAGCATGACTGGTACTACCTGCGCAATAAGTGGGAGCATAGCGAAGCGTTGAAGGATACCCCCATGGGAGCGCGTCTGCTTGAAATCGGTTCAGGCGAGGGCGAGTTCATTGCGCGTGCAGCCGCAGCTGGCGCGGACGCGCTCGGGCTCGAACTTAACGCAGGTGCGGTGAGGCGTGCCAACGAGCTATCCCGAAGAGTTGAGAGCCGGTTGATGCATGAGCTTCTGCCGAATGAGGAAGGCTCGTTTGATGTCGTCTGCAGTTTTCAGGTCCTGGAACACGTCTCGGATCCGCGAACGTTTCTTAGGGAAGCATGTCGGCTACTCAAGCCAGGTGGGCGTTTGATCACGGCCGTGCCAGATGGGGACAGCTGGCTACGTTTCGAGGACAATCCACTCGATCAGCCCCCGCATCACCTGACACGTTGGAACGAAGTTTCACTGAGTCAGCTTGGTTCAACGCTTCCTCTGCGCTTAGAACGAATCGCACGCGAACCACTCCCTCGCTATCATGTCGCAGGTTTCGTCGCTGCTCATGCGGACGCCCTGAGGCGGAAGACTCGCGGAGTGCTGACGTTCGGTGGCCCGCTGAGAACGCTGGCGAAAGCAGCAATCTTAGCAACCTCGCTTCAGAAGCTGCTCCCAGGCCAAGGTATCTACGCTTGCCACGAGCGGCAGCCGGCTTGAGCTAAGCGTTCGCGCGCCCCGCGTTCGCGCCTAAGCAGTTTGCCAAGAGCCTGCCCTCCGGGAAACTTTCTCAACTCACCGGTGTCGGACGTACTGATGCTAGTTCGA
>JBBSBI010000094.1:0-18945 GCA_038251425.1 Polyangiales bacterium
CCACATCACTCTCACGAACCTGCAGCACGGCTCCAAGCTCCTCGCAGAACAGCACTGAAAGCAGGTCACCCGGGAGCTCATTCAGCTCGACATCAAGCCCCATGCCCGAAGCAAAGGCCATTTCAAGCAGGGTGACGAACAAGCCACCGTCCGAACGGTCATGATAAGCGAGGAGCACCCCCTCGCTATTCAACGCCTGAATCACAGCGAAAAACCCCTTGAGATCGGCAGCGGATTCGAGATCGGGAGCCTCGGCGCCCACCTGACCGAAGACCTGCAGCAGACAGGAACCACCCAGCCTCTGCTTCCCTCGCCCAAGATCCACCAGCAACAGCCGTGTCGCCCCCTCGCTTTGGGACAACTCCGGCGTGAGCGCACGCCGAACGTCATACACCGGGCCAAGCGCAGTCACGATCAGCGAGAGTGGCGAGGTCACGCTCTTCTTCTTGCCCTCCTCTTCCCAAACCGTGCGCATCGACAGCGAATCCTTACCGACGGGAATCGCGATCCCCAACTCCGGACACAACTCCTCACCCACCGCTCGAACAGCATCAAACAAGCGAGCATCTTCCCCGGGCTGGCCCGCAGCTGCCATCCAGTTTGCCGACAGCTTGACGTCAGAAAGGCGCGAAATCGGCGCACTCGCGAGGTTCAAGAGTGCCTCAGCCACTGCCATGCGCGCCGAAGCCCGAGCGCTCAAAAGTGCGAGAGGTGCTCGTTCGCCCATTGCAAAAGCTTCGCCCGTGTAACCTTCAAACGAACTCGCTGTCACGGCCGCATCAGCCACCGGTACCTGCCACGGCCCCACCATTTGGTCACGACAGACAAGGCCCGTGACGCTGCGGTCCCCAATGGTGATCAAGAAACTCTTATCGGCGACCGTCGGTAAGCGCAGCACCCGTTCGGCGGCTTCGGCAATCGAGACGTCGAGGGCCGGTGCCTTAGCCACGTCAAAGCTTCCGCGTTCGACGCGACGCACCATCTTGGGCGGCTTCCCAAGTAAAACCTGCAACGGCAGATCGATGGGGATATTTTTGAAGTGGCTATCTTGAACTTTCAACAAGCCGTCCAGAGTGGCCGTGCCCACCACAGCAAACGGAGCGCGCTCGCGAGCGCAAATCGCCCCAAAGACGCCGAGCTTTTCAGGATCAAGCCCGAGCACGTAGCGCTCTTGCGCCTCGTTGCACCAAAGCTCCAACGGCGACATCCCGGGCTCCTCGCTCGGAATGCTCCGTAGCTCCAAAATTCCGCCCTTTTGGGAGTCAAAGATCAGCTCGGGCAAAGCATTCGAAAGCCCGCCTGCACCCACATCATGAATGGACACGATGGGGCTTTCGGCGCCGAGGGCCCAGCACGCGTCGATCACTTCCTGGCAGCGACGCTCCAGCTCCGGATTGCCCCGCTGCACTGAGGCGTAATCCAGATCTTCAGACGAAGTCCCGGAAGCCATCGAAGAAGCCGCTCCACCGCCCAAGCCGATTAACATCGCAGGGCCACCCAGCACCACGATCGGCGCACCCTCCGCCATCACGCCTTTCTTAACATGGTCTTCGCGGATATTGCCGATGCCCCCGGCCAACATGATGGGCTTGTGGTAGCCGCGAACCTCGGGGCCTGCGACGCCGGGCGCCAGCAACTCAAACGTGCGAAAATAGCCGCACAGATTCGGACGACCAAATTCGTTATTGAATGCCGCTCCGCCGATCGGACCTTCCAACATGATGTCCAGCGCAGAGGCGATGCGATTCGGCTTACCGTAAGCGACCTCCCACGGTTGGACTGCGCCCGGTAAGTGCAAGTTAGACACTGAAAAGCCCGTGAGCCCCGCCTTGGGTTTCGCCCCTTGCCCCGTCGCCCCTTCGTCGCGAATTTCCCCACCGGAACCTGTAGCGGCACCCGGATGGGGTGAAATGGCAGTCGGATGGTTGTGTGTTTCAACCTTAAAAACGATGTGAATCGGCTCTTCAGTTTTTTGATACACGTGGCTCACGGGATCGGAAAAGAAACGAGCTCCCGAAAAGCCTTCAATCACCGCCGCATTGTCTGAATAAGCCGAAAGCACACCGCCAGGGCTGGCTTCGGTGGTGCGGCGGATCATTTGGAAAAGGGATTTGGGCTGTGGTTCACCGTCGATGATGAAGCTGGCGTTGAAAATCTTGTGCCGACAGTGTTCGCTGTTCGCCTGCGCAAACATCATCAGCTCCACATCGGTGTAGTTGCGCTTCAGGCGCAGCGCATTTTCGACCAAATAATCGATCTCGTCTGCTGCAAGTGCCAATCCAAGCTCCTGGTTGGCTTTCGCAAGGGCGCTTCTGCCAGCTTCGAGCACATTCACCGTGGTGAGCGGCCGCGGCGACGCTTTATCAAACAGAACATGAGCTTCCGATACTCCTTGCAGCACGGATTCCGTCATGCGATCCGAAAGCTCAGCCAACAGGGCTGACTCAGCGTCCACTTCGCCCGCTATCGTGTAGAAGACGCCGCGCTCAATCCGTTGCACGACCTCCCCGAGACCACAGATGCGAGCGATGTCGGTGGCTTTGGATGACCACGGTGAGACCGTGCCGATTCGGGGCACGACGAGGAGCCGCAGACCTGAGAGCGTCGAGGCCTCTTCGCGAGCAGCCGCCGTGGTTGGGGGCAGCTCAGCCCCCGCCATCCCGCGCGGTCCATAATTGAGGAGACGTGTGAGCACGGCCGTCTCGGCGGCCTCCAGAGGCCGAAGCTCGTCCACAAGGTGGATGAATTCAGCATACACCCCGAGAACTCTTGGGTTTTTTTGGCGAACCCGCGCGAGCGTTTTGGACAGTCTGCCTGCGGTGACGGCGGGTGCCCCTGGAAACGTGAGCATTGACCGGGAGCCTCCCCCGGACAGCACCCGACCTGCAAGCAGGTTGATTCCCAGAATGAGGCTCGCACCTTCAGAAGACCTGGGGCAGACTCCACCAGACCCGACCTGGGCAGCACTTCTCTAGCTTGGCTTTAGCGTAGAAAATGGCGGATCTCCGAAATAAACCACTCTCCTGGGTGAACGCGCCGGGGCCGGAAGAAGAGGCCGCATTCCGTGTCGTGGATTCAAGCACCGGCCCTCAAAGTGGAGTGCAAGGCGGTGGCGTCAGCACGGCCTCGCGCGGTGGACGCATTCTGCTCGTCGACGATGATCCGTTGATCCTGCGAAGCATGCTCCGCTTGCTTCAAGTGGAGCGCCCCAGGCTATCCGTGGTGGCGGTAGCCACGGCTCAACTTGCCCTCGATCGCCTGAGTGAAGAGAAGTTCGACGTCATGGTCACGGATCTCGAAATGCCCGGGATGCGTGGCGAAGAATTGTTGGAGCGGGCGATGCTCCTCGACCCGACGCTAACCTGCGTCGTTCATTCGAATCAGGTGCTGTGCCTGCCGAGCGAACTTCGCGCCAAGCTCCGTGCGACGATCAATAAGCCGGCGAGCAGCGCCGAAATTTGCGCCACACTCGACGATGCGATAGGGCGCGCTGAGCACCTGCGCGATAGCTTGAGCTGGATCTGAGCACGCCGCGCCCTTGGGCGTAACGGGAGTGAACAGCTGCACACGCTATTGTGGTCTCGGGGAAAAGTTGCACCAGTACGGTGGGCAGCTCCCAATATTCACTCGCTGACTGTCGTATTCAGCAAGAATTGCGATTCTTGTCGGATTTATCCTTGTGCTAGATCGGACTCATGGACATCGAACCGAAGTCTGATGAGCACGCTCCGATCTTAGATGATCTCTGCGATTCCGAGCGGGCGATCAACATGGTGAGGTCCGGTTTTCCTCACAAGGTCCAGGGGCTGAAGCTCGGGCCAAGAACCATCCCGCATCACGTCGTGATCTTTGTGGCCGCCAATACCATCCACTGCCACTACGACGACAAGCACGAGATCCTCGCCAACAACGACCTGATTTGGTTCCCACCCAACTATCCCCATGAGATCGTGCAAGGTCAGCTGCCTGTGAATCTCTGCTTCCTGCGCTTCGAAATTGTTGCGCCTCCCCTGGCGGAGCTCGAGGCACCCCCGAGCGCTGCACGCCCGAGCGAGGTCCGCGCGCTCCCGCCGATCACGGAAGAGCCCGTGATCATTCGAGGAGCCAGCGAGGCACGCCCGATCATGGAGCAAATCCTCCAGGAGCACCGTTCGCCGCTGGCGTACCATTCAGCCAAGTTAAAGGGGCTGATGTTGCTACTGTTCACCACTATTTTGCGCATGGATCAGAGCGCTCAGGGTCAGAAGCGCAGCCTATCGCTCGGTCAAAGAAAAGCACTCGCTTCGTGGGTCGATCAGAACCTGGCGCAATGGCCCGACACCGACAACATGGCCAACGTGGTGGGCCTTTCAACGGACTACTTCACTCGGCTCTTCCGCAGCACCTACGGCAAGGCGCCGCGAGCCTGGCTCATGGAACAGCGCGCATTCCGAGCCGCTGATCTTTTTGCCGAATCGCAATTGAGCGTCACCGAGGTTGCGCACGCACTCGGCTACAAAGAGCTCTTCTTGTTCAGCCGCCAATTCAAGCAGGTTGTGGGCCTGAGCCCGCGGGATTACCGAGCCCGCTGTCGGACCACGAATCCGCCACGTTTGGCCGTACGAAATTGATCCTGGCTGTACTCCTTCGACCAGAGTAGCGAGATTCAGCCTAGAAAGGTGACTATTGAGGCCAACGGAAGCCTCGAACCCCTTGCGTTCAGCCGCGAAATTGGCCAGCGTCCACACCATGCTGAAGCGCCCATGGCAAGCAACTTTGCTGGCACTGATCGGATCTTTGTTGGGGTTAACCTTTGCAGCGCTCTCAACCACCGATTATGCGGCCCACCTAGACCGCGGCGTGCACGATCTGCATTGCAGCTTGATCATTGGTGCCCCGCCGACATCCGATGCCGAAGCCTGCCGCGCGGCGATGTACAGCCCGTATTCAGCGGTGCTCAAAGATAAGCTCTGGGGTGGCCTGCCCATCTCGCTGTTCGCGCTCGGCGCGTTCGCTTTTTTCGCAGGCTTTGCCCTGTATCTGTTGCTCGCAGGAACACGGGTCAAGCGTGCCAGCCTGATGCTGTTTGGGTTCACGGCGCTCACACCCTTCATGGCCTCTGCCTTGATGTTCACCATCTCGATGCTGAAGCTGGGTTCGCTGTGCAAAGTGTGCGTGGGGATCTACGTCTCCTCTATCCTGCTCGCGATCGCAGGCACGCTCATTCTGAACGCGAGTCGCCGGGCTACGAAAGGCAAGCTGGGAGAGTCGCTGGCGCTGGCGTTGGGCGGGTTAGCCGTTTTGGGCGCCTTCACGCTGCTTCCTGCGGTCGTGTATGCGGCTTCTGCGCCGAATCACACCTCCTTCCTCAACACCTGCGGCAAGCTGGAGCGGCCTGCCACAGCCGGCGATGACCTGATGACCTTGCAAACGCCGCTCTCTAAGAAGGCGGCGCTGCTGTTTGAAGATCCCTTGTGCCCCACCTGCAAAGCGTTCCACGAACGCCTGGTGATTGAGGGCGTCTTCGATCGTTTGGATGCCAAGCTCGCGCTTTTTCCTCTGGATAGCGAGTGCAATTGGATGCTCTCGGAGCCGCTGCATCCGGGTGCCTGCATCCTGGCGCGCGCGATTCTGTGCAGCGGGAATCAAACCCGCGAAGCCATGGATTGGGCCTACAAGAACCAAGAGGCGCTCGCCGCAGCAGGCAAGCGTGGGCCGAAGCCGCTTGAGGCCATGATCACCGAGCGCTTCGGGCTCAACGTACAAAGCTGCATGCACAGCCGCGACACCACAGTGCGCCTCAACAAACACCTGCATTTCGCCTCCGACAACAAGATCCCCGTCTCCACCCCCCAAGTATTCCTCGGCGACCAAAAGCTGTGCGAGGAAGATACTGATATCGGTCTTAAGTTCACACTCTCCAAGCTTGCGCCCGAGGTACTGCCATGACTGCCCCCATGATGCCCGCAATCCCACCGCGCGAAGAGCCCAGTGAGCCAAAATCGGGAGCCCCAATGGGCGCGATTTTCGGTGGAATCGGCTTTGGGCTTGCCTGCGTGCTCACTGTGATCGGCATCGTTTCGAGCAGCGTGAGCAGCGCCAAAGAGCGGCTGATGGCGCCCGCCGCTGAGGCCAATAAGCCGAAGATCGCGATCGCAGATCAGGCGGAGCTGGCTTATTGCACGCCAGAATTCAAGAAAGTGTTGGAGCGCGTGCTGCACTCGTGTGGCCTAGCCACGGACGAGACCACACGCCGCGGTTGCAAGCCCGCCGACATCAAGACGTTCGCCGCGATCAGTGATAACGATTTCAACGCGCTCTTCACGCCCTTAAAGGATCGAGGAGCTGTACTGCTCTTCGACAATAACGCCGACACACTCGATGAAGCCGGCATCAAGATCCTGGACGAAAAGTGGTTTGATCGCAGAGGCGCCCGCTACTTCTTCGTCGTTTCCCGCTCTTCAAAAACGGGCACAGTGGACAAGAATCGCGCGCTCTCGCATCGCCGCGCCAATTCGGTGATGTTCCACCTCAAAGAGACGTCCAAAGATCCCGACATCGAGAAAAAGGCGGGCCTGCTTTGGCTCGGGAATGAATACGCTCAGCTTTCTCACGAGTACTGCACATGGACCAATTCCCGCCCCGATCAGAAGTGTGCCGAAGAGGCAATCAATCGCAGCGCGTTCGTTTCATGGGTCGACTGCCGGCTCTAATCCTCGTGGGCTTGCTCACAGGTTGCGACGAGCGGCCTGAGCCCAGCCTGGCACCGAAGGCGCGCAGCCAAGGCGTGGTCGCTACGGCGGATGCCGTGCCAGCGGCGCCAAGTGTCCAGCCGAGCAGTCCAGAACCGAAAAAGCCAACCAAGGCTCGCGCTCAAGTGTGCTCGCAGGATGCGTCCGGTGATCCGTTTCCGGATCAAGCGATGGCGCGCGTCGAAGGAGAGCTAGGCCGCTCGAATCTGAAGCCGAAAACGGGCGGTGGGCACTGGACGTGGGTGAATCTCTGGGCTGCCTGGTGCGCACCGTGCAAGGAAGAATTGCCGCGGCTCATGGCATGGCAGAAATCATTAGGCTTTCGCCTGCATACGATTTCAATCGACGACGATGAGCGCCAGCTCCGCAGCTTCCTCAGTTCCTCATCTGCGCCGCTCCAGGCTTCCTTTTGGTTGCCCGAGGGCGCCCCGCGCGAACAATGGCTGAAAGCTGTAGGTGTCGAAGCCGATCCCGAGTTGCCCGTGCAGCTGCTCTTCGATCCCAAAGGCAAGCTACGCTGCATGATCCAAGGCGCCGTAGAACCCAGCGATTTGGCCCGGGTTACCGTGCTCGTCCACTGAAGCGCATGCCAAGCGCCAAGCGTGCTAGGCTTCTATTTCGTGACCACCTCCCAAAAACGAGCCGACCTCCGCCGGAAAACCTGGACCGGCGGCGTGGCCCATTCGTTCGCTGAAATGGACGAACAAGACCTCCACTTCTGGCTCTCGATGGCTCCGAGTGAACGCGTCTTAGCCATGTGGTCGTTGGTTGAAGACAGTCTAGCCTTGAAGGAGTTTCGTGGACCTGCACCCCGACTTCAGAGATCTATTGGCGGAGTTCGTCCGCTACGAGGTTAATTTCGCGATTCTAGGTGGCTACGCCGTGGCGCACCACGCCAAGCCTCGTGCCACCAAAGACTTGGATCTCCTCGTGGCTGGTTCAAAAGAGAACTTGGAGCGCGTTGCCAACGCCCTTTCGACATTCGGTGCGCTAAGCACTGTCACGGAAGCAGCTCGAACGATGCAACCGAACGACATCGTGTACCTTGGCGTCCCACCCGTACGCATTGATATCCTCACCAACGCTGACGGAATTGACACCGAGTCCGCCCTGAGCCGCACGGAGACTGTGAACCTCGGCGAACTCGAAGTGCCCGTGATTGCCCTCGACGACCTGATCGCCAACAAGCGTGCTTCGCCTTAGGTGATATTAATCTTGTCGCCGGCGGTGCAATTCAGGTGGCAACCGGCGGTTACTCCACGTGCGCACTGCTCGCGGGTGGAAATGTGCGCTGCTGGGGTCTGACTCCTGGAGACATCGATACGAGCGGTCAGGTAACTCAGATAGCAATGGATAACGATCAGATTTAACGTTATCAGGGCGCCAACAACTGACATCGATGTCGGAGCTCCGGTCACACAGATCTCCGTCGGCAGGTACCACATCTGTGCCATTCTCTCAGGTGCCGTTCGGTGCTGGGGCGCCGCTCAAGTTGGAGACATCGACGTGGGTGGGGGTGCGACAGACCTGGCTGTCGGCGATTCCCACACGTGCGTGAGACTCAGGGGCGGCGCTGTACGATGCTGGGGTTATTCAGCGAGTGGTCAGCTGGGATATGGGAATACCAATACCGTCGGTGACAACGAGACCCCCGCTTCTGTCGGAGATGTTCCCCTGTATTGAGGACGACGGAGTCAGCAAGGACCAAAAGGCCGCCACTTAGCTGCAGTTACTGACAAAGAGTCTGTCCAGATGCATGGCCGCAATGAAGGACAACACCTGGGAAATTCTTCAAGTTAGGGTCATCAATCTGAGCTTGAGAGATCTTCGCAAGCTCTACAAGCGAGAGAGCCACATGCTCCATGCGGCAGCAGAATTGGGCCTCCGAAAACATCGAGCACTTTTGCTGGCAATCTGAACCGTCGATAGTATCGGTGTACACATTCGTGTAGCCGTCCATATCGTGGCAGCTCTTGGCCGGCCCCAGCCAATCTCCGCAGTAGTCAACACAGGTTTTTCCCATCGCAGAAACCGCCGCATCCGGGAGGCTACAGGCTCCAGTACCAATAATCATCGACGCACCCACGGCCCCGCCGCTCCCAGAAACGGCTCCCCCAGTAGCGGAACTACTCATGCCACCCGAACTGGTTCCACCCGCTGCCGCTCCGCCCGAGCTGGTTCCACCGGTTGCTTTCGAACCGCCCGTTGCGGCGCCACCCGAGCTGCTCCCACCCGTCGACGCTTTACCACCGGTTGCGCTGGCGCCACCTGAACTCCCTCCGCCCGTCGATTTGCCAGCAGTGCCCCCGGTCGCAGGTGAACCACCCGTCGCGGAGTCGTCCGAGCACCCCGAGATCGAAGCTGCAACCACGGCAAGAACCAGTGCGGATGACTGAAGAATTCGGGAAGTATTCATAGGTGGCCGGGATGGTCCGATCGCTTCCCAAAAGTGTCAAGGCGCGCGTGATGTTGGACCTCGCACCTTCACCCAAACGGGCACTCTGTTGCCAACCGAGGCGGAACTTTGCACAGCCGTTCCGCGCCAATCGCGATTTTGCAGATGGGTACGCTGAGACCCCGTAACTTGACGCCACATACCAATTTTGAGACCTAATACCGGATTGCTCAATGTCGCTCCTGTTAGCCTGTAGTTAAATCGCAACAGCAGCACCCTCCCGGGAAGACTCCATTGTGTTCACCGAAGACGCAGTTTTTGTGGCCGCGTCTTCGCAATATTCAGCGGAACCGGCACGGCCTATTCTCGTTCAAGAACTGGTGCCCCAATTCCATTGAAAGGAAGCGTTTTGGTTTGGCTCGCAAAGCATTTTCGCATCCCTCCAGAGAAGAATTCGGCACTTTTGCAAACAATGGAGGAGGTCCCGCCTGTCCGCCAACCACCCTACGATTCACGGCCGCAGAACCCAGCCCGCTCCGCAAAACTGGGCAGAAAGGGGCAGAAAGGGGCAGAAAGGGGCAGAAAAAGCCACTAGCGAGCATGCAAATTCGCCACGGAATGGCGAATATTTCGCCACGGAATGGCGAATTGTTCAAGGCGCTCTCGCGTTTGCGGTGCTTGTTAAGTTTACGGAGGCAAAGCCTCTCTTACCCGCGTCCCCTGCGCACAGCCTCACGCGCACCCGCTCGACTCAACGGTCGCTCGCGCTCCGGAGCCGCTCGACCCTGCGAATTTGCCGTGCGTCCACCGCGTGTCTCTGCCTCACGCCCGCCTGTTCGCCCGTCTACCGTACGACCACCGCGCTCATCTGCTGGCCCATCCGACGTGCGGTCACCGCGCGTTACCGTGCGACCTCCGCGCGCATCTGCCGTGCGACCACCTGTTCGCGAATTCTCTACCGTGCGACCTCCGCGCGCATCTGCCGTGCGACCTCCGCGCGTTACCTCGCGCCCACCCACTCGTGAATTCTCGCGCCCACCCACTCGTGAATTCTCGCGCCCACCCACTCGTGAATTCTCGCGGCCCCCCGCCGCTGCGGGTCGTCGCTCCCGAGCGGCTTCGCGTTCGCGTGGAGGGCTTTCGTCCTTCGCGCTGCGACGCTTGTTGTGATTGCGAAATGGGAGAGAATGCACCGCGTGGGGCGCGTCATCGTCGGCCATGGGTGCTGCCACACGAGCGGGCACGCCGTGTGCTGCCTTGAGTGCTTTGAGCTCGTCAATGGTGAGGTGGCGCCATTGTCCGGCACGCAGCCCTTCGGCGGTGATCCCTGCGTATTCGAAGCGGACGAGGCGCATGATTCGGGACCCAGCGTGCTCTGCTAGCTGGCGAATGTGGCGGTTGCGCCCCTCTTTCAGCACGATATTGAGCCACGTTTTCCCGTCTTCGGTGCGAACGCGCGTAACCTCCGCTGGGATGGTGGCTCGACCATCGATCATGATGCTCTCGCGCCAATGCGACAGGGTGCGCTCATCCATTTCGCCCTGCACTTTCACGCTGTAGCGCTTTGGCACCCCGTGGCGAGGATGCTGGAGCTTAGCCGAGAACTCGCCGTCGTTCGTGAGCAGCAAGACTCCGCTTGTGTGAAAATCGAGCCGCCCTACAGGCGTTACGCGCGCTCCCGAAATGCGTACTAAATCCACGACCGTGGGGCGACCTTCAGGATCTTTCAGCGTGCTCATCACCTCTTTCGGCTTATTGAGCACTACGTAAACAGGGCGCTCCCGCACGATGGCCTGACCATCAACCTCAATGCGATCCCGCTTCGGGTTGGCCTTGGCGCCGAGCTCATGCACCACCTTGCCGTTGACGCGCACGCGACCGGTTGTGATGTGTTCTTCTGCGCCCCGGCGGGAGGAGATCCCCGCGGCGGCAAGAATCTTTTGCAGGCGCTCTTCAGCCACGGGTCACGTCTTTGGATAACATGGGGCTGGGCGTCTAGCACAGGCCCCGGGGCCCGGGCTCGTTACTTTCGCTGCCTTTTGCTGGTTGGCTCTGGAGGGGCCTCCGCAGCCTTTTCAGCCGCAGCTTTCTTGGCCTCTTCCTCGGCTTTCCGATTGTCGTCAGCGGCTTCTTCTCTGGCCAGGATCTCGTCCCGGTTCCAGCGATCGACGCGACCGTCGTGATCGAGGTCGACGCCCATGCGCCGCAAATGGCCATCCTCGTAAATTTCCCAGACGTCGGGATGCCCGTCGTGATTCTCGTCGCGCTGGATTCGGCTCAACTTGCCGTGCATGTAATAGCGAGCTTCGTCGGGCTTGCCATCTGCGTTCTTGTCCAATTCAACTTTGGCACGACGCCCGTTGCTGAAAGTAATCCAAGTATCGATGATCCCGTCGAAGTTAGAATCCGCAAGCTCGGACGCGACTTCACCTTTATCGGTGTACGTGCGGACGATATCCTTGACGCCATCTAGATTGGTGTCCACTTCGCGACACACGATCACACGATGCCTGTCCTCGCCTTCACCCACGAGCGCGAACACACGACGAATGTTCGGGGTGACGGAACTTGGCCCGGCCGTTTCCACAGTTTCTCGATCATTGCGGCCAGCAAAATCGCAGCGTGAGCGATCGGCTGCGGAAACGCCCCGCGTCATCCGATCTCCGTTCGCTGCAGATGCCGCTGGTTTCTTTTCGCTACTTCCACAACCACTCACGACAAGAAGCGTTGCTACAAGAGTCAGCCAAACCTTATTCACTTCGCACCTCCTGCTGCAGGTGCAGGGGCGCCGCCCTTGGGCTGCTCCGTCTCTGTCGGCAGCTCATCTCCTGGGCGCTGGAAATCTGGGCTCTTCGGCGCGCTGTCTACCTGCCTTTCTGGCGGAACATAGCCTGTTTCCTTGCAGTAATTGATGGTGGCGCCAGGATCAGGGCGCCCATCGCCATCGGTATCTGAGTGGATCAGCGGGCAGCCGGGCTTCGGGTATTCCCACCACTGATCCACCAAACCATCCCCGTTCGCATCGCGTTCCGTCCGAGCAAGCTTGCCTCCCTGAAACAAGTCCCATGTATCCAGGCGATTCACCATGCCAGTGGCTCGCTGTTTCTCGGTCAGCACACCAGCTTTATAAAGATCTATTTCGTCGACACGCCCATCGCGATCAAAGTCGAGCTCTTTCCTTCGAACCTGACCCTGTGGGTCGAGGTACGTCCACACCTCGGGTGCACCGTCGAAGTCGAGATCGACACTGCGACACACTTCGCGATCACCACTCCTTACAATCAAGATTTCAGGAGTTCCATCAGCGTTAGCATCCAGCCGTTCTTTCGCTCCCTTGGTATCGCAGGCCTCATGGGTGATCTCCGTGTCCCGTTTCTCCGGCAGACCGTTGGCAGACTTGGCTCCCGCACTGCCGGAACCAGCGCACGCCGAGAGCGAGATGCAGCATGCCAAAAGCGCACCTCCTGCAACCCTGACACCGCGGCGCTGACTTCCTCTGACGTCCAATTTCACATTCATGATCGAATCACCACAGGGTCCTCATTTTTTCACCTTACAGTCTAAAGCCCTAACTGCTCAGGGAGAAAGCGGCTAATCCCTCCGTGCGCACGCTCGGCCGCTGCACCGGAGTTTCGGCCACCCGTCGTCACAGGCGACCGCGGCTGAAGCTCCAGGCACACTCTGCTGGGAGGCCTCTGGAGACCAAATCACCGCGGGTGCAGAACTATAAATACTTGATATTACTGGGTATTTCAGACACGCTCTACCCGGCCGACGATTGACACCATACGTATGGGAATCTATTGTAACAGCTGGCAGGTCGGATCGATGTCTCGCAAGAAAATCTCAACAACTGTCTACATAACGCCGGAGCAGAATGATCGCCTGCACCTCCTGCATGATCGGACGAAAGTGCCCGTCGCCGTGTACATCCGCGAGGGTATCGATCTGGTGTTGAAGCGCTACGAGCACGCGCTGCCCGGTCAAATGAGTCTCACCGAAGGTCCTTCGGCAAAAGCATCGCAGAAGTGAGCGCGCGCGTTTCGGCGTCGTGCTAGGCAGGCGACCGCGAGCCCTCCTCCTCGCGTCCGATACCATGGTGATAGATCCCAAGAAAATCCGAAATTTCTCCATTATTGCCCACGTCGATCATGGAAAGAGCACACTGGCTGATCGGCTGCTCCAGAAAACGGGCACCCTTTCGCAACGCGAGATGGTCGATCAGTTTCTGGATAAGATGGATATCGAGCGTGAGCGCGGCATCACCATCAAGGCCCAATCTGTTCGCATTAAGTACCGAGCCAACGACGGGGAGGACTACCAGCTCCAACTGATCGACACGCCCGGCCACGTCGATTTTCACTACGAAGTGGAGAGCAGTCTGCGCGCGTGCGAGGGAGCTCTGCTGGTGGTGGACTCCACACAAGGTGTTCAGGCGCAGACGGTGGCCAACGCTTACCTCGCGGTTGAAAATGACCTCGAGATCGTGCCCGTTATCAACAAGGTGGATCTGCCTTCGTCCGACGTCGATCGGGCCGCGAAGATGATCGAGGATGTGATCGGGCTCGAATGCAGCGGCGCCATTCTGACCAGTGGCAAGACCGGCTTTGGTGTCGAAGATCTGCTGGAGGCGATCGTCACACGCATCCCACCTCCCAAGGGCAATCCAAACGGGCTCCTCCGAGCCCTAGTATTTGACAGTTGGTACGATGCCTATCGAGGCGCCGTTGTGATGGTGAAGGTGGTCGATGGCCACCTGCGCAAGGGCGACAAGATCTTGTTCATGGCCACACGGGGTGTCTACGAGGTGACCGAGGTGGGTTGTTTTGCGCCGCACCCGATGCGGTTAACTGAACTGGGGGTAGGTGAGGTTGGCTTTTTGGCCGCACAGATCAAGAGCGTGGAGGACACCAAGATTGGGGATACCGTCACGCTCGCAGGGAAAGAGTTGCCTGAAGCCCTGCCTGGCTTCAGAGACGTGAAGCCGATGGTCTTTGCGGGCCTGTTTCCGACTGATTCAGCCCACTACGAAGATCTGCGCGATGCCTTGCGCAAGCTTCATTTGAATGATGCCTCGTTCAAGTTCGAACCGGATACTTCCGAGGCGTTAGGCTTTGGTTTTCGCTGCGGCTTCTTGGGGCTCCTCCACATGGAGATCATTCAGGAGCGTCTGGAGCGCGAGTACAATCTCGACCTGATCACGACAGCGCCCAGCGTTGTGTACATCGCCCATACCAAGACCGGAGAAACGATCCAGGTCGACAATCCTTCCAAGCTGCCTACCGTGGGTGAACTCGAAAGCATCGAGGAGCCCGTGATGAAGGTCACGATCCACGTGCCGAACACCTACGTGGGAGCGGTGGTTATCCTGTGCGAAGAACGGCGTGGCATCCAGCAGGGTCTCATGTATCCGAGCCCCGATCACGTGGTGGTCACGTATGAGCTACCCCTCGCGGAAGTCATCATGGATTTCCACGATAAGCTGAAGAGCCAGTCGCGCGGCTACGCCAGCATGGATTATGAACTTATCGGATATCGAACGTCAGATCTGGTGAAGCTCGACATGCTGATCAATGGCGAAGCACTCGATGCCTTGAGCGTCGTTTTGCATCGAGACACCAGCGTGAGCCGGGGCCGCGCGCTCGCTGCCAAGCTGAAGGAGCTCGTGCCAAGGCAGCAATATGATGTGGCGATCCAAGCCGCAATCGGGACAAAGATCATCAGCCGCGAGAGCATCCGTGCTCTTCGCAAAGACGTGACGGCTAAGTGCTACGGTGGCGACATCAGCCGCAAGCGCAAGCTCTTGGAAAAGCAGAAAGAAGGCAAGCGCCGCATGAAGAGCGTGGGTAACGTGGAGGTGCCGCAGGAAGCCTTCTTGGCCATTCTGAAGCTCGACAGCTGAGGCGGGCTTTCGCCTCCGCCGGGTTGGCGCTAGGACTCTAGATTACATGCCCCAAAGCCCCGAGCTCGACGCCGACTTTACCCGAGAATCACTCCTAGAGCAGGTCAACCTGGATGCCCCGGAGGGCGGGAAGATAAAATTTCTGGAGTGCCTCCCCTTCGGCAAGGCTCTCACCGTGGATCGCTATCAGCTGGCGAACGGGCTCATGCTGCTCTTGATCGAAGATCACGAGGCGCCGGTGGTGGCTTATCATACGTGGTTTAACGTCGGCTCACGCCACGAACAGGTCGGCAAGACGGGGCTTTCGCATCTTTTCGAGCATTTGATGTTCAATGAATCGGAAAATCTGCCCGCTGGAGAATTTGATCGGAAGATGGAAGAAGCCGGCGCTGAGGTCAACGCCTCCACGTGGCTCGATTGGACGCAATACAGCAGTTCCCTTCCCAAAGGCCAGCTGCTGACGGCCATCCCGCTTGAGGCCGAACGCATGGCACACTTGGTGCTAAAGCCGCCACAGCTTAACAGTGAGAAGGAAGTCGTCGCCAATGAGCGGCGTTTTCGTGTTGAGGATGACGTCGATGGTGCTGTCAACGAGCTACTCTGGGCTACAGCCTTTACTGAGCACGCTTATCGCTGGCCTACGATCGGTTGGATGGCAGATATCGAAGGCTTCACTACGGAGGATTGCCTCGGCTTCTACCGAACTTATTATGCGCCTAACAACGCGACGCTCGTGGTAGCTGGCGATATTGAGCCAATAGTGGTGCTCCGCGCGATCAGCCAAAGTTACGGACCCATGCCACGTGCGGTGCTGCCACTGGAAGATGTGCGCCCCGAACCCCCGCAAACCTCAGAACGCCGTATTTCCGTGGAAAAGCCGACACAAACCGAGAAGCTGGTGCTCGGCTACAAGAGCCCTGCGTTTGGAGATTTTGATTATCCGGCCCTTTCGCTCTTGGGTGAAGTGCTCGCTGGCGGGCGAGCCAGCCGCCTGTATCGGCGCTTGGTGCGGGAGCTGGAATTGGCGTCAGAAGTTCGGATTTCCGTTGGGCCGTTCCGAGACCCAAGCTTATTCGAGCTCTATGTTTCTGCTCGGGAAGGCCACACCGCCGAAGAGTTGCTCGCCGTCGTTGAGGAAGAGCTCTTGCGCGTGCGTGAACAACCCGTGGCTCAGGAAGAAATGGACCGAGCGCTGGCGCGAAACGAGCTTTCACTGTTAGCAAGTCTGGAGACGGCCGATGGCAAAGCTTCGACCCTGGGTTTCTATGAAACGGTGTTGGGGCAGCCGACGTCCGCCTTCGAGCGGCTCGCCATGGAGCGTAAAGTGAGTTCCAGCGATCTGCGCCGTGTGGCACGGCGTTACTTGGTTGATACGCAGCGCACGGTCGTCCTCGTACGGGTGAAGGACGACGATGACGACGACTTAGAACCTAACAGCTCCTCAGATTCTGACGTGGAGGCCGCATGAATCAGACGATCCAGGCAAACCCGCCCGAGCCTCGCGTCCTCGTGGAGACGAGCCGCGCGGTTCCGCTGGTGACGCTCTCCGTGACCTTCACCCAGGGCTCAGTGCTCGATCCAGAGGGTCTTTTAGGGCTCACACGCCTCACGGGGCGCTTGATGCGCCGAACAGGTGGGGGCCTCAGCGCCGATCAGATCGATACCCGCATCGACACGCTCGGTGCGTCACTCGGCGTCGATGTGACCCACAGCGCGATCTCGTTTCAGGGAACCTGCATTTCACGTTCGATCGAAGGCTACGTCGAGGTCGTCAAGGACGTAGTGGCGAAGGCTTCGTTGAGTGAGCATGAATTCAATAAGCTGAAGAGCGAGTCCCAGGCAGAGTTGCTCTCGATGCTGGATAGCGATCAATCTGTAGCGCGCCATTGGTTTCGGAGAGAGATGTTTGCCGATCACCCGTATGGGCGACCCACGGGAGGAACCTTGGTCTCCGTGCCCAAGCTGCAACACGGCGCTGCTGTCGAGCACGCCAAGCGCACAATCCGCCGGGGCAATCTACTCTTCGCTTTCGCGGGCGATATCAATCCGGAGCAAGCCCAGCGTTTTGCCGCGGATATCGAGGCGGTAGTACCGAGCGGAGCATCCCCCGAAGTGGAGATCGATGAACCTCGGTTTGTGAGTGGGCGTCAGCTGGTGGTGGTAGATAAGCCGGATCGCACTCAGACTCAAATCTTGATCGGCACGCGCGGCTCACACCCGAAAGACGCGGATCACACCGCGCTGCACGTTGCCAACACCGTCTTTGGAGGCACCTTCACCTCGCGCCTGATGCACGAGGTGCGCTCCAAACGCGGCTGGTCTTATGGAGCCTCTTCGCATCTGGCTTACGATCGACGGCGACAGCCGCTGAGCATCCTCACCTTCCCCAAAGCAGAAGATGCGGCGCCGTGCATCGAACTCCAAATTCAGCTCCTGGAGCAGTGGTGCGAAGCTGGGATCACGCAAACCGAGCTCGATTGGGCCAAGAACTACCTGATCCGTTCGCACGCGTTTTCTGTAGATACTGCCAGCAAGCGCGTCTCCCAAAAGCTCGACGAAGTGCTCTACGATCTCCCGAAAGGCTACCACGAGGAGTACCTGGCCAACGTGCAGGCCGTCACGCTCGAACAAGCCAATCAGGCCGTGGCTGAGCGCATATCTCCCAAAGATTTGTTGATTGTCGTGGTGTGCACCGAGAAGCTGGTGGGGGCGCAA
Organism: Polyangiales bacterium; assembly: GCA_038251425.1. Lineage (GTDB taxonomy): Bacteria > Myxococcota_A > Polyangia > Polyangiales > Polyangiaceae > JBBRRP01. Next base: position 17,744 of record JBBSBI010000094.1, read on the forward strand.
CTTCAAGCAATAGTGCCCAATCTCCAGAGCTATAAGGTGATCCCTTTTGATGGCGAAGTCCAAACGGAAACCAAAACCTAAGGTAAAAGTCACGGGCAAGCCTCCGGCACCGAGCGAGGCCATTGCTTGGGTAACTGCTCGTGAACGGACCGCCAACGAGCAAGGCTTAGCTTCGCGGGACCTGTACGCTTCGCATCGCGACCGCCTCACCTCCCTCATTTCATCCTTTGCCGGTCCTGAAAAGCGCTTGTGCTTACTTGGCGCGGGCAACTGCAACGATGTGGATCTCACCCTGTTGGCGGAGCAATTTGCCGAGGTGCAGCTGGTGGATATCGATGAGCGTGCCGTGCGAGGCGCCATCGCAACGCAGCCGGAAGCCTTGCGGAAGAAGCTGACGGCGCAGGCTCCTCTCGATCTTTCTGGCCTGTTTGGGCAGCTTCCCTACCTGAAATCCCTAGATTCGAGCGGGCTGGCTCCCCCTAGCGTTTTTGCCGTGGAGCTCTTAAAGCTCGTCCATAGCTCCAGCACGGAGCTCGTTGAAAAGCTCAACGGTCCGTTCGATGTATGTGTGTCGTGTTGCATGTCCACGCAGATTTCTTGGGCGCTGACAGAGCTGCTCACGAAGAGCCACCCACGCCTGGAAACACTGCGGCTCGCGTTGCTGATGGTCCATCTCCGCCTCCTCACCGGTCTGCGGCGCCGTGGCGGCGTTGCGCTTTGGGTCACCGATGTGAGTTCAACGTCTCTTTATCCAATCCTCGAAGCGCTGAGCGTCGTTTCTCCAAGTGCCCTGCTCGCTCAACTCGTGGAAACCGGGAAGGTCTACAGTGGCGGCAACCCCAAGCTCCTAGAGCGTATCCGAGCGACTGAGCCAACCCTCGCCGACACCGCTGAGCTCGAAGCTTACGAGCCTTGGCTCTGGAAAACGCAGAGCCGTACGTATTTGGTGCAGGCTGTGCGCTTCGGAGATCGGCCCGTGCCGACGACAATCACGACCGCGACCGCCAGCACGACAGCCGACTAACTGAGCTAACTGAGCTAACCGGCTAGCGGAGCTAACCGGCTAGCTGAGCCAACGGCTAACTGAGCTAGCGGAGCTAACTGAGCAGAAAGCTTTCAGTGGCTGCAGCAATTGTCTTGGCCTCGGTCTCGGCCTCAACCTCGCGCAGCTTCAGATCTTCGGTTGGCGACACCTCAACTCG
>JBBSBI010000095.1:0-18851 GCA_038251425.1 Polyangiales bacterium
ATCGACGATGCGAACTACTTCGCTCGCCTGTTCCGTCGACACACGGGGCTTGAGCCCAGCGCCTACCGTGCGCAACAGCGCGGCGTGGTGCTCGATCATGCTAACTGAGGAGCTGCAAGAGAGCATTGATCAGCCCGCTCGGTTGCGTGCCCATTCAGGGCGCCGGTTCGCCAACGGCGTGCTCTCATGTTCGATCGAGTAAGGCGTGGAAAGCGGGTTCGGCTCGCCCTGCTCGGGATGGAGTACGCGAGGAGCCTCGGCGGGCGATTCACGGACGAAACGGTTGTCGAAGGTCAGTAATTGAAGCATGGGCACGTCTACGGACGCGGACCGTAGAGCTTAGCCGCGTTGCCGCTCATGACTTTATCGCGAGCCGCACGCCCTTTGCCTTTTAGAAAAGCCTCGAGCACCACGATCTGTGTTCGGAAATCCCCAGCAACGTTGCTCACTGGCCAATTGGAACCGAAGAGCAGGCGATCTTCCCCGAACAAGGCCCACACTGCCTCAAATACTGCGCTGTATTGTTTTGGATCGGAGGCGCTCGGATAAGGGTTCGACCAACCATCACCACCCTGGCTGCCTTGATTCAGGCGCCCAGTATCCGAAATCTTCAAATACACGTTGGGTTGTGCGCTGGCGGCTTCCAAACGTGAGCGCCAATCAGCGGGGACTTCAAAATCGAAGGATTTTTGAGCTAGATGATCGATCACGATCCGCAAGCTCGGCACAGCTTTGGCGATCGCTGCGACATCGTTGCCGCTCGTGTCGAGCGAATCCACCATCATCCCACGGGCAGCCAGATCGCGGAGATTGGCGAGAGCATTGCCCTTCAATTGGCCACCTTCCAGCAAATCCCCGCCACTTATGCGCAGCCCCACAAAGTGCTTATCCGAAGCCAATTGATCGAGCTCGCGCTTAAACTTTAGCGGAGATTGCAGAACATCCAAGCCACCCACCACGCTCAGCAATTTAGGCTGACTCTTCACCTGATCCAACATCCACTGATTAGCGGCAACGCGCTTACTCGGAGGCACACCGCTGATCGATTCGATGATGACGCTCTGATCCACCCACTGCCCCCCCTGGGTACGCTCGTAATCCGGCAGCATCGCGTTCACAGCGATCCAAGCCGGTGAGGCCCCTGGGAATCGGCCGTCATCGCTCATGGGTGGCTGGCTTCGCGGCAGGGTCCAAAGGTGAATGTGTGAGTCGGTGATGGGGCCGATTTTTACCGGCTCCGCGGGCGCAGCCTCGGGAGTGCGCGGCGTAGAACTTGGGACTGCCGCTGTTGGCGTGGTGTTGGTTGTTGGCACCTTGCTCGGCATCTTCAGCTGTTCTCGCCCGCAGGCCAAGCTCAAACAACTGACGAGCGCCGCGCTAAGGAAGGCATGTTTCATGGGCGCGAGTATGCTTCAGTGGGGCGCCCTGGGCCACACGTTTGGTTGCGAAGTCAGGGTGCTGGGGTTGGCACAGGTCTGGCCCCGCCGGCCCCGCCGGCCCCCGCACCGAAACTGCCGCGATCGTTGGCGGCCCCTGTATCCACCCAGCTTAACAGCGTGGATTTCTCCGTTTCGGTGAGCCGCTCAACCGGGGGAGTCAGCGGCACGCGGTAGGGCATGAAGCCTGACTTCACCGCGGTGCCGATGAGCATCCAGATCGGGCGGTTGTAGCGCAGCTTCCGTGTGTCATCCCAGGTAAGGAGGGGGAAAGGCGCGCTGTTAGCTAGTGGCGTCGTATGGCAACGACGACATTTGTGCTTGAGAACTGCGTCGACCGCAGCCGGAAATCCTGAATTAGCGACGTGAAGCGGCCCGGCAGGAGGCCGCGGCTTCGGTTTTTCAACGCAAGCACAAGCTATAAGCACGATCCCAAGCAGGAGCGCCAATCTACGACCTGCGAGCAGGTAGCGTTTCGTGAGCTCCATGTTTCCTCCAGATTGCTGGATGGATTCGCTTTCGGAAACACGCATAATCCACTTGCATCCCTGGAGCGTTGAGTGGACATTTGAGGTCGTCGTCATGCCGATAAAAACGTTGAGTTCGATGCCCGAAAACACCAACGTGCCTACGCCGGATTCTGCGATTCGACAAGTGGGGTTTGCGGCCCAGCTGCAGCGCGTGACGCTCCCGGATCTCGTTCAGATGGAGTGCCTTTCCGGATCCGAAGCCTCGTTTCGGGTCGTTTCGGATGCCAACACTGGCTACCTGATGTTTTCGGGTGGGCAGTTGGTGCACGCCATGACACGCACGCTCCGTGGCGAAGCGGCGGCACAGGAAATATTGAGCTGGCAGCAAGGGAAGGTTGATCCGTGCAAGTTCCGAGCGCCCAATCCGCCGACGATTCTGTCCCACTGGCAGGAGTTGCTCATGCGTGCGGCGCAACAGAGCGATGAGAATCCAACACCAAATGTCGGTCTTGAAAAGGTCAATGTGGCACAAGAGCTTAATGATTCTGAGTTCCTGAGTTCCGACGAGCCAGAGAAAGCTGTGGGGTCCGGGCGGGCACTGAGTAAGGTGATTCGCGCGGTGCGCCTGGATACCCAAGGCAACGTGGTGGTGGCTCGAGGCGAGGGCAATCAAGAGGACTTTGCGGAGCTCTCGGCGTACGCCGTTCGCATGGCACAAGTGGTTGGAGAGGGGCTCGGCATGGGCGGGTTTCGCGCGCTCGAATGGACGCTGCCTAGCCGCAACGGGCTGCTCTATGTTGAGAGCAACGGGAGTGTGGCCTCCTTGGAGACGTCACCGCAGGCCGAGCTCAACACGCTCCGCCGCCGAATTGGTTTGTGATTGGTTTGTGAGAGAGGAGGCAGCATGTCGAACGCCCTCGAGAGTCTAAAAGGTCTTCGGGATGTGGACGGAATCATCGGGAGCTTCGTGGTGTCGGCCCCGGGCCTCGTGCTGTTGCGCGATTTGCCGGCCATCTTCACCCAGGCGGCGCTGGCAGAGGTTGGGCCGAGAATTGCCCGATTGCGGGAGGCGTTAAGCCACGAGGGCGACGTTTCAAACATCGTCGTCCGCTATGAAGACCACAAGTTGGTGGTGAGGGGCCAGCCAGAGCTGGCGATTGTTGTGCTCGCGGAGCAAGGCATCCACATGCCGCAGTTGAAAATGGCTCTCAATCTGGTGAGTAAGTCCCTGCTGAAGGCTGATTTAGGTGCGCTGGCCGGCGTGCTGCCGAGCGTGGGCGAAGTGCCTGACCGAGCGGAGCCGACCGTGGCTGCCCCAGCCTACTATCGCGGGCATCGCGTTTCTTAGCGGCAAAAAGGCGACGGAAGGGGCTGGCTGCGGAAATGTTTCGCGATGGCCCGTCTGTTTGTCAACGAAAGAACGCGGACACATCCAAGAAACCAGGCGTTGGTAGATCAAGCTTCTCCGGAGGCATTTCATGATAGACCCGCAGTTAACCGATATTGCTAAACAACTCGCTGAGCTTAAGACCAGTGCTGCAGACATGGCGACCGCGACCAACATCGTTTGGACGTTGGTGTGTGCATTCCTGGTCATGTTCATGCAGGCAGGGTTCGCCCTGGTCGAGACCGGGCTCTGCCGGCGCAAGAACGCAGCCCACGTGATGGCCATGAATTTCCTCGTGTATGCGATCGGAATCATTGGTTTTTGGGCGATAGGCTTTGGGCTGCAAATGGGCGGTGTGGGTGCCATGGCCACTTTTGGCGGCGATGCGACACTTTCTAACGAGGTGACGATCACTTTGGCCGGCAAAACCTTCGGACTCTTTGGAGGTTCGGGCTTCTTCTTGCCGCTCGCTAGCTACACGCCGGCTGTTGCCACGATGTTCATTTTCCAGATGGTGTTCATGGATACCACATGTACCATCCCAACTGGAGCCATGGCGGAGCGCTGGAAGTTCATTTCTTTCGTGCTCTTCACGCTCGTGATTTCAACGGTTATCTATCCCATTTATGCAAACTGGGTATGGGGTGGTGGTTGGCTTGCTACGCTCGGTAGCAACTTTGGGCTCGGGCACGGTCATGTCGACTTTGCGGGCTCATCCGTGGTGCACATGACGGGCGGCGTGGCGGCACTCGTTGGCGCCAAAATGCTCGGGGCGCGTATCGGAAAGTTCAACAAGGATGGCAGCCCCAATGCCATCCCTGGCCACAACATTCCGATGGCACTCCTTGGCACCTTCATTCTGGCGTTCGGTTGGTTTGGGTTTAACCCGGGCTCAACCCTCGCGGCGACGGACACCCGGATTGCCGTGGTTGCCGTGAACACGATGCTGGCATCGGCATCGGGAGCGATTGCGGCTGGGATTTATGTCTGGACGCGCTATGGCCGGCCGGACCCAACGTGGCTGGCCAACGGCATGCTTGCCGGCCTGGTTGCCATCACGGCGCCTTGTGCGTTCGTGAGCGCTAGCTCGGCGTTGCTGATTGGTGCCATCGCAGGTGTATTGGTGGTGCTGGCTGCACTCTTCGTCGAGCAGAAACTGAAGATTGACGATCCTGTAGGTGCGGTGGCCGTACACGGCGTCAACGGTGCCTGGGGCATCCTGGCGCTTGGCCTATTTTCGAATGGAACTTACGGCGATGGTCTGAATGGCGTCTCGGGCAAAGTAACTGGGCTGCTGTACGGGGACTCTGGTCAGTTCTTTGCTGAATGCATCGGCATCGTTACCAACGTCGTTTACGTGGGCGCAATGACGGCCATCGCATTTTTCATCATCGGCAAGTTGGTGGGTAACCGAGTATCGGCAGAAGACGAACTGACCGGGCTCGACATCCCTGAAATGGGCGTTCTTGCCTACCCTGAAGATGCAGAAGCTCACCTGCCCAAGGGAATGGAAGGCTCGCCTACTTAGCGAGCCGCGTGTGCAAGAGTTCTGCAAAGGCGCTGCAAACATCCACAGTGGTGAAAATGCCTACCACCTTGTGATTCTGCGCCACAATGGCACAACCATACTTCTGAGACGCCATCGTCATCACCACCTCGTCTAGCGGTGCTTCTGGCGGCACACAATACGGCTCCTGGGTCATTGCATCCTCCACGAGAACCTTCTTCGGATCGACGTCGCCCACTGCCTCTACTAAATGCAGATCACCGGCTGAGACGATGCCAACGATGCGACCACCGGAGAGGACCGGCAGATGGCGGATCCGATACCGACGCATGATGTCGTGTGCCTCGCTCATCGGTTGCTCCACCCCGATGGTGTGGGGGCTGGTTGTCATGTACTTCTGGATGCTCGGGATGGGCTTGCTCATGCCACGGCGGATGCAGGTCACGTGCCAAACGGAAACCTAGTGCCCGAGTTCTGCCGCCCGCGCAATTGCCGCGCCGAGTGACTTTCAGCCGCAATTCTTGCCGGGGTGCCCTTCAGCCCCGAAGAAACGGCCTGCTTGGAACTTGGGGGTTTAAAATGGCCGACTCACCCGATAAGCCTCACCCGATGAAGGCAACAACTGCGTTTCTAGGTGGGTTCATTCTTTTGGGCTGTGGGCGCGGGGCTGTCGTGAAGCTGGCGGAGGGGCACTACGAAGTGACCTGTATGAGCACCGCAGCTGCCAGGTTAACGGGCGAGATTCAGGGTGACTCAACCGCCTATGCCCAATGCCAGAAGAGGGCACAGGATCTGTGCAAGGGTCCTTATGACATCAAGCAACTGCGTTCTGAGCGGACACTCACGGGGGATCGGCGTTGGCGCGAACGCGCACAATACGACATTCGGTGCGAATCAGCGGCTGGCGGAGCCGTGTCGAAATAGCTCAGTTCGAAGGAGTGCTAGCGCCGTTCGCTCAGTTCGAAGGAGTGCTAGCGCCGTTGTAGAGTGGCCAAGCCGTCCAGCCTGGAGCGCGCTGCTTGTCGAGCTCTCGGACCTCTTCACCACGCTGCTCACGGACCTTGACGACATACGGCTGTCCGTTGTGGCAAATTTCGCGCACTCCAGCGACGGATAGCCACGCATTGTTAACGTCAAACATTGGGCGCTTGTCGGTCTCAGCAATCGGCTCGTTGCTGTATTGGAGCGCCCCGAAGATTTCAGTGCGTCCGCCCGAAGTGGTCCGGTAGCGAAGGCCTTTGCCCTCGCTCTTAGTTCCCAAGATCCACAGATTGGCGCCAAGATTTTGCACCAAGCCCTCATCTGAGCGGCCCTCGACGTTCAGGTGGCGTGCCCACATGTGTTGCCCTTTCTTCTTGAGCAGCACGAGGCCGGGTACGTCGGTCGCGAAGATATCACCTGTGCCTGTTCCCAGGATCTGAACTCCACAGCTTTCTACGACGAGCGCGTGGGATGAAGCGCGATTTTCCAGCGTGATGGGGGGTCCGCCGAACGAATCGATACCTTGAAACTTCACAACCGGCGCTGAGGCATCGTCTACGACGAAGCCGGCGTTGGGCTTGTTTGCCAAAATCCGCCCAAAGCCCAGACCGATCACGTGCCGCACGCTACCGCGCACGAATACGGCCTTGTCGAAGATGTATCCGTTAGGATCCGGACCGCCGACGCCGCGAAAATACACGGTGGTTTTTCCGCTGCTCGCCGCGCTGTCGATCGCTTTTTGAAACGCTAAACTGTCGTCTTTTTCGTCGCCGGCGATAGCCCCAAAATCATTGGCAGACACCCAGTTTTTAAGATCGCCTTCCCAAGGCACGCTGGGTTCGACTTTGATGGGCAGCCTGAGCGAGGTCTTCGGTGCATTGTCAAAGAGCTGAAGGAGTGGCTCAGACAAGTATTCTTCGAGATTGGGCCCTTTGGCGTCGAGCGCTTCGCCGGAACTCTCAACGGCAACGCTGTAACCTTGCGTGCGAACATCGCGAGCGTAGAGTACGCCGGCGTTTACAATCGCTGGACCTTGAGGTGTCGAGCTCGAAAAGTGTCCCCCCACCAACGCCACCACCCCTGCCCAATTCTCCCAGTCATTGGGTATGGAGACCTTGAGCGCTACGGGGGTGTCCATCACAGTCAGATCTTCAATCGCCACGGCGTTGGCTTCGACGGCGACAGCAACCTTGCGGCAATTCTTCACGGTGATGCGCGAGAGCGTTTGCCCATACACCCAGGAAGCCACGATGCCGGTTTCGAAGCCTTCGACCAGCACATCCTGCAGCATGTTGGGGCCGCTTTGGCCGAGAAACGAAGAGTTGACTCCGATATTTCCGTTGCCGCGCACGGTCACATTTTGAAGTATTCCGCTGTTGGTGGCGTAGTAGCGGATGCCGTCCACTTTGGGATTGTTGCCCACGTCGATCGTGAGGTTGCGAATGTTGCGCATGAACCAATCAGAGGAGGTGTCTCCTGTTTCGTTGGGATGGGTTCGGAGCACGGCCGTGACGCCAGACACGCCGTCGTCGAGCTTGAGCACGGTGCCCGTGCGCGATTGCCCATAAAGCCACGGGCCGAGGACGGTCTTGACCACGAGTGATTGGGTCAGCCGATAGCGACCATTCGGTAGATAGACCACGCGCGTTGGATTGCCGCTGCCGGCATCGATGGCCTTTTGGAGCGCCAGTGTGTCATCGGTGACACCGTCGCCTTTGGCTTGGAATTCCGTGCGAACGTTGATCACCGCCGGATCTTTGGGGAAGACGACTTCGTCGTAGCTGCGGCTGGATGCCGGAGCGGCTTTTGCCACCTCAGGTTTTTCCAGAGGCGCTACGACGTTCGCCTTGGGGACCGCCGAAACCTGGGGTGCTCGGCGCGGAGCCGCGCAGGCAGAAGCGATGAGGAGTGCAACACTGGCGACCTTCAAGCACGCGGAAATTCTTTGCTGATTTGGCATGAGTGGACTCTTTGAGTGCGGCGTTTTGGACCGACTGGCTATACGGCAAGGGGTATCACGCCCGAGTGCTGAGAAGTAGCTTGGGGCTTGTGGACATTGGCAAGGAGCCAACTAAGGTCAGGGCATGCCAGATCTCACCGAGAAAAGCTGTTTGCCGTGTGAAGGTGGAGTTCCTCCGCTCTCGCCCGATGCGGTTCAGAAGCTGCTCCTCAAAACTCCAGGCTGGGAGCTGGCCGCCGATGGCAAGAGCATTTCGCGGCGTTTGGAGTTCAAGAATTTCTACGAAACCATGGCGTTCGTGAATGCGCTCGCGTGGATCGCGCATCGCGAAGACCACCATCCAGATCTAGAGGTCCATTACGGCAGCTGCGATGTCCGCTACTCAACGCACGCCGCCGGCGGCCTCACCGAGAATGATTTTATCTGCGCGGCGAAAGCCAACCAACTCTTGGTTTACGGCTCGCGATAGAATCTCGGAACGCGACAACAATCGGCTGGGACACGCCCCGGCTGGAGCGAAGGGGCAGGCTTGGGGGAGACAGGCCGACTCGGCTCGGCCAGAGGGGGCAACATTTCCGGTGACCGAACTTCGCAGGGGATCGACCCCTTTTGTGCGCCCGGGATCCCGTCGTGGTAAGTTCGGCTGTCATGCAGCGCATACGACCGGTCATAGTGCCGTATACCTACGAGGACTACGCGACGCTGCCGAGTGACGGTCGGCGCTGGGAACTCATCGAAGGAGATTTTGAAGTGAATCCCGCTCCCTCACCACGTCACCAGACGGTATCACGGAGGCTCCAATTTGAGCTGATGAAAGTGCTGGAAGAATCCGGGATTGCGCTCGTCTTCAACGCACCACTCGATCTAATCCTTTCGGACAACGATGTAGTCCAACCAGATCTGGCTATTCTCAGCAGTGGGCGCGCGCATCTCGTCACCGAACGAGGCATTGAGGGGCCCCCCGAGATTGTCGTCGAAATCGTTTCTCCGAACAGTCGCTTGTTGGATCGGCGAGTCAAGAAGGCCTTGTACGCGCGCTTCGCAGTGGCTGAGTATTGGCTCGTGGATCCAATCGGCGGACACATCGAACTCCACCGTCTCGGAAAAGCAGAGTACACGCTAGAGCAGAGGTTCGACCGCGCGTCGACACTCGAAACGCCAAGTTTTCCGGAAGTACGCGTAGATTTGGCGCGCGTTTTTCGGCCGTGAAAGGAAGGGTAGTCCTCTCAATCACTGCTTGTGGTGTTGCTAGCGTAGTCACCTCGACGCGCGCCGGCTGGCATTCGCGCGCTCAACGCGATGCAGAGCTCGTGCCGTGTGCGCTCTTCGTGCAGTGTAGCCGCGTACGGCCGTTGTTGTTCGAAAAGTTCCCTCGCTCATGAATGCCACCTGCTCGGGCACGGCAACGAGAGCAGCGAGCAGGACTGCCAGGCCAAGAGAGCCGAGTGTCTGGAAGCCTGTGAACTACTTTTTTTCTGTACGTGTCTCCCCCGGCTGGAGCGAAGCGACAGGCTTGGGGGAGACAGGCCGACTCCGCTCGGCCAGAGGGGGCAACGGAAGCCGTGGAGTAGGAACGCTCGGCGCCGGTGGCCGCTCAGGATTTCTTAGCGAACACCTGGCAGCTGCCCTGCGGGTGCGTTGGGCCCGGTACGATTTTGCAGCTGCCGCAGCTGGCACCCGAAGCTGGCTCGACGTATTGAATGCACAAGTCACAAGCGAGCGCAGGGTTAGATGCCTTGTCTCGGTACAACAGCTTGTTTCGGAGCTCGATCTGCTCGACGGACAGCGCCGGCGCGTCGGCGCAGGTAACCGGCTGCGCCTTCAGGCACGCGGGGCCGAGCGTGCCGAGTCCTAAGCTCGCGTGGAGCAGCCTTCGTCTGGAAACTCGCTTCATCGCGCGGTCGCCATTAGCGATTGCCGAATTCCTTAGCGGGCACCGACTTCAAGTAGTCCCATAATGCCTTGCGCTCGATCTCATTCATCGTGACGAGTGACTCGAGGGGCATGAAAGGATCGAGCTTTTTGCCATTCTTCGTGACACCGTGGTCCAGCAACTTTTCGAAATCAGCGAACGTCCACGCGGCGAGGCCCGTCGCGTCCGGCGTGATGTTCTTAGGAATGGGCATGTCCGCAGGAGCGCCCGGGATGGGTCCGCCGCTGAGTGTGGCGCCGTGACACCCGGTGCAGCCCTTGCCAATGAAGCGACCATACTTTTTGGTGGGTTCCGGAGGCGGAGCCACTTCGCGATGGTTGTGGTCGATGCGCCGTGCCACGTCCAGGATCAACGCGTCACTGAGGTCTAACATCTTCCCAATGAGCCCAACCGTCATCGGACCGTTCGCCTTCGCGCTGTCTGGCAGCGTACGGAGGTGAGAGACGATGGCAATCACGTCGCTATCCGGCAGCCAGTTTATTTCGTGGGCGGGCATGAACGTCAGCGAGCGCCCGTCCTTCTTGACACCGTGCTGGATGAGCCGGGCTAACTCGCCATCGTTGTACGCCGCGCCGAGGCCGCCAAGGGTGATGTTCGGAGCCGTGAAGGTTGCGACCGGGCCCATAGAAATGGTCTTGCCTCCGCTGAGATCGGCGCCATGACAATCGTTGGCTGCGCACCCACCCAACGACTCAACCAAGTGTTTGCCGCGAGCCAGTACCATTGGATCCGTAGAACGCTCGATCTTCGGTAACGCAATGGCGTACACTTGACTCATACTCGAGTCGTAAGCCGAGACTCGCATCCACACTAGCCCGCCGCCGCCGAGTGCGCCCACGCCCATAAGCCCGCCCACTGCAACCAAGATTTTCTTCCAAAGCTTCACGGGGCGCGAGGCTAGTCAGCGGCTCGGCTGCAGGCAAGACAGCATGCGTACCCGGATTGGCAGCTTTGGATGAGCGGCCTATCACTTTGGCAAAGCCCGCGGGCGGCTGGGACACGCCTCAGCGACGATTCTAGATAGTAAGCATGCGTACTACTTTTTCTCTGTACGTGTCCCCCCGGCTGGAGCGAAGCGACAGGCTTGGGGGAGACAGGCCGACTCCGCTCGGCCCGAGGGGGCAACATTTCCGCTTTACTCAGGAATTTTTCGCGGAGCAGGACGAAGGAGGGACGCTTACGTACCGCTTACGTCGAGCTACCACGCGAAGCGCGGTTTCGTTTAACCGCAGGAACAGGCGCTCCCACACTGGGTTTTCGCCCCCTCGCCTGTTACTGAGCAAGCACCGGTTCCGCAATTCACGCCCGTTTTTTCACAGGCTTTTTCCTCGGAACAGTTGACATTGCATGCCCCTTGGCTGCACCCGATAGTCGCTTCTTTGCAACTCTGATCGCCCGAACATACTACGCTGCACGCGGACACCGAACTGCAGTTGAAGATCATCTTCTCGCAGGCGTGAGGACCACAACAGCTGAGCTGGCAGGTCATGTTCAGAGGGCAATTAATCACTTCTTCCTTGCACGCATCGACGCCTTGGCACGTGATTAGGCACGTGCCGCCCAGGCAGCCACCGGTGCACGCTGCAGGGCAGCTGGGAGCCACGGGCGGCGTAGGGATAAATGCACAACTGTTAACCGGTGGCGGAGTTGAGGGTGCACCTCCCGTTGCTGGGCACACCTGCGCCGGATACAGTCGTGTTAACTTGAACCGATTCTTCTACTTGCAGCGAACTCTTCTCCACCGCAGCCCAGCGCTAACAAGGCGCCGGCGGCCCACCGCAAATGTTGTTGAATTGGACGGCCTGCGGAGGATTGCATACCCATGCGCTAGCAGGCGTCATGCCAGTCCATATTTAGGCGCAATTTTTTAGGGACGACGCAAAGCGCGATCAGCCTTGCCGCGGCCGTTCGGTAGTCCTAAGACGAGAAACGTGGCGGTACGCCACACCACCGAGAGGACAACGCGGCGATTCTCTCCGCCAAGTTTCGCCGTAATGGTTTCCACGGTAATGCTGTGATACGCGTTTTGTTGTGGCAAACCCGTCACTCGACAACTCGACAGTCCATTCACGCGGAGCCATGGGGCGGCTGCTGCATGCGCCGCTCTATATTCGAATCTTAATCGGTTTCGCCGCGGGGATCTTGATAGGCCTGATGCTCGGGCCGAGTGCGCGGTCTTTCGACTTGCCTGCGCGGCTCATCCTGCGTGTGTTGGGTGCGCTGGCGCCAGCGCTAATTTTGGTCGCGGTAGTTCGCGCGATCATGTCAGCAGAAATCCACGGTGCGCTGGCGTTTCGCCTCTGCAGGCTCTTGCTTCAGAATACCTTGGTAGCGATTCTGGTGGGGCTTGGTGTCGCCAACCTTTTAAGACCGGGCGAAGGTGCTGCTCTAGCGGCGCCCGCGCAACGGCCGGCGATTAAGACCGATGTGGTGTCCCAGCTCCTCGATAATGTTCCAGATAGCCTGCTCCGGCCGTTCGTCGAGAACAAGGTCATCGCGGTGGTGTTGATTGCGCTGGCGTTTGGCATTGCCGCGCGCAGCCTGAGCGGCTCCGAAAAGCGCACGGCCGAGGACCTGGTTGGGCTCTCATTCAACTGCATCATTCGCGTGCTCCATTGGGTAATAGCGCTGGTGCCGCTGGCGGTGTTCGGCAAGGTCGCCAGCATCGTAGGAAGTGAGGGTTTCGAACCTTTTGTACGGCTCGCAATGTTTGTGGGAGCCGTTCTCTTGGCGCTGGCGATTCAGGCCACTTACTACCTGCTACGGGTTCGATTCGGATCTTGGGTGCGTCCACTGTCACTCGTGAGAAAAATGAGCGACGCGCTCGTGATGGCCTTCTCCACTGCCAGCTCGACCATCACCATGCCACTCACGTACGACAGGCTACGCAATCGCGTTGGTCTACGGGAGCGCTCGGCGAGCCTTGGCGCGCTCGTAGGCTCTAACTTCAACAACGACGGCACAGCGCTTTATGAGGCGATGTCGGCACTTTTTGTGGCCCAGCTCATCGGCGTGCAGCTCACATTGACCGAGCAGGTTCTGGTTGTTCTCACCTCCGTTGTGGCGTCGGTGGGTGCGGCGGGCATTCCGGAAGCCGGGCTCGTAACGATGACGCTGGTTTTTACCGCTGTGGGCCTGCCCGTGGAGTACATTGCGCTGCTCCTCACCGTTGATTGGTTCCTAGATCGGTGCCGCACGATGATTAACGTCCTGGGAGATGTCAATGTAGCCTGCCTTCTCGACGGCAGAGTCCCGGCGGAGGCTGAGCCGCTAACAACCGGCTGGGACACGCCTCTGCAACGATTCTAGATAGTAAGCATGCGAACTACTTTTTTTCTGTACGTGTCTCCCCCGGCTGGAGCGAAGCGACAGGCTTGGGGGAGACAGGCCGACTCCGCTCGGCATGAGGGGGCACGAGTCTTAGCGATCTGCGCGGCGAAAGCCAATCAACTCTTGGTTTACGGCTCGCGATAGAATCTCGGAACGCGGCGCGAAACATTGGTGAGCACTTCCCAGGGGATCGACCCCATGTGCTCGGCAACTTCCTCAGCCGTGATGCTGGCTTCTCCGAGCGGGCCTTTTTGTGCACCGAGCGCGACACACTCATCACGCATGCTCACGCCCTCGATATCTGTGACGTCCAGCATTGTCATGTCCATGCTCACCACGCCGACGATCGGTGCGCGACGGCCACGAATCAGCATGTGGCCTCGATTGGAGAGTGCGCGGCTCAAGCCATCTGCATAGCCCAGTGGGACGGTAGCGATGGTGCTCGCGCGGGCTGCCTTCCAGGTGGCGCCATAACCCACCGTTTGGCCTTGGCGCAGTTGGCGAAGTGCGACCACTTCGGTGCGCACTCGCATCGCGGGCCTGAGCGTTGTTTCAACAGAAAGCCCAGGAGCTACTCCAAACAGCGCAATTCCAGGCCGAACCATATCGAGAGCGGCAGCTGGCTGGCGGAAGAGCGCCGCACTATTCGCGGCATGCCGCACGCTCGGGGTGTGCCCGGCTTGGCGGAGCGTGGCCTCGGCTTCCGAGAACAATGCCAACTGATCCAGGATGGCCTCGCGCGGGCCCGCATCGGCACAAGCGAAATGAGTCATCAAGCCTGTGACTCGGATTTCTGGGCAGCCGGCTAACGTTTGCACTGCACTGTGCAGCTCGGGCAGCCGGATCCCCAAACGCGCCATGCCAGTGTCGATCTTGAGATGGATATCCATGGATTCCGCCCCGCCAAATCGCACCTCTTCGGCAAGCTCAGCTATCTGATCGCGGTCGTGAATCACAGGCGTTAGCTGATAACGAGAAACTTCAGCCCAGGCGCGGCCGTAATAGCCGCCCATCACAATAATCGGAGTGCGAATACCAGCTTCGCGGAGCTCGATGGCCTCTTCCAGCAACGCCACACACACGCCATCG
Organism: Polyangiales bacterium; assembly: GCA_038251425.1. Classification (GTDB taxonomy): domain Bacteria; phylum Myxococcota_A; class Polyangia; order Polyangiales; family Polyangiaceae; genus JBBRRP01. Next base: position 14,094 of record JBBSBI010000095.1, read on the forward strand.
ATCTTTGCGCGTTCAAGCGTGCGTGCCACTGCTTTGGCGCCGTGGCCATAGCCGTCTGCTTTGAGCACGCCGAAGACACGAGCGCTGCCGGCCTGGCGCTGCACAATCCGTAGATTGTGGCGAAGCGCTTCCAAGTTGATCTCGGCCCGGGTGGGGCGCACCACATCCGAGGGTGCTGCGCGCTCAGGCCGAAAAACACGCGGAGCCGTCGGGGTGAGTGCAGCCTTGGCGCTTGAATCTTGCAAAGAAGCCATAGTTTCCTACTGAATCGGTACAGCCTGTTGCGGGGAGCGGCCAAGAAACAGGGCGAACGCCTATTGGTAGCAACGCACCATGCAGCGCTTGTAGTCCGCCTCGCAACCAGAACAAGCATCAGCCACGCGCGCGGCCGCCCCAGCGGCGGCAGCATCGTTCGCGGAACACGGGGTCCTGCAGCTTTGGAGCGTAGCCTGGCACGAGTTTGCGCAATCGTCTGTGGTGAGTTGGGGTCTATTCCCCGCATCAGGCGGCACGTACGCGCGCGTGGCAACCGGAGCCGGGGGTGAGTGCAGGCTGCCGGCGGAGGGCACCGAGAGATAAAACTGTCGCTCCTCTGGCTTGCGCCGGGCTTCCACATGGAGCTCGGGGCGAGCGGGATCACCTACTGCTAACGAGCGAACACGGCGCCGTGCGTACTCAATGCGATCACGCGATTGACCATAAGTATAGGAAGTGACCCATTCGTGCCAGCAGGCACGCCGATGGGGCGTCGCTGTCTCCGCGTTCAAGTCCAAGCGGTAGCAATGCTCAAAGCGCAGCGTGCCCTCCTGCAGAGCCTGCACGCTCGCACCACACGCGCAACACGCGAATACCAGGACCGCGCTCAGCCCAAGTTGACGGAACCCGCGCGAGGCGGAGCGTTTGGCAGGGTCCGACATTCTCACGAGAAGGGTGCATGGCGGAGCTGCTTCGGTCAAGTTGACTCGCGGTTGCACGCGTTGCCGGACCGGACCTTACCGACTAGCCTCCGGCTCGATGTTCACCGGCCTCGTCGAAAGCCTCGGAAGCGTCCATTCCGCCGTGCTTTCGAGCACCGGCACACGGCTCAGCATTGCCACCGAGCTCGGTCCGCTCCAAATTGGCGATTCGATCTCCGTGAGTGGTGCTTGCCTCACCGTGATCGAAGCCGTGGGCGGCCGATTTTCAGCCGATGTTTCCCGCGAGACGCTCGAAAGAACGACGCTCGCCGGTCTCAGTGTGGGCAGCTTGGTCAATCTGGAGCGGCCAGCAACGCTCGGCTCCGCGCTCGGAGGGCACCTCGTCACGGGCCACGTGGACGCAGTGGCGCGCGTTCTTCAGATTGAAGCCATCGGCGAAGCAGCCAGCATGCGCTTTGAGGCGCCGCGGGCGCTCGGGCGTTATCTGGCGGAGAAGGGTTCCGTCTGTCTGGATGGCGTTTCGCTCACCGTCAATTCTGTGACGCCGAACACCTTCGATGTGATGCTCATCCCGCACACCCTCCAGGTGACGACGCTCGGCCGGCTTGTGGTCGGTGGCAGTGTCAATCTTGAGATCGATCTCGTCGCCCGCTATGTGGGCCGCTGGCTCGAGTATCAGAATGGCCCATCCCATCCATGACAGCTTCTCCCCGACGCCCTGAGCTCAGCCCGCTTCAAATGGAGCGCGTGAAAACCGCCATCGAAGAGATCAAAGCTGGCCGAATGGTCATCCTGGTCGACGACGAAGATCGAGAAAACGAAGGCGATTTGTGCATGGCGGCGGAGTGCGTCACACCCGAAGCGATCAACTTCATGGCCACACATGGTCGCGGTTTGATTTGCGCGACATTGACCGAAGCTCAAGTCAATCAGCTCTCGCTGCCCATGATGCAGGCGCCAGGCCGGGCTGGTGCGAAGCTGGGAACTGCTTTCACGATGAGCATCGAAGCCAGCGAGGGCGTCACGACGGGCATCAGCGCGCAGGATCGCGCGCGCACGATTCAAGTGGCGATCGATCCGAAATCAGCTCCAGATGATTTGGTGGTGCCAGGGCATGTGTTCCCACTTCAAGCACGCGCAGGAGGCGTGTTAGTGCGCGCTGGGCAAACGGAAGGCTCGGTCGATCTGGCGCGCTTGGCGGGAAAGAACGCCTCAGGCGTGATCTGCGAGATCATCAACGACGATGGCTCGATGGCCCGCATGGCCGATTTGGAGATCTTCTCCAAGAAGCACGGGCTGCACATCGTGGCGATTGCCGATTTGATATCTTATCGCCTGCAGACCGAGCTTTTGGTTGAACGCATCGAGGAAGGCACGCTCACGCTTGACCAAACTGGGACGGCTTGGAAGGTGATCATTTATCGTTCAGTCATCGAACGCCAGGAGTTTCTCGCATTGGTAAAGGGCGAGCTCAGCGGCGGCGGCCCCACTCTGTGCCGCATGCACAGCGGTGCGATGCTGGCCGATTTGTTCAGCTCCACGTCGAGTGAAGGCGGCAGGAATCTGAGCGAAGCGATCTCGGCGATTGAGCGCGCTGGGAGTGGCGTTGTTGTGTACTTGCCGCCGCGTGGTGGGCTCGGTCAGGAGCTGGGCAGGCTCGTTGAACGGGGTGCCAAGAATCTGAATCCGGCTTCACCGCTGCGTGAATATGGGTTGGGCGCTCAGATCTTGCGCGAGCTTGGGCTCACCGAGATCCGCTTGCTGACCAACAGTCCGCGTAAGATTGCGGGGCTTCACGGCTACGGCTTGGAAGTGGTGGAGAGTGTGCCGCTCATCTGCATGCAGAGCTGAGTTGCGCTGCGTTGCGAAATCCGCGGAGAAGCTCTTGAAAGTGCTGTCTCGGCGCAATTTTCCGTGAATGAGGATTGGCTATCACCGCGGCTTGTGGCGCTCAGGCCCGTGTTGAAACGGTGTGAGCCGTGCGGCGCCAAACAGGACACCAAGTGAGCCACAGGAGCCGGTTTCGGCACATCAATTCGGAGGCATCATGAAAATCGTAGCTTTAGGACTGCTCAGCGCAGCAATTGTGGTTGGATTTGCGGGTTGCGGCGGAAGCGACACTCCCGGAATCGCGGGCAACGCTGCGGGCATGGGCAGCGGGGTTGGTGGTTCGGCGACGATTAGTCCTTCGAAGACGACGGGCGGCACGCCCAGCGCAATCGGTGGTGGCGGTAAAGCCGCGAGCTCGGGTGGAGCGCCGGTTGTTGGTGTTGGTTCAGGTGGCGCTGCGAACGCGTCCGGCGGTGGGACGGCGATGATGAACACTGGCGGAAGGATGGGGATGATGAACGCCTGCCCGAGGCGAGCTCCCGCAGACGGCGCAGCCTGCACGGCTGTAACGCCCTGCCTTTACGCGGCAAGCACTTGCACCTGCACGGCGGGAAGCTTTGTCTGCACCGCAGCCACGAACTGCCCAGCAACGGCGCCGACGGCCGGGACCACCTGTGCAGGGCTGGATGGGCTTTTCTGCCTCGGTGCCGGAATGACGAACAACACTGGTGGCGCGACCGGTGCTGCAGGCGCCGCCGGTGCCGCGGCTACAGGAGGCCAGTCGATGATGATGCGTCCAAGCGGCTGCTTCTGCTCCAGGGACACCCAGACATGGACCTGTTTTCCGTAAGCTGATATGGGTACTCCCACTCCAGTGATATTGAGTGTCAAAACCCCTACATACTCTGAGGTCGTGATCGAAGCCTCAGACGGGAAGCGTTATTTTGCCGATCTCGCCCCATTTAGGCAGGTATATTGCTTCCCGAAAACGCTCGAGGCGTGGCAACAGGTGGCCATCGATAGCCAGGGTCTAGGCTTGGTTTGGACCAGTCGTTTCGAGGTTCACGTTGACCAGATCTTAGGCCTAGCATCCCGCCAAGAACCTGCTGCTCGGGCTAGCTAAAATGGTGAGCTGAGGCCGTCTCCTTCCCGACAACCCCTCACAAGAATGACCAGGCGCAACCTTCGTCGACAGCTTCGACGGCATCCGCGCTGGTTCTGATGACCCTTGGTCAGTGAAGATTGGAAACCCCCAACTCGATTGGTCGAGTCGTGGTGCGCACTCAGGGAACATTTACTACGAGACCCCAGTACTCACCGTGACGAAGCTTTCGCCGCACGAGTTCGATAGGGTGCTCTAGCCCAGCAAGTTCAGCTAAAGCCAGTTTTCCAACTGAAGCCCCCCAACCCGTTCAAAGTGCTTACTGTTGTTGGTAACGAGGATTGTGCCAAGCGCTAGGGAATGCGCTGCTATGAGCGCGTCAAGTTGACCGATAGGCTTGCCCGCCAGCACTAGGGCCGCTGCAACCTTTCCAAACTGGACGGCTGCCGCGTCGTCGAACGGAGCAACGTCGATTCCGCGGGCAAATGCACAGACGAGTTGATCGAGCTTGGTGGCGCGCTTCTTCTCAACACCATAGCGAAGCTCGGCGAGGGTAATTGCGCTAATACAAATATTCGACGGCTTGTGCCTCAGAATGCGCTTCGCAACGTCGCCGACGCCCCTGAGCGCGAAGCTCACGGAGTCGGTGTCGAGCATGTACTTTTTCATGAGCCGAAGGGATCCTTGAGCTTGCGAAGACCCTGTTGCTTAGGGCGCGGGATAGCACCCTTCCAGGCGCCCAAGGATTGCACAAAATCTGCGGGCCACTCATCAACGGGCTCTAATATGACGCGGCGGCCTTCGCGACGAGCGATGACTTCGTTGTCGTTCTCCGGAAACCTGCACTCCTTCGGGAGGCGGACGGCTTGACTACCGCCATTCTGAAACAACTTCGCACGAGAGGACATG